>JAZSME010000073.1:0-6083 GCA_045535715.1 Ruminococcus sp. | reverse complement strand
TGGTCTTTTTACAGATGTTGAGAGTGGTATAAACGTCTCTCAAATCATTTCTCATAAGAATAACATCTGCTGAGTCAACAGCAATATCTGTTGCATTTCCCAGTGAAATACCGATATCAGCAGCTGCCAGAGCGGGGGAGTCGTTTATTCCGTCTCCAACCATAACGGTTATTCCTTTTTTCTGGTAATCTTTTAATAATCTATTCTTATCAGACGGAAGAAGCTGTGCATGAGCTTCTCTGATGTTTGTCTGGGTTTTGATTGCATCTGCTGTTGCCTGATTGTCTCCTGTAAGCATAACACAATCAATATCTATGTTTTGTAAGAAACTGATAGCTTCCTTTGAACTGTTCTTGATTTGATCTGCAAGACCGAATACTGCTGTCATAACACCGTTTTCGCTTACATAGAGTATTGTCTTTCCGCTCTTTTCAAGCTCCATAACTTTACTCTTGAATTCAGCAGGGATCTCTTTAATATCAAGGAAAATAAGAGTTCCTATACGGTATTCCTTACCTTTAACAGTACCTCCGACACCTTTTCCGGTTACATTTATGAAATCGTCAATTATAAGGTCGTTGTCTGAATGAGCGTAATTTACTATTGCTTTTGCAAGAGGATGATCGCTGAGTTTTTCAAGAGAGGAACAAATGGAAAGAATTTCTGTGCTATCCTGATAGCTACTATAAAAATCCGATACCGCAGGGGTACCCTTTGTAATAGTGCCTGTTTTATCAAAGAGCACTGTTTTTGTTTTGCTGCCTTTTTCAAATATTTCTGAAGACTTTATAAGAACACCGAGCTCTGCCGCTCTTCCCGTAGCAACCATAATTGCAGTAGGAGTTGCAAGTCCCAATGCACAGGGACAGGAAATAACGAGAACCGAAATTGCAAACTTCAGCGATAAAGAAAAATCTTTGGTGAAAATATACCAGAGACCAAAGGTGATTATTGAAATTAAAATTACACAAGGAACAAAGATTCTGCTGATTTTATCAGCCACCTTTGCGATTTTGGGCTTGGTAACCGTCGCTTCCTCAACAAGTCTGATGATAGAAGAGAGAGTTGTATCTGCTCCGACTTTTTCAGCCTTAAATCTCAGATAGCCTGTGCTCAGCACAGTACCACCGATTACACTGCCTGAAACACCCTTTTCAACCGGCATACTTTCTCCGGTGATGGCGGACTCGTCAACGCTTCCTTCGCCATAAATAATAGTACCGTCGGCAGGAAAAGAAAAACCGGCCTTCATAACAACGATGTCGTTTATTTTAATGTCCTTTGAATCAATTTCTGTTTCCACAGAGTCCACAAGGATTATGGATTTTTTCGGGGATAGGTCAAGAAGTTTATTTACGGCATCTGTTGTTTTTGCTTTAGACTTGCTTTCCAGATATTTTCCGATGGTAATAAATGTGAGGATCATTGCGGCTGATTCAAAGTAATAATGAGAGGAGCCGCCACCTATAAGAAGAATAAGACTGTAAACAACTGAAGCAAGAGAACCTATACTGATCAAAGTATCCATATTCGGATTAAGTCTCATAAGTGCCTTGAAACCTGAAGAGTAATACTTGAAGTTCAGAATTCCAACCGGAACGAACAGCATCAGTTCAACTATTCCTTTAATCAGGTTCTGTTCGTGAGAAAATATGTTTATTCCTATCATATGCCCCATTGAAACGACCATGAGGATCAGAAGGAACACTACGGAAAGGATAAGACGAATCTTAAGGAAATTCGCTTTCTTGTTAAGCTTTTCAAGCTGATCGGATACTTTTGACTCATCTTTCAGTGTGGCATTATATCCTGCGTGTACAACCGCTTCAATTATGTTTTCGGTTTTCAGGATGTTCTCGTCATAAGTTACAGCCATAGCGTTTGTCAGGAGATTGACCGTAACGCTGCTTACACCATTTAATTTCTCAACAGCTTTTGTAACAGCAGCACTGCAGGCTGAACAAGACATTCCGTAAACATTAAAGTTGGTAGATTTCATTTTCTGCTCCTATTGATAATTTAAAGTAATTTTATCACTTTTTAAAAAATGAGTCAAACAAAAAAACAAGGACAAATATGATAGAAGTCCTTCTTTTGAAAGAAATTATTCTTTAATATTTAAACTCAGTTTTTCAGAAATCCCGGAAATAAACTCAAGGTTTATAGGCTTAATTCTGTCTGTTTGTTTTGAAAGAGAACAGTAAGTATTCAGAGTTTCTTCATCGGCATTTCTCCAAGCAACATCAATTGCATGATGAATACCACGTTCTACTCTTGAAGCGGTAGTGGAATATTTGTTTGCTACGACAGTATATAACTTTCTTGTGGTGTTGTTCTCTTTTATAGCGATCATAATAGCGTCTCTTAAATAATGATACCCCTTCAAATGTGTGGGAATACCCATCCTTAGCAAAATATCTGAAACCGATTCTGCAAGGTCTGAAGGAAGTTTAATGTCTTTATCAATAATATCCATATCTTCACCTCTTATCTATAATCATCTTATCATAGTATTTTAAAAGAGTAAACTAAAAAAGGACTTTTCCGCAGAAAAGTCCTTAAATTATTTAGCTAACAGATCTCATCTCAAGTCTTAATTTATCTGCAATCATTGCAATAAATTCAGAGTTTGTAGGTTTGCCTCTGCTGATATGAATGGTATATCCGAAATATGAATTGAGTATATCGACGTCACCGCGGTCCCATGCAACTTCGATTGCGTGACGGATAGCGCGCTCAACTCTGGAAGATGTTGTGGCGTATTTTTTAGCAACCGAAGGATATAATTGCTTTGTAATAGCATTTATGATTTCAGGCTCCTTGATAGACAGAATAATGGAGTCTCTCAGGTAATGATATCCTTTTATGTGCGCCGGAACTCCAATCTGATGTAATATTTCAGAAACTCTGAGTTCTAGATTCGAATAAGGATCAATTCTGTGTATAGCTCCGAATGTTTTACGATCAGAATCCAGCATCGCTCTTACATTTTCAAGCAAAGAGGTGAGATCGTAGGGCGTTATTACGATATATGATGCACCATTCTCCATCAATTCTCTTTCCAGAGTCGGACTATCAAATGAAGAAAAGATCACAAATAAAGGAACTTTGACGTCTTTCGTCGACTTTATTGTTTTCATTACGCCTATACTGTCTCTTTTCGCCATAAACAAGTCCATAAATACAACATCCGGCTTGCTGTTTTTGATTGCTGCGATAACTTCATCTCCATCTTTTCTGCAAAAGACAGGGGAGAGGTTTAATTTAGTGAATTCAATGAGTTTTTCATCATTAAAATCCCGCAGGTCCTCAGTAATAAGTATTTTTGCTTTGCTGTCCATATATATCCTCCCAAATTTAATAAGGTGACTAAATGTTACCATATTATGGAAGAAATATCAATATATAATGTAAAATAATTTCAACAAAAATAATCGCATATTATTCCAATAATTAACAATTTTCCCGATAATATGCAGTAATACTGCGTGTTTTAGTGAAAGTTGTGTGAAACTTATACACAAAAGGAGATGCATTATGCACCTCCTTTTTTTAGTTACTTACAGGTCTCTAAAGTTTCATACATAGTTTTAGCGAAAATTGCGTAACCTTTGCTTACATCATCCACGCAAACGTGTGTCAGTATTCCTACAAGTTTGTTGTTCTGGATTATTGGTGAACCGGACATACCCTGAACAATTCCGCCTGTTCTTTCAAGAAGTTCCTTATCCGTGATTTCTATTATCATATTTTTTTCATCACAGGTTTTGTTTATATCAATAATATCCGCAGAATATTTCATAACACCATCGCTGCTTATTGTTGACATAACTTCTGCCGGACCTTCTTCGATTTCGCTTATCGGAGCGATTTCTATGGGTGAGCCTTCTTTTCTAAAGTTTATGGTGTTGCAATATATTCCGTTATCACTGTTCTTTATTGCCGTTCCCAGCATATTTTCTGTAAAGTATCCGTTTAATACACCAACCTTGTTATCTGAGCTTTTTGTAACAGATGTTATATTTGCATAAAATAATTCTCCCTCAGATAAAGGCATTAACATTTTAGTATCTCTGTCATATATCCCGTGTCCCAGGGAAGAAAAATACTTACCATCTGAGGTGTAAAAGGAAACGGTACCAAGACCTGCGGCACTGTCTTTTATCCATGCTCCAAGTCTGTAAATACCGCCAAGGTCTTTTACACATTTTATGCTTTTAGTCAAATAATTGCCGTCTCGCTTTATTTTAATAACTATTTCATTGTTTTGAGACTCCGATATAATTTTTTGAAGTGTTTTTGTATTATCGATATATTGTCCGTTTGCAGTAACTATGATATCTCCCGGGATAATATCGGAAATCGCAGCCGGAGACAACCTTCCTTTCTCTGTCATAACCTCTTGTGTATCAATTACCAACACCCCGTCTGTGTGCATCTTTATTCCGAATACTTCTCCACCGGGATAAACTTCACAGTATTCATTTTGTGTTTCCTGAGCACTTACCGAAAAGGGAACAAACAGTAATATTACTGCAAAAAATCCTGAAATAAATCTTTTTTTGATTATAGCACCTCCTTTCAAAAAATATTATTTCGTAATAAAAAATAATAATTTTATGATGTGTATGGTTTTATTGCTAGTATCAGTTAATATGTAAACTGCAACGGAGTAAATCTCTTTTCTTTATGTATAATGTTCTTTTTCTTTCTTTTTTTGCTAATCTATGATAAAATCAAATCGAGGTGATTGACTTGATATCAATACCAAATGAGTTAAGATTTATATTTGATAGATTTGTTTCAAATAATTTTGAGTGCTATGCTGTGGGTGGTTGCGTGCGCGATTCGTTGTTGGGTTCTGTGCCCGATGATTGGGATTTTACAACAAATGCATCACCTGATGAAATCATCAACTGTTTTAAAGATTTCAAACTTGTGACGATAGGAAAAAATTACGGAACAATCGGTATAATTAACAACGATAAGGTTTACGAAATTACAACCTTTCGTACTGACGGAGATTACAAAGATCAGAGACATCCCGATTCTGTTTCGTTTTCCGGAAAAATATCTGACGATCTTAAGAGAAGAGATTTTACTGTAAATTCAATGGCGTTCAATGAAATTGAGGGTTTGATTGATCCTTTTGGAGGACAAGAGGATTTAAAAAATAAAATCATCAGATGTACGGGGGATCCAAACAAGAGATTTGAAGAGGACGCCATCAGAATAATCAGGGCGCTGAGGTTTTCCTCAAAACTTGGATTCAGTATTGAAGAAAACACACACAAAGCATTGAAACACTATAAAGATAATCTTTTGCAGGTACATCCTCAGCGCCTCAAAAAAGAGTTCTCCGGACTAATCCTCGGCAAAGATGCTTCAGATGTGTTGAGGGAATACTCTGATATTCTTTCTGTTATTATTCCCGAAATAGGTAATATGATATCATTTAAACAGAACAATCCTCACCACATCTATGATGTATGGGAACATACACTTAAAGCTTTTGAGTCGACTCCTGAAGAAGAAGAACTAAAACTTGCAATTTTGTTTCATGATATCGGTAAACCAAATTCAAAAACAACGGATTCAAAGAATATTGACCACTTCAAAGGACATCAGACTGTAAGCGCTCTGATTGCAGATAAAACACTAAAGCGCTTTGGCTTTTCATCTGATACTGTCTTGAAGGTTACAAAACTTATTCAATATCATGATGAGCGTTTCAAACAAGGTGATATTGACATTAAGAATGTACTCGGTGTTTTAGGCGCTGATTTGTTCAGAAAGCTTTTATGCATACAGAGGTGCGATATACTTGCTCAATCGCAGTACAGGAGAGAGGAAAAACTTAGCAGATTATCCGATGTTAAAATCAGATTTGAAGAGATACTGCGAAATAATGAATGTTATTCAATGTCACAACTCAGCGTAAATGGAGAGGATTTGAAGAATATTGGGTTATCAGGAAAAGAAATTGGAGTAACCTTAAATAAACTTCTCCAGTCGGTTATTTCCGGAAAATGTAAAAATGAAAAAGACTCACTCATTAAGCTTGCTTCATCATTTTTCGATTG
>JAZSME010000093.1:0-4600 GCA_045535715.1 Ruminococcus sp. | reverse complement strand
AGACCTCTTTCACCCCGAGAAGAGCATAGAGAAAAGCGGTGGCTTTTCCTACCACTTTATCTGCTGCTGAAAAGTCGCTCAGGTCCTCTTTTCCCTCAAAAAACTGAATGAGAGGCTTTACTCCCCTTTCCTTCGAGGTATATATACGTTCATCTTTTATGAGCACACAGGTGTATCCTCCGCTAACGAGGATCTCCTTCGCTTTGTTTAAGTTATTCATTTTTTGAGCCTCTTTACAAAATCACTCATCATTTCGCTGATTCTGATTCCCTGAGGACAAACCTGCTCGCAGGCTCTGCAGCCGATGCAGGCAGAGGGCTTTTTCTCTTTTGGAAGAGCGTTTGCTACCATTGTTGAGTGATAATCACCGCCTGAGTATACGTGCTCATTGTAAATCTCTATCATCTGAGGGATATCGAGCTCCATAGGACAGTAAGGAGTGCAATATCTGCAAGCTGTGCAAGGAAGGGCAGTTTTGGAAATGATGGAATCTGCCACTCCAAGAAGTGCATCAAGCTCTTTTTCATCGAGAGGCTTTTCCTCACAGAAGATGCCGATATTTTCCTTAAGCTGTGCAAAATCCGACATTCCGGAAAGAGTTACCACAACTCCCTTAACAGACTGGATAAATCTGAATGCCCATTCAACTGAAGGAATATCGCTGCGATACTCTCTGAGCTTTTCTTCATATTCCTTCGAAAGTTTTGCAAGCTTTCCGCCGCGGACAGGCTCCATAACCCAGATGGGAATATTTCTATTATTGAGAAGCTCAACCAGTCCCTTTGCATTCTGAAGCGTCCAATCTATCCAATTGAGCTGGATCTGGCAGAACTCCATATCATCTCCGTAAACCTCAAGAAAACGCTTAACTGTCTCAAGAGAACCGTGATTTGAAAAACCTAAGTGGCGGATCCTTCCCTTTTTCTTCTGCTCTCTGAAATAATTGAGAATACCGAATTGGGGATCAAGATAGGCATCAATATTCATTTCGCAGACATTGTGGATCAGATAGAAATCGAAAAACTCCACCTGACACTTCTCAAGCTGTTTCTCGAAAATCTCCTCTGCCTTATCCATATTATTAAGATCATAACCGGGGAATTTTGAAGCAAGGCGGAAGCTCTCACGAGGATAACTTTTAAGAGTCTCGCCCATAACGATTTCAGACTCACCGTTATGATAGCCCCAGGCTGTGTCATAGTAGTTGACTCCGTTTTCCATGGCAAAGGCTACCATCTCACGAACTGCTTCCCTGTCTATTTTCTGAGAGTCATCCTCACAGACAGGAAGTCTCATACAGCCCATACCAAGAGCTGACAGTTTCATATCCGCAAAGTTTTTATATATCATATTGACACCTCGTTTAACTGGTTTATATTGATTAAAGTAAACTTACATACTGATTATACTACACGAAATAAAAATAGCAAAGTATTTTTTAGATATCTTTAACTCTCTGCCGTTATTGTAATTTATCGGGCGATATGATATAATTTCTTAGTTACACAAAAAACAAAGGAGTTATTATGAGCATTCTGAATGTTGAGCATCTGTCCCACGGTTTTGGTGACAGGGCTATATTTGATGACGTTTCTTTCCGTCTTTTAAAAGGTGAACACATTGGTCTTATCGGCGCAAACGGCGAGGGTAAGTCCACTTTTATGAATATTGTAACGGGAAAACTGATGCCTGATGAGGGTACTGTTGAGTGGTCAAAGAATGTGCGTGTAGGTTACCTTGACCAGCACACAGCACTCACAGCAGGTATGACTATTGAAGATGTGCTCAAGAGCGCCTTCTCCTATCTCTTTGAGCTTGAGGAGAAAATGAACGCTATCTGTGATGCGCTGGGAGATGCCGATGAAGAAAGTATGGCAGAGATGCTGGAGGAGCTGGGTACAATTCAGGACACCCTGACACTTCACGATTTCTACGTTATTGATGCAAAGGTAGAGGAAGTTGCCCGAGCTCTGGGTCTTGCTGACCTTGGTCTTCAGAGAGATGTTACGGACTTAAGCGGAGGTCAGCGTACAAAAGTACTCCTTGCAAAACTTCTCCTGGAAAAGCCTGACATCCTCCTGCTTGACGAGCCTACAAACTACCTAGACGAAGAACATATCGCATGGCTCAAGCGTTATCTCATCGATTACGAAAATGCTTTTATCCTTATTTCTCACGATATCCCCTTCCTCAACGAAGTAATCAACCTTATCTATCACATGGAAAATCAGAAGCTTGAAAGATATGTCGGTGACTATCACCACTTCGAGGAAGTTCACGCAATGAAAATGGCACAGCTTGAGGCGGCTTACAAGAAGCAGCAGCAGGAAATCAGCGAGCTTAAGGACTTTGTTGCACGTAACAAAGCAAGGGTTGCCACAAGGAATATGGCCATGTCCAGACAAAAACTCCTTGATAAGATGGATGTTATTGAGCTAAAGCAGGAAAAGCCAAAGCCCGAATTCAATTTCAAATCAGGCAGGGCTCCCGGAAAGTTTATCTTCGAGGCTGAGGACCTTGTTATCGGCTATGACGTACCCCTTTCAAAGCCTCTCAGCATACACATGGAGAGAGGTCAGAAGATTGCTCTTACCGGTGCCAACGGTATTGGTAAAACTACACTCCTCAAGAGCATTTTGGGACTTATTCCTCCTCTTTCCGGCAAGGTGGAGCTGGGAGACAACCTTCTCATCGGTTACTTTGAGCAGGAATTCACAGGGGACAAGACTGTCACCTGCATCGAGGAAATCTGGAAGGATTTTCCTTCTCTCGGACAGCACGAGGTAAGAGCTGCCCTTGCAAAATGCGGTCTTACTACAAAGCACATCGAAAGTCAGGTAAGAGTACTCAGCGGCGGCGAGCAGGCAAAGGTGCGACTTTGTAAGCTTATAAACAAGGAAACAAACGTGCTTCTCCTTGACGAGCCCACAAACCACCTTGATGTGGATGCAAAGGACGAGCTCAAGAGAGCTCTCAAGGAATACAGAGGAAGCATCCTCATTATTTGCCACGAGCCTGAATTCTACACAGACGTGGTAGACGAGGTTTGGGACTGCACAAAATGGACTACAAAAATTTTCTGATAAAACATAGATAGTATGGAAAAGAATAAAAACTTACTCAAGGGCAGTATTGCCGCTTTGATAGTAAATCTGATATTTGGTCTGAGCTTTCTTTTTTCAAAGGTAGCTCTTCTCTATGCCCATCCCCTTGTAATCTTATCCATGAGATTCTCCATTGCTTTTCTTTGTCTCAATCTGCTTTGGGCACTTGGTGTGGTAAAAATGAGCTTTAAAGGAAAGCCGAAGAAACGTATACTTCTTATGGCGCTTTCGCAACCGCTTTTATACTTTATCTTCGAGCTTTATGGTATAAAAAGCACCTCAAGTGCTCTTTCGGGCGTAATTATTTCTCTCGTTCCCGTTGTTGTGATAGTACTTTCAAGTCTTATCTTAAAGGAAAAGCCCACAGTTTCTCAGACAGTATTCTCTCTTCTGTCACTATCAGCTGTGGCGGTGATAAGCTTTTTGACAAACGACGGGGCAGGAAATACTTTCCGGGGAATTCTGCTTCTGCTTGGTGCAACCCTTTGTGCCGCTGTGTTCAACATTCTCAGCAGAAGCGAATCAAAACACTACTCCCCCTTTGAACGCACCTACATAATGTTCCTTGTGGGTGTGGTCGGATTTAATCTGATTGCGCTTATAATGCTCAGAGAGAATTATGTCACAGAGATCGTCTTTGCTTTCTCACATTATCAGTTTATTATCTCAATCCTCTATTTGTCGGTGGTTTCATCCATCCTCGCATTTTTGCTTTATAATTATTCCACCACCCACATTTCCCCTGTACGCTCGGCTTCTTTCTCAAACCTCATTACGGTTGTATCCGTTCTTGCGGGGGTGCTGATTCTTCACGAAGCTTTTTCTCCTGTGCAGCTTATCTGCTGTCTGGTGATAATAATAGGTGTATTCGGTGTTAACCGCTGAGATAAAACAAAAAGGACCGCTCAAAAGGCGGTCCTTATTTTTATGCATTATTCTTTATTATTTACCATTCTTTTACTGTGTATTTTTTATCAGATAACCTGAAGCTCGAATTCATTATCCTTCACGCTTAAGTGAATTCCTATGATTCCGCCTTCACCGCGCAGTATCATTTCCTGAGCAATTCTCTCTTCAACTTCCTTGCGGATAATATTTCTCAGGTCTCTGGCGCCGCTCTTGCCGTCTGATATTTTCGATGCGATCACAGCACCTGACTCGTCGTCAAAGGTGAAGCGGATTCCCTTTTCCTTAAGGGTATCAACATACTCTGAGAGCATGAGATTGGCTATCTTCTTAAGGTCCTCCGACTCAAGATGACGGAAGACAATAATTTCATCAACGCGGGCAATAAACTCGGGTCTCAAAAATTCGGAGAGAGCTTTCATAACCTTATCTCTTGTGGCATCTGCCTCGGATTTTCCAAATCCCAAAGCATTCTCACGCTTATCTGAGCCGGCATTTGAGGTCATAACGATAACAGTATTTTCAAAGTTAACGACTCTTCCGTGAGCGTCGGTGAGTCTTCCCTCGTCAAGAATCTGAAGAAGGATGTT
>JAZSME010000060.1:0-19628 GCA_045535715.1 Ruminococcus sp. | reverse complement strand
GAAAAAAGCCTTCCCCTCGAGGAAATTCCCCTGTCAGGGGAAATGTCGGCAAAGCCGACAAAAGGGTTGCCGATCCTGCAAGGAAAAGGTGCTGAGCAAAAGCGAAGCGGATGAGGTGGAAGAAAGTAATAATCAAAGGTTTATGAAGGGACAGTAAGGTGTCCTGCATCTCCTCGATTACCTGCGGTGACAGCGCCCTTTTGAGGGAGCCTTTCGGGGCGCTGAGGGCATCGCTCCTACGGAAATGGTGAAACGCTTCAAAAACAGTAAACGAAACCTAAACGCATGAAATAAATGTAAATGAAAAAATGCGATTGATAATTGTAGGGGTTGGCGCCCACGACAACCCGTTACCTTTCCTCCCGATGAATTTCGGGGTAGGAGGGCTATTGATTGCAGGATGGATCCTTTGTCATTTGTAGGGGGGCATCGGCCGCCCGTCACATTTCCTCCCGATGTTTTCGGAGCGCTGAGGGCATCGCCCCCTACTGAAGTGGCGAATATAAAATCGTAGGGGTTGGCGCCCACGACAACCCGTTACTTTTCCTTCCGATGAATTTCGGGGTAGGAGGGCTCTTGTATGCAGGATGAATCCTTTGTCATTTGTAGGTGCGGTCATCGGCCGTCCGTCACATTTCCTTCCGATGATTTTCGGGGTAAGAGGGCATCGCCCCCTACGGAAATGGTGAAACGCTTCAAAAAACAGTAAATGAAACCTAAACGCATGAAATAAATGTAAATGAAAAAATTGCAATTGATAAAAATTGTAGGGGTTGGCGCCCACGACAACCCATTAACTTTCCTCCCGATGAATTTCGGGGTAGGAGGGCTATTGATTGCAGGATGGATCCTTTTTCATTTGTAGGGGCGGTCATCGGCCGCCCGTCACTTTTTCTCCCGATAATTTTTCGGGGCGCTGAGGGCATCGCCCCCTACTGAAGTGGCGAATATAAAATCGTAGGGGTTGGCGCCCACGACAACCCGTTACCTTTCCTCCCGATGAATTTCGGGGGAGAAGGCTCTTGTATGCAGGATGGATCCTTTTCATTTGTAGGTGCGGTCATCGGCTGCCCGTCACATTTCCTCCTGATGATTTTTCGGGGCGCTGAGGGCATCGCCCCCTACTGAAGTGGCTAATATAAAATCGTAGGGGTTGGCGCCTACGACAACCCGTTACCTTTCCTCCTGATAAATTTCGGGGGAGAAGGCTCTTGTATGCAGGATGAATCCTTTGTCATATGTAGGGGCGGTCATCGGCAGTCAGTCACGTTTCCTCCTGATGGTTATTCATTGGGGGCAAGCCCGACCACTTATGGATAATTAAAAAGTTTCTTGTTATCAGCTGTTCGTCACAATTCCTTTTATGCCACAAAAAAGGTGCCTGCGTTTTACGCAAACACCTTATCTTATCAATATGTATGATCGCAGATTTCCTCTATTTTGTCTCGGAGAATGAGGAAATCATTAAACGCTTCGGGCTTTCTTCTGGGGTCGCGAAGTATTGCTGCAGGATGTAGCATAGGCATCATCAGAACACCGTTTTTCTCGAAGAACATTCCGTGCTCTTTGGTGATTTTGATGTCCTCTTTGATAAGTCTTGCGGCGGCGATTCTTCCGAGACACACAATGATTTTGGGTCTCATAAGTCTCACCTGAGTACGAAGCCACTCCATACAGCACTCTACCTCTTCGGGCTTTGGATCGCGGTTTTTGGGAGGTCTGCACTTCACCATATTTGCGATGTAGATATTCTTGTTTCTGTCAAGGTCAACGGCGAGCAGCATCTTGTCAAGAAGCTGTCCTGCTCTGCCGACAAAGGGTTTTCCCTGAAGGTCCTCGTTTTCGCCGGGGCCTTCTCCGATGAAGAGCACTTCGGCATTTTTTGCGCCTGTGCCGATTACCACATTTGTGCGTTCCTCTGAAAGACCGCATTTTCTGCACATAAGGCAATCTTCTTCAAATTTATCCCATGTTTCATACATCTTTATCATCCTCCGTTGAGTGAGTTTTATGTAAAAAGTAAATATCTTCCGAAAACAGTTGAAATTTCTTCTTTTTGGTTGTAAAATATGAAAAGAAATTATAGATAGGTGGTTTTAATTTATGAAAGTAATGGTTGAAACATCCGCACGTCACATGCACATCACTCAGGAGACTCTTGAGATTCTCTTCGGCGAGGGTGCTACACTTACAAATAAAAAGGATCTTTCTCAGCCCGGTCAGTTTGCTTGCGAAGAGAAGGTTACAGTTGTAGGCCCCAAGGGTGAGCTTATGATGTCAATTCTCGGTCCTGTTCGTCCTGCAAATCAGGTAGAGATCGCATTCACAGATGCAAGAAAGCTTGGTATCGCTCCTCCTGTTCGTGAGTCAGGGGATGTTAAGGGTGCTCCCGGTTGCATCCTCAGAGGCCCCAAGGGTGAGGTTGAGGTAAGCGATTGCGTTATCGTTGCAAAGCGTCACATTCACCTTACTCCCGAAGCAGCTGCTGAGTTCGGTGTTGAGGATAAGCAGATCGTTTCCGTTAAGGTTGGAAACGCAGGCGACAGAGAGACAACCTTCGGCGACGTTGTTGTAAGAGTTTCCGACAAGTTCTTCCCTGCAATGCATATTGACACAGACGAGTCCAACGCAGCAGGTCTTAGCGGTACTGTTGACGGCGAGATCATTCTCTGATATAGCTTTAATATTTCAGATAAAAGAGCAGACTTTTAAGGGTCTGCTCTTTTTATTTTGCAGATTATTTTGTGATATGTCTGAAGTTTTGGGGATTTGAGTAGTTTTTGCTCTCTCCGTCATCGGTGTAGAGGAGATATCCGTCACCGTCTCCGATGAGAGTGAGCTCGTCTCTCTCAAGCTCCATGGTGGACTTTGCGCTCTTGCAAAGAGGAATTGCTTTTCCGCTTCTGATGAAGAACACGATGTCGCTTTCGGGTACTTCCACGAAGTGATGTCCTTTTTCAAGGAATGTTTCGGTGATTTCACCCTCGTGCATTCTGACCTCGGTCATATTCTCGGGAAGATATACATATCTTCCCAGCGCATTCTGAGTGTAGACAGGTGCGATCATTACCTCGTTTCCGATGAGGAGCTGATCCTCGGTGTGGCGTGCCACATTATCCTCGGGATACTCAAAAGCCAAGGGCCTAAAGAACATCTCGTCAGCGAGAGCCGCCTTCATGTATTCGCTGTAAAGGTAGGGGATAAGGCGGTAACGAAGCTCGATGATGTGCTTGAAATCGTCGGTATCTTCGAAGCGGTAGCACTCCTGATAGCGGGTACCTGCGGCGGAATGGTTACGCATAAGGGGAGTGAATATTCCAAGGGAGAGGAAGCGAAGCAGCAGGTCACGGCTTGTCTCACAGCCGAAGCCTCCAAGGTCTGCGCCTACGTAGAGGAAACCGCACATATTGAGAGAGGGTAGCTGCTTGAGGAGCAGGAGAATGTGTGACCACCAGGAGTGGTTATCGCCTGTCCAGATACCGCTGTGGCGGTGCATTCCGATATAGGAAGCACGGGAGAAAAGGAGAGTTCTCTTATTGGGGAGAATCTCTGAGAGTGCTTCTCCTGCACTTCTGGTCATATTGTAGCCGTAGAGGTTGTGAACGTCGTTGTGGCGAATCTTGCCTTTTGGTGTATCGTGATAGAAGGCGTTATAGTCATCCTGAGAATTCTGGACGGAATTCATCATATCCTTGAGCTTGTGGTAAGCGGACATATCCTCGTCCTTCTCGGGAAAGTTCTTTATTTCTTTGTATATTTCCTGAAGCTTTCTCTGAGACCAGAAAATAGCAGGCTCGTTCATATCGTTCCAGAAGCCCTCAATTCCCATATCGGTGAGAATCTTATACTTCTGACCGAACCATTTTCTGGCGTTGGGATTGAGAAAATCGGGGAAGTGGGTAAGTCCCGGCCATACCGCTACGGCATAGGGCTCGCCGTTTTCATCCTTGCAGAAATAGCCCTTCTCCACGCCCTCTTCGTAGATGTCGTAATCCTTTTCGATCTTGACACCTGCGTCAATAATGGGAACAAGGCGCACGCCTTCCTCCTTCATTTCCTTGACGAATTCGGGGAGGTTTTCGAAGTTTTCACCAACGGTGAAGTCCTTGTATCTCTCCATGTAGTCGATATCGAGATACACGCCGTCCAGAGGAATTCCTGCATCACGGTGTCTTTTTACAACCTCTCTCACCTCGTCCTTTGTGAGATAGCTCCAACGGCTCTGAGTGTAGCCGAAAGCCCACAGAGGGGGAATGTAGCTTTGACCGATTGCCTTACGGAATTCCTTCACAATAGCGTAAAGACTGTCGTTTTCTATAATATAAACCTTGATGTCAGGATTTTCTGTGGTGATCCTTAAAACATCTCTCTCGGTGAAACCGATATCAAAGGTGATTTTTGAGGGGCAATCAAAGAAAACTCCGAAGGTGTTCTCTTTGCTCTCGATGATAAGAAAGCTGTGTGCTCCGTAAAGAGAGCGGGTTGCCTCTGTGTGATTTGGGTCATCGGAGCAGTAGGAGTCGTAGATATATCCTCTCTTATTGATGCCTCTGTTTGCCTCGCCGAGACCGTAAACTGCATCCTCGCGAAGAAGAGGGAGGGTAAACTCAAGACCCTTTTTGTCATTTACGTTGAAATAGGGGAGAAAGGAGGTTTCCGTAGGGAATTCCTTCACTATTGCCTCTGTGTCAAAGGGATTTCCAAATACATATTTTTTAATCATATTTATCACCTGTCTTGAAAATTTAATATATTTGGTATATAATAAACCATGACGATAAAATTATAACATACGCGGGCGGTTAATACAAGGATTATCGGCCCGGGAAAAGGGGATTATTATGGAAAATAAAGTGCTTTTATATGCAGACAGCTCCATTGACCTTTCACCTGAACTCAGGGAGAGATATCACATAAACACTCTTCCCATTCATGTAATTCTCAACGATCAGACCTACGAGGACGGCGTTGATATTACCAGTCAGGAAATCTTTGATAATTACTACAAGACAAAGAAACTGCCCAAGACAGCGGCTATAAATTTCGATGATATTTACAGAGCTCTCGAGCCCAAGGTCAAGGAGGGCTACGAGATCGTTTACATCAGCCTCGGCTCTGCGCTTTCCAGCAGTTTCAGAAACAGCACCCTCGCTGCAGAGGAGCTCTCAGGCAAGGTTTATCCCATCGATTCCTGCTCTCTTTCCTCAGGTGCCGGACTTCTGGCAATTGAGGCTGCGGAGCGTATCGCTAAGGGTATGAGCGCAAAGCAGGTTGCCGAAGAGGTTCAGGCTCTCAATCAGAAGAATCACGCTTCCTTTGTTCTTGACACACTTGAATTTATGAAGGCAGGCGGAAGATGCTCCGCAGTTACCGCTTTCGGTGCAAACCTTCTTGGCATCAAGCCCTGCATCAAGGTTTACAACGAGCAGAACGGTGCCATGGCTGTGCACAAGAAGTACAGAGGCAAGTTTGAGAAGGTTATCTTTGACTATGTTGACGAGACTCTGCAGAGCTACGACAACATCCGTACCGACAGAATCTTCGTTACCTACTCAACCACCGAGAACAATCTCCACGAGAAGGTTCGCGATTACATCAAAGAGAAGGGTATCTTCAAGGAGATTTTCATTACAACAGCAAGCGGTACAATTTCAAGCCATTGCGGCCCCGGATGCTTAGGCATTCTCTTTATGACAGAGTAAAATAAATAAGTTAAGGCTGTCTCCTCTAAGGGAGACAGCCTTTTTTTAGTAAAGCGCTTTTTTGAGACTCTGAACGTTTTTCTTCATAAGGGAAAGATAGGTTTCGCCATTTTCAAAGTCTTCTTTTGAGATGTTGTGGCAGGAATAAAAGGTGAGGATCTCAGCTCCCGTCTCTTCGGAAACTGTGCGTGCAATGGCGTCGGAGCTGAGCTCGATTTTGAAAATAACGGGAATGTTTTCTTCCCTGACTTTATCAATGAGGGAGGCTACGGTGGAAGCTGAGGGCTCGGTGTCATCGCTGCAACCGGGAAAGGCGGCATAGTGGTGAAGTCCGTAGTGCTCGGAAAAATGGGTCAGGGGATATCTGTCAGCGAAAATAATGGTGTGACGATGGGCGTTTTGGCAGACAGAGCGAAACTCTTCATCAAGGCAGGTGAGCTCATCGATGTAGATTTCAAGGTTTTTTCGGAAAAACTCAGCGTTTTCAGGAGACTTTTCTATGAGAACTTCTGTGATTTCACGACAGATAATTACAGCGTTCTCAGGAGAAGTCCAGACGTGCTCGTCCGAGTGGCTGTGTCCGTTGTGCTCGTGTGCTTCGTGAGCGTGGGGTTTAGCTTCGTTTATTATGTCCATCAGTGAAATGACGGTCATATCGGGGTTGTTGACACTTTGAAGCAGGGAGGTTATCCAAGAGTCGGATTCTCCGCCCGTATAGATGAAAACATCGCAGTCGCTGAGGGCTTTCATGTGGGAAACTGTGGGCTCGAAGCCATGGGTTTCCGCACCCGGGGTGACGAGCATAGAGATATCCGCCTTGCCGTTTGTGATAGTTCGCGCAAAGTCATACTGAGGGAAAATTGAAGCCACGACCTTGAGCTTGCCGTCGGAGGAGTCAGGCTTTTCCTTGCAGGCACAAAGGGCGGTCAGTAATAACAGAATCGTAAGTAAAATCGCCAAAATTCTTTTCATAATATGTACACTCCGAAGAAGTTATCTTTCGATTACATATAATAACATATTTTGGGAAAATTACAACAGTAGTTTTTTTATCGTGAAAGAAAAGATTCCGCCAGCTCCTCCATGTGAACAGGTAGAGCCGCAGAGTCAGAGACCGCTTTTGCGAAAATCTCCGCAGTCTCAAGATCACGGCTGAAGTTTCGAAGCAGAACGTGTCTTTGGGGGTTATCCGAGTTTTTCTCGTTTTCAATATAGGCGTTGATATGGTAGCATGAATCCTCTTCGTAGATTTCATAGCTGATGTGGGGGCTGTGGTAGGTTCGGATGGTTTTCATAATAATCTCCTCATTTCTCGACAGAATAGGTTTTAATAATAAAATCCTTAGCCATTATAATACGAAGAGCATAAAAAAAGAGGGATATTATGGAGAATGAAAGTAAGAAGTCCGAAAGAATAAAAGGGACGCAAGAGAAGAACTGCGAAAGCGGAGGGAGTATGTGGGAAAGGGTGCGCAGGGTGTCAGAGAAATATCCTGAGAGTACAGCCCTCAGCTACTTCGGGAAAAGAGTTTCCTATAAGGCACTTGCAAAAAAGGTTCTTTCTCTTCGGCGAGGCTTTGAGACTCTGGGGATCGGCAGGGGGCAGGTGGTGATGATATGCCTTCCGAATATTCCGGAAGCGGTGTATTCTCTCTATGCTTTGAATTCTCTGGGAGCGGTAGCTTGCTTTACACATCCTCTTTCCTCCCAAGCTGAGCTTAAAGGGTATTTAGAAAGTGCAGATGCCGTTGCGATCGTAACTCTATATTCTCTCAAAGAAAAATTAGAGAGTGCGATTCAAGGTGAGAAAAAGCCCTTTATTATCCTTACCTCAGGGGATTGCGAGCTTTCTCTTTTTATGAAAATGTGCTTTAGTCTCTCTTCGGCTTTGAGAAGGAAGAAAGCCCTAAAAGGGGAGAAACTCCTGCCGTTTTCCCGACTTCTTAAATACGGGGAAGCTTTGAACACAGAGGAAAGAGGGGAGCCTTCCGATACAGCGGTGATGCTTTTTTCAGGAGGGACAACGGGAAAATCCAAGGCAGTGCTCCTCTCAAATCTCAATATGAATGCCTCTGCTTCAGCAATGATAAGAGCCTGTGGAGTTAAGCTTTGGGGCAAGTCCATTCTGGCTGCGATGCCGATTTTTCACGGATTCGGTCTGTGTGTGGGTGTTCACACCCCGATTCTGGGAGGAGCTTCGAGTATTCTCATTCCCCGGATTCGGAATAAGAGCCTGGCGAAAATTATATTAAAGGATAAACCGTGCTTTCTTGCAGGGGTACCTACCTTTTTCGAGACTCTCAGACGAAATCCTTATCTCAAAAAGGCAGATCTATCCTATCTTCTCGGAGTGTTTTCAGGGGGAGATACTCTCAGCTTAGAACTGAGGGAGGCCTTTGAAGAGTTCCTTCGGAGCCACAACTGTTCTCTGGAAATACGTGAGGGTTACGGCTGTACCGAATGCGTTGCGGCGGTGTCCCTTGAGCCTTACAAAAATACAAAAAAACACAGCCTCGGCTTAGCACTTTCCTCTGTCACTTTAAAAATCTGTGAGCCTGATACTTCTGAGAAGTTAAAGGCTTATGAGGTGGGGGAAATCTGCGTTTCGGGGGATGTGGTTATGAAGGGCTATCTTGAGGATGAAGAGGACAGGGTGCTTAAAGTGCATTCAGACGAGAGAATCTGGCTTCACACAGGGGATCTTGGGTATCTGGACGAGGAGGGATATCTCTACTTCAGCGGCAGAAGAAAGAGGGTAATACTTTCGGGAGGATACAATATTTATCCCGAAAAGCTGGAGGAGATTTTCAAATCCCACCCGAAGGTTTATGATTGTTGTGTGGTGGGGGTGAAGGACTCTTACAAAATGGAGAGACCTGTGGCTTTTGTGGTTGCAAAGGGAGATATTCAAAGGGAGGCTCTGATAAAAAGTCTCCGTGCATTTCAGCTTGATAAACTTTCAAGATTTTCTTTAGTCAGGGACTTTTATGTGGTTGAGTCACTTCCGAAAACAGCTCTCGGAAAGGTTGATATACTTAAGCTTTCAGAAGAAATAAACAGGGCGGTACCTTGATGTGAATCAGGATACCGCCCGTATGTTATGAATATTTATTTGATTCCTGCAAGATTGTGGATGGTTTTGACATCCTTTAACTGTTCCGAGTTGAGTCTTTTGAGCTCCTCGTATTGTTTTTTGAGAGAGCTTCGACGGAAGAAAAGTGTGCGGAAAACCCTTATCATCCAGCAAAAGGGGAGAAGGAAGGGGGCTTTCTTCAGAACAGGAAAGCTGTATTTCATCATGGAAACTCCGGGGAACCAGTTGCCCGCAAAATACCTTATCTTGTCGCAGGTGGTGATGTTTGCGGTTTTTGAAGCTGTTATCCAAGGAATATGCTTGAGATCTGCGTGACCGTATTCGCCGCTGGAGAAAATAAACTTTGCAATGGTCACGTAGCGCTCGGTGAATTCCTTTCCTTCAAAGAAACACGCGGTGAGCTTTGACATGCGATAGTGGAAATCAGAAAGCCCGTACTGATCGATAAGCTCGTTTATGAAATCCTCGTCCATATCAGGGTGATTTTTTCTGAAAACATAGAGGTCTGCAAAGAGTCGTACTCCGCAGCCTTCAGAAACGAAGTGCTTGTAAAGATGCAGAAGAAGGTGCATATAGAAATACTCGTCCTTAAGCACGTAAGCGTAGTCTTCTCCCTCAAGGGGTCTAGCCTTTGAGAAGGGGTCCTCGAAAACCTCGAAGAAGGGAGAGTAGTGGGGAAGCAGATTGGAGTGGATCTCAAAAATATAGAAATTATCTTTTGAATACTCGTCGTGATAATCAAGTGTCATATCAAGGGCATAGCCCTCTGAGAGCATTACCTCTGAAAGTGCGGTTCTGTGCTCACTGCTGACACAGATATCCACGTCTGCATGGGTGCGCATATAGGGTGCGGGGTACTGATGCTTGAGATAGATTCCCTTGAGCTTGAGATAGGGAATTTTCATTTCAGCGATGATATCAAAAATACGCTGAGCCTCGATGTCCTGACGTGTGTCTCTGGACATCATCCGAAAGTAATTGTACTCGAATTTCTTGAGGATATCCTGAGGAACAGACAGCTTCCTAAGAGCGGGGTAAACCATAACTGCCACATTATGATAAAGTGAGAGCTGATAAAGGGATTGCCAGTTTATATCCTCAAAGGGCGCAGGCGGCTCTGTGTCATTGATTGCCGCCGCCATAAGCTCAGTCATATATCTTCCGTATTTAATTGGTGATGAGTTGTTCATATAAAATCACCGCCTGCATATTCATCATAGATTATACCACGAAGCTTTGTGAAAAGCAATGGAAAATTGAAGGAGAGCGCAAAAAAACAGCCGTCGTTTTCCGACGGCTGTCAGGTTTGATTGGTATCTTTTCAGACTCAGATGGTGAAAGCTTCTCCGATACCGTAGGTGTTTTCAAGACCTGCGGAGTATTTCTGGATGGCTGTTGCGTCCTTTACATCCACGTCATTATCCTTGTTGACGTCAGCACAGAGAGCGTCTCTTTCAGAAAGAGTCAAAAGACCTGCGGCTGACTTCTGGATTGTAGTGGCATCCTTGACGTTGACATAGTAGTCGCAGTCAGCGTCGCCGAGATAAAGGGGCTTCTGGGGCTCGGTAACGGTACCTTCATAGGAAGGATAGAACTGAGCGCTGAGCCATGCTGCGCGGGTGTTGAGCCAGTCAATTGTGTAGTCGTACTGACCTCTGAAGGTTTCTGTATTGTACTGGGTTGCGGTTTTGTTCGGTGTAAATTCACCTGTTGTGTAGTCAAAGCTTCCAAGGATGAGCTCAGAGTGGTCGCAGATCCAGTCGCCTGTGGTGAGGAGCCAACCCATCTTGTAGTTCATTGCGGCGCTGCCTTCGAGGTAGTTGTAGTAAACATCCTTGGAGTAAAGCTCGCCTTCGTTGATGCCCTTGAGATTGAATTTCTCGATTGCGGGAAGGAATTCCTCGAACCATACATCAGCGGCATAGTCCATAATCTTGGGATTTCTTGCGGCGTAGCCCAGAATTGTGTACTTGGAGGCTTTCTTGTTGGGAGCGGCGCCGGGCTTGTACTGTACCCACCAGCCTGTGGGCTCTTCGTAGTCGGTAACACCCATATTTTTGAGATCCCACATTACGCCTGTTGCGTTACCCAGAGAGTTATCGTAGTCCCATACGGGGGAAGCAAAGAACTTCCATGTGCCGTCTTCTGCCTGCTTGTATACAAAGTAGAGAGAAGAAACACCTACGTCCCAGTTTTTGCCCAGCTCGTTGATGAGCATAATCTTTGTGAGAGAGTCAATGTCCACAAGCTCTTCCATATTGGCGGAATTTGTGCGGACAGCGTTGTACATATTGTCAAACTTGACTCTTGCAACCTCGAGAACCTCGTCGTAGTAGGGGTCGCCCTCGTCGATTTCGGGTCCCTTGAGGGTGAGCTTGCAGCGTGCGGAGTTAGTTGTGATGAAGTAGTCGCCTGCGTCTTTGTTTGCGGAAGCGTCAACCTCGCAGATGAAGGGGAACTCCTCTTTGAGAGTACCGTCCTCGTTTAAGTGAGTATCATCATCAATTTCGGGAACAAGGTTGTTCTTGCCGATGTCAACCTTCTGTGTGAGCTGATATGAGCCTAAGTATGTTCCGTTCATATAGAGGTCAACGAATCTGGAATCGGAGGCATAGGGCATTCCCACCTCGTCGGAGAGGTCCTGGAGGAAGCGGTTTCTGATGAGTGCGCTGTCCTGATAGTTTGCAAGGAGAGAAAGCTTCTTTGTTTTCTCCATACCGTCAACGGAAACTGCGCTGTCGTAGGTTACGTTGAAGGGCTTCTTGTTTTTGAGCCATGTGGTGTTGCCTCTGCCCTTTATCTTTTTGATGGGGGTGTTGTCAACATTTCCTTCGTCATCGAGGATAGCGCCTGTTGCCTTTGCGTCGTTTTCCTTGTCCTCGGAGAGATAAGCGAAAAGGTCTGTGCCGTTGCCGTCGGGATCGGGATTGTTCACGAAAATGGCGGCTTCAGCGGTGGAGTGCATAAAGATAACAGTTTCGGTTTTGTCTCCCACTGTTACGGTGTAGCTGCGGTTTTCTTTGTAGTTAAAAACTGCGGTGCCGCCTGCAGGAATTACTGTGTCTGCGATTTTCACATCGGTGTCAAAGGTGTTGAGCACGGTTACGGACTCAGAGTCTGCACCGGAGGGAAGGAAGAAATACTTTTCCTTGGAGAGACCTTCGCCGGGGGTAAGTCCCAGCTCCTCCATGTCCTCTTCGTCATAGTCGATGTAGCTGTCGGCGTGCTGCCAATTGAGCCAGCTTTCGGTTTCAGCCGGATCCTTTGCGGCGTGGACGTAGAGCATATCAGGCTTGATGTAACCGGGAAGCTCTGCTGCCTCTTCAGCAGAGGCTGTGAAGCCTATGCATAAGGTGCCTATAATCATAAGCAGGGAAAGAATTACGCTGAGTGTCTTTTTCATTTTTGTATCCTCCTTTTATTAGGGATATTAACACACAATAATTATATCATAGAAGGAAAACCTTGCGCAATACCCTTTATTTGTAAAATAAGTGTTAACTCCATTGGGAGTTGAAACTTTCGCTTATTCGTGTTATACTGAAAATGTTAAATCATTTCACTATGAAAGGATGCTTTTATATGTTTCTTTACAGCAAAGAAGTAGTACTCAAGGACATGGAAGAGCTGGTTTCACGAAGCTACATCCCCTTTGAGGACCTCAAGGGTAAGTCTGTGCTGGTAACAGGTGCCACAGGTATGCTGGCATACTATTTCACTCTGGCACTTATGCACCTTAATATCGAAAAGAATTATGATATCAGAGTTATTGCTCTGGTGAGAAACAAAGAGAAGGCAGAGAAGAAGTTTTCGGGCTTCCTTGAGAATCCCAACTTTGAGATTCTGGCTCAGGATGTCTGCGATAAAATTTCAGTAGATGGTGATGTGGACTATATTTTCCACGCAGCAGGTGCCGCAAGCCCCTACTTCATCAAGAACGATCCCACAGGCATTATCGCTGCCAATACAGAGGGTACCGTGAATGTTCTGGAGCTTGCAAAGGAGAAGAAGGTCACAAACGTTGTTTACCCCTCCACTCGTGAGATCTACGGTAAGGTTGAGGGCGTTCAGTTTATCAAAGAGACCGATATGGGTGTTTTCGATCCCCTTGATGCCCGTTCCTGCTACCCCGAGAGCAAGAGAATCGCCGAGACTATTCTCAAGAGCTACTATGTTCAGTTCGGTGTACCCTTTACCGTACTTCGAATTGCTCATTCCTTCGGTCCCGGTATGATCATCAACAACGACGGCAGAGTTATGGCGGATTTCATAAGCGATGCCGTAAATTCAAGAAACATTGTTCTCAAAAGCGAGGGTCTTGCTGAGAGAGCTTTCTGCTATGTCACCGACGCAGTTGCCGCAATTTTCCTTTGTATGCTCAAAGGTCAGTGCGCAGAGGCATATAACCTTGCAAACGAGACAGAGCCCACTCCCATCAGAGACGTTGCACTTACTCTTTCCAAATTATTCCCTGAAAGAAATATTGAGGTTGTCTTTGAGATTTCAGGCGACAACTCGGGATACTGCAACTACACTCGTGTGGGACTTGACACCAAAAAGCTGGAGGCTCTGGGCTGGAAGCCTGAAGTAAAGCTTTCCGACGGACTCAGGAGAACTGTTATCAGCTTTGACTGATGTTTTGGTAAAATAATAAGACTGCTGAAAACTTTTTGAAGCTTTTCAGCAGTCTTTTTTTATTCTTTGTTTGGCAGGATGTCGTAGTCACAGCCGTAGTAGCGGTGGCTTCTTTTTCTCCTGAACTTCGGCTTGTAATCCTCCGGGGTGCAGCCCTCAAAAATAACCTTGTCAAAGTCAAGATTATGGTTGACTCGCTCTTCTTCGGGAGGAAGGGTCATATAATCTGCGAACATGTGGGTGAGAAGCTCGTGATATTTCGAGGGAGCCTTTGCGGTAAAGCCCTCAAACAAAATGTCAGTACCCTCGCCCCAGAACTCGGTGGGAGCGACCTCCTGAGGATAGCCGTGGAAACCGCTGAGAGAGGCTACCTGCTTCTTATTTGAGAGAAGGTTTGCAACCTTCGAGAGCAGGTTCCTCATCCACATAAGGAAGAACTTGGGAAGGATGCACTGGATGATCCTCATTCCGACAATGAAGGGGAGACTCATATTTTTGTAGAGGAACTCAGTTGTCTTTTCTTTGGAGCAGATAAAGCCCGTAAGCATACTCATTGCCTTGAATAGAAGCTTCTGAAGAACCTTGCTTGAGGGAACATAATCCAAGGGGAAAATGTCGATGAAAATTCCCTTGTGCATTGAGGTGTGCTCGAACTTTTCCTCGGGGAAATAGGTGCCGTTTTTTCTCAGCTTTGCGTAGAAGAAATAGCACTTTTTCTCTGTCTTCTGATTCTGCAGGAAAAGGTCTGAGGGAAGCTCCTCTTTTGCGATTTTCAGAAATTTGTTGAAATCCTTGCGGGGCATTGACACGTCGATGTCGTCATCCCAGGGGATGAAACCCTTATGCCTTACGGCGCCGATGAGGGTGCCGCCCACAATGTAGTATCTCAGATTATGCTTGCGACAGATTTTGTCAAAGCTTTTGAGAATCTCAAGCTCCTCAAGCTGAAGCTTTCTCAGGATATCGTTGTGCCTGTTGAGAGTGTCGAGCTTTTCGGAGATGGCTTCTGAAAGTTTCTCCTTGGCTTCTCCCTCTGAAAAAGCGGGCAGCAGCTCATCAACGCACTCAAGAACGGTGCTGAGAACCTCGGAATTGTTAGGCTTTATTTTGTCAGTCACGGGTATCTCTCCCTTGCTTTTTTTCGGGAGCGGATCACTGCTTCTTGAGAAACTCAAGGATCTCGTTGTAAATTCGTTCTGAATTTCTGAAATCATCGAATTCGAAGAAATCATCTGCTCTCTTCTTGTATTCTTCCTCTGCCTCGCAGCCCTTGTCCATGAATCGGCAAATGGCGTCAACTACTGTTTCGTGGTTGGTGCAGATGGGGCCGAAGCCCTGAGTGGGATAGTGGATTCCGCCTGCTTCGTAGTGAGGGGGCAGGGTGTCGGGGTGGTAGTAAACAATGGGTTTTCTCATGTACGCAAAGTCAAACTGAACGCCTGAGTAGTCGGTTACCATAAGGCTTGACTGAGTGAGGACCTCTTCGTAGTTCATATCTCCCGATGCGGCAATGATTTTTACGAAGCCGTTATCCTTGAAGTCCTCAAGCTGGGGACTCATGGCAGGGTGCAGGAGGTATGTGATTGAGTAACCGTTTTTCTTTGCGCATTCAATGAGCTTTTTGTCGTTGATGAGAGTGTTGTAAAGACGGAAATATTCGGTGTGCTTGAAGTGCTCGTTGTAGGGCTTCTTCTTGTAGGCGATGCCCTGTGAAACTACGTTTCTTCTCCATGTGGGAGTGATGAGGATAACCTTTTTGTCGTCGGATCTGAGTCCGTCATATCTTGCCAGTCCGTTGAGCTTCAGCATCTCCTCTTCGTAGCCGTAGATGGGATGCATCAGATTCTTTTTCTCGTATTTGGAAGCAAGACAGTAAAGGGTGGTGTTGTCGTAATTTCTGCGCTGATACTGAGCCAGCTGCTGAACGGTGAGACCATGCTGGATGCAGATGGTGGGTGCGTGCCAGAGGTCAAGGAAGTAGGGGTGGAGATACTTGGGGAAACCGCAGTACTGCATAACCAGAGTGTGGGTTGCGACAATGGCTTCCATATTGAGGGCAAGGAGACGGCACTTAAGAGAATTGTGCACAACGGTGTGCTTTTTGTCGTACTCTTTGAGTCGGGGATAGTCAAGTGAGGTGTCGGAGACGATGTAGTAGGTCTCCACGTCATCCTTTACCTTGTTTGCGTATCTCAAGAAGTATTCGCCGTTGTCGCCTGCCTTGTAGAGTTTGTCAAAGGTAAGGAAGATCCTCTTGTTTTTATAGAAGGGCTTTGTGAGTCTGTAAATTATTCTGAGTCCGACACATTGCACGGCAAAGAACTTGCCGGGAGTTCTCAGAAGCATAGAGAGATAGAGTGCGATCTCCCGAGCAAAATGGCGGATGCCTTTGCAGGGGAAAGTTCTGAGGGTGTTGTTATTTTTGATCTCAAGGGCTTTATCTTCACTGTATTTCCAGTAAGCGGGGCCGAAGCGGAGTCTCAGCCTTGAGAACTGACCTGCGAACTGAATGGGCAGAACGTGATACTCACCTGCAAAATTGTAGCCGAAGGAAAGTGTTTCCATCTCGCTTTCAGGTACAAAGAAATGAACATTATACTTCTTTGCGTAGGAGACACCGAAGCACTTGAGCAGAGGATAGATGGGATATTCCTCAAGGCGGTGCTTCTTACCTGCGTACTCCGCAAAGAGCTCGATTTCATCGGCGTGGAAGAAATCTTTGCCGGTAAACTCAGCGTCAAATTCAAAGACTCCTTTGGAGTAATTGATGACGTTGATGGTCATTGCGACGCTTTTGAGGGTAGTTACTCTGGCAGGCTCGTTTCCCTCGGCACAGAGAGAAATCTGTCTGTCTTCATTTGCAATACCCTGCTTTTCTGCTTCTTCTTTGCTCTCTATTGTGAGAGTGTAGGGGAGGTTTCCCTTTTTGTGCTTACCCTCAAGCAGCTGCATCCAGAGGGAACGTAATATGTATTTACATCTGATGGCGGCCTCTGCGAACACCTGATTGTCGATGTACTGCATCAGAGAGAGCACGCTGTCGTGAAACTCATAGGCTTCGTCTGCGGTGAGGACACCTTTGTCGTTTTCATAGTAGTTGTTTCCGTATTTTGCGCAGACAAGCTGAGAAAGAGAGTACTGCACAAAGCGGGGCACGCTTCCCTTTTTATCTTTGAGTTCTTTCACAAAGGGAATCATAAAGTTGTTGATGGAAGGAGTGTAGTACCATTTATAGTACTGGTTTTCAAAGAGGTTGGGGTCGTTTTCCAGCGAGTGGCTGTAAAAGCAGGTGAGCTTTTCAATAACGAAAACATGAGGATTTCTGAGAAGTGCCTCAAGGATAAACTTCTTTTTGCTCTCAAGGTGGAGCTCTTTATCAAAGGAGAGACCCTTGATGTCCTCAGCTCTGAAGATATAGGTGCTCAGAGCGGTGTGTCCGTACCAGGGAAGCTCCTCAAGGTCGATAACGCCGTCACGCTCCATGGGAAAACGTGCGTATTTAGTAAGCTTGTCCTCTTTGTTTTTTGCCTCAGCGGCCATGGTGATAGTAATGTCGGGATGTTTTTTGAGAGCTTTTCGAAAGGCGTTTATTGCTTTCTTTTTGTATATTACTCCATCTTCAAGGAAGAGTACGCGCTGACCTTTGATAAGGGTGAGGGCTTCGTTAAAGCCCTCTGATTCCTCCTTGCCTTTAAGGGGGAGAAGTGTGACGTCGGAGCTTGCGCTCTTTGCCTTCTCAGCGGCTCTTTTGCTTTCCTCGGACTCGATGCAGTCGGCGATGATAAGCTGTGTGTCTTTTAGATTTGAGGTTGCTTTGAGCAAGGCGTCTATGGTGTTTTCAAAACCGGTTTCACGACTTGCGACAGCAATCACGGTAAATAAAAATTTACTCATAATATCCTCCAATGGGTTTGAGTTTGTTGAGTTTATATTGACAATAATTGAAATTTTGATAAAATAACCTTGAAAATCAAATAAATAAAAGGAGTGATTTGCTTGACAGTTGCTCACAAAGACAGAAATCCTTCTTCGGGCGTTATGCTTGACAGAAGATACGCTGACGAAAAGGGTCGTCTGTACTTTTACGACAATGCAAAGTTTATTCTCATTTTTCTGGTAGTCCTGGCACACGCCATTTCGCCCTTCAAGGCAGGCGGTCCAGGTTACGAGATTTATCACTTTCTGTGGAGAGTGATAAACACACTTCATATGCCTTGTCTCATTTTTATTTCGGGCTTCTTCGCAAAGAAATACATACGTCCTGACGGTTCCATCAATGTTCAGAGACCCTTCACATACGCTATGTATTTTCTGGCTTCACAGCTGGCAGTTGGTGCCTTTGAGGTTTACGTTCTCGGAAACAACATCTCAAAGTCCATCCTTGCTCCCAGATCCTCTCTCTGGTTCCTTGTGTGTTTGATCTGGTGGTATCTGCTGCTTCCCATCATTGACAAGATCGATCCGAAATATATGCTGCCCATTGCAGTAGCGGCAGGACTTCTCATCGGCTATGACTCACAGGTAAGCAACCTCATGGCAATGTCCAGAATGATTACCCACTTCCCCTTCTTCCTCTTCGGATACTATATCACAGGGGAGAAGATGCAGGGACTTTTCACAAAGAAGGCGAAGCTCTGGTCAATCCCGATTCTTCTTGCTTCTTTGGGTTCTCTGGTAGTAATTATGTATCTCTTCAAAGCCAAGGGTCCCTTGAATTTCAGCATCAACGACTTCATCACCTGCGACAAGTCATACTTCAAGATCTTCAACAACAAGGGTGTAAGCCCCATTCTCTGGTTTGTTCCCAGAGTGTGGTTTTACCTCTGCGCAGCAGGACTCAGCTTCGGCTTCCTTGTCTGGGTGCCCAGAAAGAAGAATATTTTCACCAAATTCGGTGCACGCACTCTGGCGGTTTATATTCTTCACAGATTCCTCTACCTTGCATATCTTTCACCCTCAAAGAGCAGCAACGGATTCGGCTGGTGCACATTTGATTGGTTTAAGTATGAGTGGTTCGGATGGAAAGACATCGCTGTGCTTCGCTTGAGTATTATTGTTGTTGCATTCATAATCACCGTTGTGCTGTCCCTCTATCCCTTCTACTGGCCTTTCGAGATGCTTGGAAAAATAAAAATTAAGAAGCTTCTCAAGAAGCAGGATGAGAAGGTTTCCAAGTAAGGATAAGCCTTGAAACAAATTAGGTCATATCCAAATAATTTTATCACAATCTTCGGACAAAATCAAGATTTTCCCTGCTGTGAATAGTTACAGACAAAGGGCCGTTTTGAGTGAATTTCTTATATGAATAAGCGAAAGCACCTCTGACCATAATAGAGTCGGAGGAGCTTTTTGTTATGAAAAGATACACATACAGAAGCCAGAGAAAAAATAAAAAGGAGAAGGTTGGCTTTATTACGGCGTTCTCAATCTGCGCCGTTGCCATAGGGCTTGCGCTCTGGTCAACCTACCTGAGTATAAGTGACGTTGAGAAGGTGAAAGAAAACACCTACATTTCTACTTATCCTCGTGAGACCATGGCTGTTAACAATGAGGTAACGGGAGTGACGGAAACAGTATTTCTGACCGAGGCAACAGAGACAGCCACTACAATTCCCACAGTAAGCGAAACCCTGCCCTCTGAGGTCACAGAGCCGACGCTTAAGCCCTACACAGGGGACAGCGAAGCCCTTCAGACCATCCTTCAGGTGGCACCCAGCCTTGAGTATCCCGTAAGGAGTCAGAAGATCCTCAGACAGTACAGCGACGAGGCGATTTACAGCGAGACCATGGGGGATTATCGGATTCATAGCGGGGTGGATTTCGAGGCGGATATTGCCGAAAACATCATGGCCATGTCTGACGGCGTTGTGGAGAGCATATACTATGATGATATGCTGGGAAACGTGATCGTTGTAAGAAACGGAACCTTTTCCGTGAAGTACTGCGGTGTTTCGGAGATTATGTACTGCTCTTTGGGGGATATGGTAAGTCGAGGGGATATTCTTGCCAAGGTGGGAAGTATCCCCTGCGAAGCTGCGGATGAAAATCATCTGCACATCGAGGTGCTGGTAGGGGACAAAACCATCGACCCTATGACGGTGATTTCAAATAATCAGTAAAGGAATTAGTATGAATAGCTCCGCCGTATGTGAGTCTGAAAAAGTATTTTGAGGGTTGTCGCACTCGAAAAAACGAGG
>JAZSME010000121.1:0-3175 GCA_045535715.1 Ruminococcus sp. | reverse complement strand
CTACACTTCCTCCTGAAGTTTTTTGCGGGAAGACCGCAACTGAACTCCGGATAAATCCATGTTATTTGTAGGGGTTGGCGCCTACGACAACCCGCAACATTTCCTCCCGATGTTTTTTTGAAGAGGATGGCTCGTGAATTCAGGATGAACCCCTTTCAATTTGTAGGGGCGGTCATCGGCCGCCCGCTACACTTCCTCCTGAAGTTTTTCGCGGGAAGAGCGCAACTGAACTCCGGATAAATCTACTGTTATTCGTAGGGGTTGGCGCCTACGACAACCCGCAACCTTTCCTCCCAATGATTTTTCGGGAGGGGACAATTCGTGAATGCAGGAGGATCCTTTGTTATTTGCAAGGGAGCTTCAGACAATGAAAAACGCCCCTCCTTTTGGGAGGGGCGAAAAGCATAAAACTAAGGAATTAGTTTACTTTTTAATTTGTACCCTTATGGTAGCAATTAGCCGTTAACCTTCTTGCGAAGAACAACAACTGCGAGAGCTGCCATGGAGAGAACTGCTACAACAACGTAGATGTAAGCTGCTGCGCCTGTTACAGGTGCGTCAACGGGCTTGTCTGTTGTTGTTTCCTTATCGGAAGTTGCACCCTGTGTGGGAGCAGGTGTAGACTCTGTGGGCTTAACTGTCTCAGTGGGCTTAACTGTCTCAGTGGGCTTAACTGTCTCAGTGGGCTTAACTGTCTCAGTGGGCTTAACTGTCTCAGTGGGCTTAACTGTCTCAGTAGGCTTAACTGTCTCAGTAGGCTTAACTGTCTCAGTAGGTGTCTCAGAGGGCTTAACTGTCTCAGTAGGAATCTCGGAAGGAATCTCAGGAACAGTGTTGCCTGCGATAGCCTGAGTCATTGTGAGACCCTCAGTGATAACAGCCTCGCCGTTTGCGAAGTAAGACTCGTCGCCGCCCTTGATTGTCATCTCCTCAACTGTGAGGTCGATAGCTGCGTCGCCTTCAGCAACAACCTTGAACTCGAGAGTTACGAGGTTATTGTTCTCCTTGAAGTTGTAACCAGCAACCTTGGAAGCGTTGAACTTAACTACGCCTGTCTCGCCAGCGTTGAAGATAACACCGTCGAGGTTGGGGCAAGCCTTAGGACCTTCAACTTCCCAATCCTCTACATCGGGATCATCGGAAGTGTATCTTGTGAGCTCGAGCTTCTCAGCATCGTAAGTAACGATAGCCTGAATGTTCTCGAAGAGACGAGCTGCTGTGAGGTCAACTGTGTAAGTAAGAACATCACCAACTGTTGTTACGTATGTCTTACCATCGTTTGTTGCAACGGAGTTGCTGGAGTCAGCTGCAGGTGCATCTGTGGGAGCCTCTGTGGGAACCTCTGAGGGAACCTCAGGACCATCTGTGGGGTACACAGGAGCAGCTGTCTCAGAGGGAATCTCAGAGGGAGTTACTGTCTCAGAGGGAACCTCTGTGGGCTGATCGGGAGTCTCGTCAGCTGTCTGTGTGGGGATCTCGATATCCTCAGACCAGTTGAAAGCGGGGTCTGTGAATACTTCGCCGTCACCCTTAACAGGTGTGAAGCCGTACTCGCCGTTGCCGTAGTAGTAGCACCACTCACCAGCATAAGTCATCTTGCCGCTGTAATCGTTGATCTCTGTCATGTTCATGTCAGTAACATAGATCATGCCATCGAATGTCTCTGTACCCTCGGGATAGTTGTCACTCTCACCGATATCATACCACTCACAACCAATGTTCTTGGTCTGAACTGCTGCCTGATAGATAGCAAGAGACATATCTGTACCACCATCGAGGTAGTTGTTCCAGATGATAGTTGTTACATCTTCGGGAACATCGTAGTAGTAAACGCCTTCTACATCTGCAGCCATAGCCTCGTAGCCGGGCCATGCAGAGCAAGCGTCAGTGCCTTCCCACCAGTAGATACCAGCGGTGTAAGCGTAGTCATTCTGCCACTGGGGGGGCATGTAGAAATAGTATCTCTTTGTGCCCTCTGCCTTCTCGGGAAGGTCAGCGAGGTCAGCGGAAACAGATACCAGTGCCACAGTGCTCATTGCGAGAACCATAACCAGTGCCAAAACAATGCTAATGATTTTTTTGGACATTTCTTTTTCCTCCTAATAAAATAGTACTATTTTACCGAATGGATATTTCGGCACGTAAATTATATAACAAAAGCCGTAAAAAATCAAGTAGTTTTTGATTTTTTACGACTTTTTACTTACTTTGATATATTTGGGTAATAATGGTCCCCTTATTTATCTCTGATGAAAAAACAGAGAATTACTGATGACTCTTAGGCTTGAGAACCATAATGAGAACAACTGCCACAGCAACTATTGCCACACCGCCGATTGCAACGATGATTGCGGTGTTGCTGCTGTTGTTGTTGTTGTCGCCACCCTGCTGAGTCTGGGTCTGGGGTGTGTTTACTGTGTTGTTCGAGGGAGTGTTATTTACTGTAACAGGCTCTCTTTTGATGCCGTCACCCTTGCCCTCCTGATTATTGCGGAAATTGTCGACCTCTGTAATTTTATCGGTGACTGTTCCGTCTGCAAGAATGGGAGTCTTATCCTCGGAGATAACCACGTCACCTGATGTCAGGTCACAGGTAAATGTGTAGGAATAGATATCAACCATATCAATATCATAGAGATACTGAACAAAGTATGTGATCTCTGTCTCAACCGCAGCCTTTACCTTGAAGGTAGCTGTTGCCAGCGCTGTCTTTTCCTTGCAAGCAAGACCGCCGCCGTTCATAAAAGCATTGACGAGGACGATTCTGCCGTCCTTGTTCTGATTATCATTGATTGTGCTGCTGCCGTTTAAAACACCGTCGGTGACCTCCTGAAGCTCAAGAGCATCCTGGTCAAAGAAGATATTGATCTGCATTCCGGTAACCTTCTGGTCTGCATCGGAAACGTTGAAGGTGTAGGTAACTGTATCGCCGACCTTGATCTGCTGGCCGTTGATGGTAGCGGTCTCGCCCTCAGCGGATGCCATAAAGAGAGATGAACAGAGAATAAGCACACCGAGGATCATAAAAAGCGCGGATTTAATAAATCTTTTCATATATATACACTCCTTGATTTCAATTCTAATAATTATTGTACTACATCTGCGCAGTAAACTCAACCTTTTTTTCATTCATTAAAAATTTTTCCTTTTTAAGTGTGGAATAATGATTCTTTAT
>JAZSME010000113.1:0-27368 GCA_045535715.1 Ruminococcus sp. | reverse complement strand
CCTCTCCTACAAGCACCTTGAGGAGATGCTCGATTACTGTAAGGAGCACAACAAGGTATCTGAGGAGAACCTCCACAAGATCGAACTTCTCGATGACTACGTTATTGAGCACTTCCGTCTTGCTTTCGGTAACCGTATCGTTAAGCAGCTGCGTGAGTATGTTCCTGCTTTCGTTGGTTGCGGCGGCACAGAGCTTGACGGTCTTGACTACGTTCTCGCAAGAAAGGTTCTCAGAAAGTTTGAGTCCCTGAACCTTTCCTTCATCCGTGATGAGATCGACGGTCTCGTTGACTACCTCGACTTCCTCTTCGGCGAAGAGAATATGCTCGAGTGTAAAGAGTACCTCAGAAGACTCCAGAAGCTCGTATAATACTTGTCTTTTACTCATATCTATTTGTATATTCATTAACTTACAGAGAATAAATTAACCGGAAAGAGGTGAGGAAATCCTATGGCAGATTATAGTAAGTACTACCGTGCGTTTGTCCTTATGCAGGAAACGCTCAAGGGGGATTTCACTCATAATTACATAGCAAGTAATCTCGCAGACGGCGACGAAGGCAAGGATGAGCTTTCGGGTAAAACATACAGCCGAGTTATCGATATGGACTGGGTTGAGGCTATCGAAGATGCTGTCCCCTACATCGATAAGGCTATCCGTGAGCAGCGCCGATTCATTATCCAGAACGAGGATATCGTGCCTATTGAAAAGGCTCGTAAGATAACCAATGAATCTGTTAGACACCTTGCTCAGCACACTAACCTCATTGCCCGCGTTGAGGGTGATGATGTTACTCCTGAGAGAATACTTGATATTCAGCGTGAGGAAAGCTTTGCCATTTACGAAAACCGCTTCCTCAGAACTCTTCTTCTCAATGTGTCCCGATTCGTTGATGCTCGTTACAAGGAGATGAAGCACGCTCCCAGTGACACCTATCACAAGGCTACCATCAAGCGTCACGTAAAGCTCAATGACCAGATTCTTGACTTTGAGATTTCCTACGCCAATGAAAGCCACGAAGAAAAGACCTTTGATATCAACGCTGACGTTTCAACTCTTTCCGACTTCCAGCGTGTACGCCGTTTGCGCAGAGTTTTAGGTGACTTCTCCGCATCTGCCCTTATCCGAGCTCTCTCCAACACAGAGCTCGTCCGTCCCCCCATTCAGCGTACAAACCTTATGACAAAGAACCCCAACTTCAAAAAGTGTCTTGACCTGTGGCTCTTTATCGAGTCTTACAAGAAGACCGGTTTCGAAGTTGTAGGTAAAGAATACACAGGCCAGATGGACGAAGCAGTTCAGAAGGCTATGTACAGCGTAATGTCCTATGAGCACTTCGTTATGAGCATCGCTACAAACCCTGCTCTCCAGAAGATGCTCCACGAAAAATATATCGAGGAAAATGCTCGCCTTGAAAAGGATTCCTTAAGACCTGAAGAGCAGATCATCGCAGAGACCGAAGCAAGAATCGCAAAGGTTCGCGAGGAAGAAGCCGCTATCCGTCTTGAGGAAATCAGAAACAGAGAAAAGCAGATCAATGACCTGAACTCTCAGCTCAACCACGCAAAGTTTACTATCCGTCAGTATGAACAAAAGATGACGGAGATGAAGGGACTTATCAATCTTCACGAGACTACCATCCAGTCCTTAAAGGATCAGGTATTCGAACTTGAGAAGGAAAAGAAAGTCCTCACCGACAAAATCGAAGAGCTCACCGCTACTCTCAACGAGAAGCAGGCTCTTATTGACGCTCAGACTGCTGAGATTGCTGAGCTTAAGGCAGAGATCGAGGCTAAGAACGCCGAGATCGAAAAGCATCTTGCTACTATTGCCGCAGCAAAGGAAGCAGTAGAAAAGCTCAAGGCAGAGGTAGACCGTCTCACCGAAGAGAACGCTACCCTCTCCTCCACCGTCGAGACTCTCGAAGCAAAAGTTTCCGAGCAGGCTGAGGAAATCACTTCTCTCAGAGAGAAGGTTTACAAGCAGGCCGAGGAAATGGGTCTTCTCAAAGAAACCATTCAGGAACGTGATGCTACCATCGCAGAAAACAACGCAAAGATTTCTGCACTTTCCACAGAGCTCGATACAACAAAGAATGATTTCGAAGCTGCAAAAGTTAAATTTGCAAACGATACAGAAACTCTCAAGGCAAATCACGCTCAGATAGTATCTGATATGCAGACTAAATTTGATGCAGCAGAAGATAAGCATCAAAAGGACACCGAAGCTCTCAAGGCTCAGCACAAAGAGGCAACTGATGCTCTTATTTCTCAGCATACAACAGCTCTTAAGAATCTTGAGTCTGACCTTGAGAACACCAAGGCTCAGCACATAAAAGAAACTGAAGAACTCAATGCTCAGCACACACAGGAGAAAAAGACACTTGTTGCTCAGCACGAGGAAGAATCAGCCAAAATCAAACGCACCTGCGAAGAGGAAAAGGAACAGATCTTCCTTGTTTCCAGACAGCAGACCGAATCCCTGAAAGCCTCTCACGCTGAGGAGCTTTCCAAAGTATCAAGCGATTATCAGAGTAAGATTTCTCAGGCTGAGAAGAGACACTCTGAGGAACTCGCAAAGCTTCGTGACCAGAACGAAAAGGCTCTCTCCTCTCAGAAGGAAAGCCTTGAAAAGCAGGCTCGTGAAGCTCTTTCGAAAGAAAAATCCAATCACGAAAAGGAACTTGAAAAACAGCAGAAGGATTACGACAAGGCTCTCGAGCAGGTTCGTCGCGAGTCAAAAGCTGAGATCGACAGAATCCGCAAGCAGGCTGAGGCAGATACAAAGGCTCAGGTCAAGGAAGCTCTTCACAAAGCAGAGGTTCAGAGACAGAAGGATCTTGAGCTGGATGCAGAGGCTCGCCATGTCGGCTCCAAGAAGTTCGGTTTCTATTTCAGAAAAAAATAATTTACAAGTAGGCTAAACAATGGAGAAAATTAAGCTCTTAAAAAACAAGTTTGCAACGCCGCAAGCTAAAGCTTTAACAAAGTTAATATCGCTTGTTCTTGTAACTGTAATACTCTTAGGTGTTGCGGCTTGGGCTTGGTTTGTCTCCCAGCAGGAAGCCAATGCAACCGGACTAAACGTTACAATGGGTACCAGCAAGAATCTCGAACTTTCCCTTGACAAGGGTGCCACTTGGCATTACGGTCTTGATATTCTAAGCACAGATGCACAGCAGTATATCTCTGAAGACAACAAGGTTAAGGATAAACTCCTGATGCTTGACATCACCTCAGACGGTAAGACCTTCTTCAGACCCGTATTTACCCAGACAAACAATGTTCGTATTCCCGATTGCACTCAGGTTTGGTCCACTCCCAACAAGAATAATGCTTATATTTCTCAGCTCGTTTATTTCCGCACCACTTTCCCCGGTGAGATTTATATGGGCGCTGATACAGAGATTATTACTTCATGTCAGAAAACAGGTCGTGATCTTGTGGGCGTTTCCGCCGGTAACAAGAGCACCTATGGCGATTTCTCAACTGACTGCATTGTGGGAGCTCTGAGAATTTCCGCTATTGACAAGAACAATAATCTTCTTTTTACAGCTATCCCCCGCAGTGATGTGGAGCTTGTAAAGGACTCAAACGGCAACTATTCTGTAAAAACCGGCAATGCCGTTTCTCCCGATGCGACAAAACATACCTATTACGCTTCCAACTATCTTACTACCGGTCAACCCACAACAACTTCCAACGTAATCACAAGCTTTACTGCTACTCCTAACTATAATCCCGGAAATAACACAAAGCTTACAAATACTGTCTACAATCCCGAAACCGGCTACTATGAAGGCTATGCTACAATTAACATCTGGCTCGAGGGCTGTGATGCGGAGGCACTTCGTGCACTTTCCGGCGGCAAATACAGCATAAATCTGGATTTCGTTGCTATTGAGGGAGAGCCTGACATTTAATTTTCAAACACTATTCCACCATAAGGAGGTGCGACTTTGAAACAGAATACTCTTAAAATCAGCAAGATTGTATATCCCCTTGTCGCACTTGCTTTGCTTATTGCTGTCATTGCAACAAGCACTTTCTCATGGCTTAAGGTTAACTATGTAACAAATCTTGCAACCAATGATTATTTCACTATTTCTGCTGACGCAGGACTTGAAATGAACTATGGTGACGACAATAACAATCAAGGTTCCATCAACATTCAGAACATTAAGCTTTCTGAATGCTCCAGTGTTGACGGAAGAAACTTCTACTTCCCCCTCTCCAATTATTCAAGTAAAGGAGACAATGATTTTGTAGATGGTGTCAGCACAAATGACCTTGTTTACCGTGATGGTACCGCAAACGACAAGAACAGAAAGTATATCTCTGTTGATTTTACTCTTTCTTCTCAGAGCGCTACCAGCGTATGGCTCTCAAACGAAAGCCGAATCACCTGCACAGATCAGAGCCACACTACCGCAAATGCTATCCGAGTAGCTTTCGTTGAGAACAAACCCGGCGGAAACACCACTATTTTTGATAACTCCGCAATGAGCGAGGATATTGTAAAGAACAACGCAGTTGAAAAGGTTTCTGATAGTGGCGAAATAGTTTCAACAAAACTTTGCGACGTTCATTCCTTCAATGAATTTGTTTTCGGAAACGAATACGACAATACTCTCTTTGAAATTGCAGCAGGTGAGACTCTTAAGGTTACACTGAATATCTGGCTTGAAGGAACTGATGTTGACTGCAACGAGAGCGTTCTTGATCTTAGTGATCTTCAGATTTTCATTAAGTTCTCTACCTCTTACGAAGAGCTTCGTACCATCTACTTCATCGATAATACCCTTGAAAAATGGGTTGATGACGATGTTGATGACGGAAAGTGCTATGTATATGCCGTTGACGAGCACGGCATCCACCATCGTATGACTCAGTCCGATAATTACAGTACTGACTACACATGGTTCTTAAATGTCCCCGGAAGCACAGAATCAATCAGATTCGTTCGTTATAATCCTGATACCTACGTACCAAACAGAGAGTATAATTCCTGGGAAGCAGGAACTCTCGGCACCTGTTCAACCTACGTTGCATTCGGTCACAGTGCGGGAATGTGGAGTGAAAACTTCAAGGGCGAATCCATCACTGTATTTGACGGTACCACCAATGGCTGGCTCAGAGGCTCCGACGAGTGTGAATTCCATGTTAAGTTCTCTGTAACTGACGGCAATGGTACTGTTCAGAATATGAACTACAAAATGAGCTACCAGTACGAGGTTAACAGATATTCCATTGTTATTCCCTCTAATGTCACAACTCTGAGCTTTGACAGAATGAACAAATCTCAGACTACTGTGCACAACTCCTGGAATAACCTCCAGAGAGGCTCAAACAAATTCTTTAATATTCTCTCAAGCTCCGACGGTTACTGGAGTAACCGCTACATCTACATCAACGATGCCGCAGGTCTTAAGGGCAACGCTGACTTCGGTGCATATTTCTACAACAACTCCACAAACAAACATCAGTGGACGGGTATGCACTCCAAGTCTCCCTCAGGCTACTATGTAGCAGTTGTACCCTCAGGCATTGATCAGGGTGTTGTATATACCAGATACACCTCTGTTTCCAGCTGGACAAATCCTGAGCCTGCCTGGACAAGTATGCACAACCAGACTCTCAATACACTTGAAAGCTTCGGAAGCAACAATGTATTCAAGACAACCGGCTGGACCGGAGATAACAACAAGTATATGAATGGTTCATGGAGCCATACTTCAGAATAATGTTCTATCCCCTACCTCGTTTTCTATGAAACTTTAAAAAAATTCTGACGAAAGGAGAGTGTGATATGACGGGACGACATTTTTCTCAGAAGTGCAAGCCTTCTAAGGGTCAGCACTTTAAGGATAAAAAGCAAAACAAAATATCTTTGAGTATCATACTCTCGGTTATTGCTTTAATTGAAATCATTCTACTGATGACTTCAGTTACCTTCTCCTGGTTTGAGGGTCTCACCTCTCTTCAGATGGAAGGTAAAAACGTTCCTACCGCCGCACCGCTTAAATCCGAGTTTATAGTCGGAGAAGGAAAGAACTACGAGTCAACAGCTCAGCTTAATCAGTTCTTTGAGGCTCAGGCAAACGCTAAGTTTACCCCTGTATCAAGCTTCGACGGTGAACACTTCTACGCTCTCTATGAGGGCAGTGCAAACAGCTACGCAAATTACTTGACCGGTACCACAGGCAAGACACTTAAATTCAGAGAACTCACAGAAGAGGAGATAAACTCCAATATTCTCTATTTCCAGTTCAAGGTATCATCCCCTGATGCAGACACCTCATTCTGGTTCAAGTCAATGCCTACCTTCAAAATCAACGGTACCACAACCCTTAGTGAAAACTCAAACCCCTTCAGAATCCGCATTGATGACGGAACAGGTAAGACCTCAAGTAATGAAGGAAACCTGATTCTCACCTCAAGAACAACCTGGCCTACCGGATATTACAGCTCAGCTGTAAATCAGAGCAATATGCTGGCTCTTGAAGGCATAAATACTGACGGCACAGGTGATCTGAAGGATGCAGCCGATACCCTCGGTAACTTTGCTATCGACAAGGTGTTCAGCAGAACTTCAACCCGTAACAATAACGGTGAGCAGGTACTTTTCACAGTTCCTAAGGGTCAGACAAAGACCATCACCGTGGCAATCTGGCTGGAAGCTTTCGATCAGGCTTATAATGAAAACCTCATCCCCCCCGGAGCAACAGTTGATATCAATATGGACTTCTGCTCTTCGTGGGACGTTATGGATACCATCACCTTCCGTGATTACACTGCGAAACAGTGGGTAGACAGCGTTAACGAGGATGAGTCCAATGCAAGCCAGATCCTTGGTGTTGTCAACCTTGACTCCCCCACCAACTACTGGTATACCGGCTTCAAGTATAACGCCACCACACATCAGTGGACAGGCGAAATTCCCAGAGCTGTCCAGAACATCAAGTTCTCATGGCAGACATCCGGTGATACAACTCAGACAGAGGATGCTAAGTGGACAGTTCCCACCAGAGGCTCCAGAACAACCTACACAGCCTTCGGTTCAGAGGGCACCGGCCTTTGGTATGACGGTGATGTGGTTAGAATCGGCTTCAGCGACGCTACCACAAACAGATGGATCAGCGGAAACTCCGCCAAGATGAAGGCAAGCATCAAATACAGCGGTTATACCTTTGAATACAGTATGACGGATACTGCAGTAGTATACGAGGACTTAAACACCTGGTACTGCTTCATCCCCTCAGACCTTGACGAGGTAAGATTCAATCGCTATGAGGGCACAGCCCTTAAGAATTATTGGATCGGACCCGGCAGAGGCACAGAAACCTACTACTACGCTCTTGAAAGCGGCATAGATGTGGAAGAGCCTGAGGAAACCGGTACAACAATTTATCTTAACATTCCCTCTGCATATGCATCGCAGTTCTTCGAACAGAATCTGTTACCTGCAATCTCAAAGATGAGCACACAGAACAAAACCAACATCGTAAATCTGAACGGTAAATATGAGAACCTTGCTCAGAACGGATACGTTGTTTCAGGTGCACATCAGGATACATGGCTGGGTGACCAGGGTAGAATGAAGAAGATTACAAATGAAATCTACTCCTTCCACTTCGATGAAGAGCTTGCAGACGGCACATATCTGACCTTCTGGAACAAACCTCAGGTTGGTTATAACAATCTGGACAATATGACACGTATGGCTCCCTACATCAAGTATGAGAAGAGTTCCGGAAACAACATGGTCACAATTCTTAACCCAAAACAGCTTACAAACGGAAGCTTTATTGACGCTTACATCTTTACTCAGCACGTATGGAGTACCTACGATGGTGAGGATGACTCCTCAAGCGGTACTACAACCACACAGCCTGAGTATCAGACAGGTCGTTGGGGCAAGCCCACAAAGCCCAACGGTACATACACAACATTCTTTGTACCTCCCACAGGCACGACCCCCACTACTGTCACAGCCACTTTTGTCTATGAAAATGAGGAGCATCTCCTCTTCACTTACACAGAGACACTTACAAAGAACGTAGATGGTACATTCTCCACAAACGGCATTCCCGACAGCGTAACCTCTATCACCTTCTCTGATGGAACACACACATGGAATGCAGGTGCAGGCAGAACATCTACCAATAAGTACTTTGTATGTTCAAGCACCACAGCAGGAACTTGGAAGAGCTCCGCAGTTATTGCTACAAAGACTATTTACCTCAACGCTAACATCTGGGAAACAGCAGATGCATGGTTCTGGGTACATGCCTGGGATAGCTCAAATAACCAGACTGACGTGAAAATGACAGCTGTTGCCGGTGAAGATGGTCTTTACAGCGCACAGATCCCCGAGGACTACACTCAGGTTAAGTTTGTTCGAATGGATCCCGATTATACTAACATCTCTTGGGACACAGGTATCTGGAACAAGTCCGTTAATGAAACTATCCCCTCTGACAGCGATACCTTTACTGTTACAGCCTGGGGCGATGATAACGGCTCTACCGGTACATGGTACTACACAGAACCCACAGATCCTCCCACAGAGCCTGAACCCGAGGAGAATGTGCTCTACTTCATGCCCAACACCAACTGGAAGAAGGATGGTGCAAGATTTGCAGCATACTTCTTCAATGACAGTACGAACAAGAACACTTGGGTATCGATGTCAGGTCCTGATAAAGATGGCTACTATTCAGTTACAATTCCTGACGGCACATGGCCCAAAGTAATCTTCTGTCGAATGAACGGTAGCACCACTACAAACAACTGGAATAATAAGTGGAACCAGACAGGCGACCTTACAATTCCTACCGACGGCAAGAACTTGTTCACACTTTCATCCAGTGCTGCATGGGATGGTGCAACAACCACATGGAGCAAAAAGTAATCTTAACACTAACTAACGAAAGGACGGTGAGACCGTGAAAAAGAGATTTATCATTACTCAGATTATAGTTGTAATACTTCTTCTTGTGTGCCTTGTGAGCTACACCTACTCATGGTCTCATCGCGATAGTGTTTCGGGTGGCTATAAACAGACTCCCATGTCTCTCTCCTATTCCTCAAGCATCAACGGCAATTCCTGCACAGCTGTTACTTACAGAGGAACAAAGGACGCGACAACAGGCGATATTATTTACAGCACAACACCCCTCACTTCCCTTTCCAAGACAGCTGTTCAGGAAGGCACAGTTCTTTACTTCAGAACAGATATCACAAATGCTGACGATGTTGCTACAAACGTTTCCCTCTTCGTAAACTACAACTACTCCGCAGATCTTGAAGGAAACTATTTCCTCGGAGTAACTGCTCCCACCGTCAAGCGCTTCAGCTATCCTGCTCAGAGATCTGAGCTCGATACGGAAGAGATTTGTTATGTTGAGTGGGTTCCCGTAGTAAATCAGCACGAAGTGCCTGCAGGCGACGGCTCAAGTGTTAACTCCTATATTGAGTGGTATATTGAGTGTAATGCGGCAGGAAATTTCGAAATCAGCAAAATAATTCTTACGAACAATTAAAAATCATTTTTATTTGGTATAATATCAAATGAAAGAACTTCCGCCCGACTGGTTTTTCTTATCAGCCGGGCGTGTTTCATAAGTCAGGAGGTAGCGTATGATTCGTAAAATCCTCAATTGTATCGGATATGTTCTTGTTGCTGTTTTTGTAATTGCCCTTGTATATGTTTTCGCTGCAAGAGTCACCGGAAAAACACCAAAGGTGTTTGGTTACGGAATTCTCAGAGTTCAGACAGGAAGCATGGAGCCTCATATTGAGATCGGTGATGTTATTCTGATTAAAGAAACAGAGCCCTCCAAGCTTTCAAAAGGTGATGTAATCAGCTATCACGGAACTCAGGGCGAGCTTGCGGGCAAGCTCATCACACATCAGATTATTTCTGAGCCCTATGAGGAGGACGGAAGATATTTCTTCACCACTCAGGGTACTGCCCACGGCACAATTCCCGATCCCGAAATCGATGATACCCAGATATCGGGAAAGGTTCTCTGCGTTATTCCCCTTTTAGGCTCGCTCTTTGACTTCTTCACTCATTGGTACGGCTATCTTGCCTTTATTTTGCTTCTGTTGGTTGCTTTCGGCAGCGAGCTTATCAACCTTATCTTTATTATTAAACGTAATAAAGAGGACAAAGAGGACGATAAGATAGACAATGTTAAGGAAGAAGCGAAGCTTGACGATGAATTCCACGAAAAGAGAAATCTGGAGGCTGAGGAATTCCTTCTTGACCTTGACAAAGGAAACTAATAGAAAAACCTCACCGCATACTGCGTTGCGGTGAGGTTTCTTTTTTCGGTTTCACTTGTAAAAGATTAAATGATAATGTATAATTACCATATAGAAAAGAGGTTATAGAATGAAATCTTCAGGTACTTGCGAGCAATGCTCACACTACGTTTTTGATGAATATACTCAGTGCTATGTGTGCGAAATCAATCTTGATGAGGATGAGATGGAAAAGTTCCTCAGAGGCAGCAACTTTGACTGCCACTACTTCAGCCTCGAAGATGAGTACAAGATAGTCAGAAAACAGAACTGATATCCCACGCTCCTGTTGCAGATTTGCTGTAACAGGAGTTTTCTCTGCTTGAACCAGTTAAGAGAAAGACCCCTGCTGCCTCGTCCATAGGATCCATCACTCCCCAGAAATCCACACTCTCATCTCCGTAGGAGTAGCGGTAATCTTTCTTATCAAGGTTAAAGGTTCCGATGTTTTTTGAAGGCGATTTGATTCGCTCGGAATCAAATATATTTGCCATTACAACTTTGCCGTCATCACCAAGAACAACAACGCCATCAAAACCTTTTTGTTTTAAGAAATCCTGCACATCTTTGCTTCTAATATTTACACCGAACTCTTCGTTTATCTGATCTGCTACAAGCACATATCCTTCTTTCTTTATGTAAGGATTATCAGCTTTCAGATAAGCATCAATTACGTTTTGTCCGTATCTTTCAGCAGCAGACTTTCTGTAAGTAAAGTAATTGCCTTCACCTAAAACTTTAAGTCCTCTCTTATTGGCCTTTGTGCTGTCGAAAATGGTAAAATCAGCATCTGTGCCGTGATAGTAAACCCTCAGAGTTCCATCCTCATTCAAAAAGATAGGATTTGCAGGTTTCGGAGTAAACTTAGCATCATACTTCTTGACAAATTCAAACAGCTCAGATATACTGATATCGGTAGCCAACTGCGAACCAGTTAAGCCCTTGTTATCAAGGTGAACACTGTTGTCAAAGTTGGCTACTATTTCTATATGTTTCAAAGTATAAGCTCTTGTGAAAATAGCGTTTTGCTTTTCTGAGAAAGCTTCTTCTGCATACAGTTTTATCAAATGATATTCGCCAGAAATCTCTACAACAGTGTATAGACTATGCATAAAAGCTGTTCCTTCCAACTTTCTTTTACTTCCCGGTTTTGAAACAACCGTATCTAACAAAACCGCTTTTTGCACTATCTCATCAATATTAGTTGCGACTATGTGTATAGCTTGTTTGGTGTTTTTAGAAGCATTTAACAGCGACTCTTTTCCCAAGTGTTTATCCCAAGAGAAATGCCTGTTCATATCTCCGTTGAAAGCTTTTCCTGAAGCAAACTCAGTCTTATCCGACAATTTAGGAATATTCATCAATGTTTTTTCATACGCTCTCCAATCACCAAACCACGCTCTAAAAAAAGGGGATTTAGTCCCAAGTTCTTTATAAAACTTTTGGGCCCATTTTTCGGATTTATAGATATCCTCGCTTGTAAAGTTGTTTACACTTATCTTTTCAATGCTTCTAAGCGCTATGACATCAGACATTGTAATTACGTTATTCTCATTTACATCGGCACTATACCTCACACCGCTCTGTGCGGTGTTTTTTTGTGTCCCGACATTCTCCCCTGCATCCTTCAGAGCCTTGTTCATCTCTTTTGCCAGAGTCAGGAGGTTGTCGGAGTTTTTGAGGAGAATTTTACTCTCAGCACCGGTGAACTTCGAGGCTATGGATTTCACTCTCTCAGCAATGCTCTGAAGAACTTGTCTGAGGGTTACTCTCTCTTTTGCATCCATTTTAAGACACGCCTGCATAGCTTTCTCGTTACTTGCAATAGAGGATATTGTATTTGCCACAAGCTCCTCCATAATCCCCTTGGGATTGAGGTTTTCTCCCTGTGCCTTTCGGTTCTCCTTGATTTCCTTGAGAAGTGCATGCACGTTCTCTCCCTCAAGCTCAAGGTACCGTCTTACAAATTTCTTGAGAACATCATATCCTGCTTTGTTGTTTGCCCTTACGTAATGCACAGCCTCGTGAACAGCAACAACCGTCATATATTCCCCTGAGAGCTCCCTTGCGTTCATGTGAATCTCACCGTTTAAGTTACACAAAAAGATTTGGCGCACAGCTTTCGCTGTGCGCCTTATTTAGTTAATCAAGACTCAATATGGTCTTTATATCTCTTGAGGGCTAATCAGCGAGTGTACTGACCAACAGTCCACTTACCGGAAGCGTTGTCCTCGAGATAGAAGCCGTTCTGAGTGTAAACCTCAAGGCTGAGGTCCTCAGTCTGAGCTGAACCATTGTTGAAGATGATCATATTCATACCTTCGGGTACTTCATAGGAGTAAATCTTCTCGCCCATATCGTTAGTCTCAACGTATGTCATTGCAACACCGGGCCATGCGCCGTTGTTCTGATTGTTGGAGGTTGACCAGCAATAAGCATTTACGTTTGCCCAACCCTTGTTGCTTGAGAAGTAAACAACTGTGGAGCCCTGAGCTGTTGTTACAGGCTCGGTATGAATCTCTGTTACGAAGTGCTCGAACCACTCAGCGTTCTTCTTAACATCATCGATAGCTGCCTGAATCTCTTCATCAGTACCGCCCTGAACTACGAAGTAGCTTGCGCTCTTAAGAACAGCCTCGAACTTCTGATACTCGTTCTTGCCTGTGTCTTCCTTGGAAAGGTCGAAACCGAAGTCTGCCTTGGGAGCAAGATCCTCGTTGTCAGCCTTGAGAGGTGCTTCTGTTACGTAGTCAGCATGGTTCTTGAGAAGCTCATTTGCTGCGTTGTACTCAGTGATAAGAGTATCGATAAGACCTGTGGAGGGCTTGTCCTCGCCACTACCTGTGCCGGGAATCTTCTCACCGATATCAAAGCCGGTATCGAGACCTGCTGCGTACTTCTGGATAGCTGTTGCGTCCTTAACGTTAACCTTCTCGTCACCATCTGCATCAGCTGCGAGGAGTGCGTCGCCCTTGAGTGTGAGGAGACCGGCAGCGTGCTTCTGGATAGCTGTTGCGTCCTTAACGTTAACCTTGCTGTCGCCGTCAGCGTCACCGAGGAGAACTTCGCCATCTGAAGGACCGGGACCGGGAACATCCTCATCATACATATAAACTACGCAAGTGGAACCTGCGATGAGGTTACCGGAAGCGTTTGCGGGAGTAATTGCTGTACCGAGACCGGACTTGGGAGCTGTTACATAGATTTCGTTACTTGTAACGTTGTTGTACTCAGTAACTGTATCGTCTGCAAGCTTCTTACCTGTCTTAGCGTCGATGTGAGATGTGATAACCTTTGCATCGAAGGTAACAATCTTGTTCTTAACGAAGATTGTACCGGATGCATCGTAACCTGCCTCACCGTTGAGGGGCTCCTGCTTGCCCTGACCGGAAAGGAGGAACATGATCTTACAGGATGCGGGGAAGTAATCGAGCTGGTTGTTGGAAGCATCAATTGTCTTCTTGTACCAGTTGCCAACTTCCTCACCCTCGGGAAGCTCTGCTGCATTTGTAACCTTCTCCATGTTCTGGAGGGAGTTATCCCATGCGCCGAGAGGCTTCTCCTCTTCCTCTGTATATGCATACATTCTCAGAGTACCGCTGCCGAGAGCATTGTAGTAGTAAACTGTGATCTTGTCAGATGCAAGTGCCTTGTAAGTGAAGGTGATTGTTGCAGGATTGTCTGCATCAAATACGCCCTTGAAGTTTGTGGGATACTTGTCAGCAACGAGCTCAAAGCCAGCCTTGTTCTCGAAGGGAACGTTGTACTCTGTGCCGTCGAGGAGTCTGTAATTAACGTCGGAAACAACGGGATCGCCGTTTACGTCAACATACTTGATTGTGAGGTATCCGCTCTTCTTAACGAGCTCGTAGTAGTAGTTAACTTCTACCTTCTCGCCCTTTACAACTGTACCGTAAACGCTGTCGCCGTCCTTAGTACCCTTGTTGAAGTCAACCTTAGTGATCTTGTGGTCGAAGATTGTGTATGCATCGGGAGTTGCTCTCCATGTTGTGCCTACTGCGTACTTAACTTCAGAGGACTTGAGGAGCTCGTCGCCTACATAGTGGTTGATTGTGATTGTCTCGTACTCAGGAGCCTTAGCTGTTGTTTCGCCCTGAACGAGAACTGCGGAACCGTTAGCAGCTACATTGTAGGTGCCGGATACAGTACCGAGAGATACAAGACCTGCCTTCTCGCCGTCAGCTACGATTGTCCATGTGCCTGCGGGAAGTGTAACTGTACCTGCGTTACCGTTGTTAACAACTACGATTGCCTTGCTCCACTCGCCTGCAACGTTATTGTCGAGGGAGTAAGCGAGGATACCGTTCTTGTTGGAAGTTGTGAGCCAGTTGGGAGTGTTTCTTGTTTCGGACTTGGTGAAGGGGCTGAAAGCATCTCTGATCTGTCTCATACCCTTTGCATAAGCAACCTCTGTTGCGTATGTATCAATTCTTGTCCAATCGAATGCGTTTGTCTTACCTGCGTTGTAGGAGTTACCGTTACCATACTTGGAACGAGCAAACTCTGTACCTGCAAGAGTAAAGGGAATACCCTGTGCTGTGAAGAGGTAAGTGTAAGTTGTTCTGAGCTGGCTTCTGTACTTAGCGTCTGTGCTGTCGTACTTCTCTACGGGAGTCTTAGCTCCGCCGTTCTGACACATGATGATGTTGTCCCACCAGGATACACCGTCGTGACAGTCAACGTAGTTAATGGACTGGTTGGGGTATTTTGCGTTGCCCATTACACCTGTAACACCGTTCTTGGTGTTAGTTGCGTAAGCACCTGCTGCGTTACCGCAGAGCCAACCCTTAGCAGTACCACTCTCGGAACCGTGGAGGTGGTTTCTTGTGTTAGCGTTGAAAGCTGCAACGTTGGAGTTTAACTTGCCCATGTTAGATGTAGTAGTCTCGTTGGAGCTTAAAAGACCTGAGGAAGCGCCTGCTGTCCAGGGCTCACCGTACATGATGATCTTCTTGCCTTCGCCGTCATACATCTTGTTGAACATATCTCTGATTTCGTTCATTGTGATGTAGTCATGAGCTGCCATCAGGTCGAAACGGAAACCATCGATGTGGTACTCCTCAACCCAGTATCTGAGAGAGTTGAGCATGTAGCTGTTGAACATTGCCTTATCGGAAGCAAGTGTGTTACCGCAGCCTGTACCGTTGATGTAGAAGGTTGAGCTACTCATTCTGTAATAGTAACCGGGGCAGGTGTATGTGAATGCAGACTGCTCAGTTACGTATGTGTGGTTGTAAACAACACCCATGATAACGGTGATGCCTCTGTCGTGGAGAGCCTGAATGAGCTGCTTGAACTCATTGATTCTTACATTACCGTCGTAGGGGTTAGTTGCGTACATACCCTCGGGAACGTTGTAGTTCTTGGGATCGTAGCCCCAGTTGTAGGACTCGGGGTTTGTCTCGTCGCCGGAAGCGAAGTCAAAGGGACACTGAATGTGAACTGCATTGATGCCCTGCTCTACGAGATAGTCGATACCAACGCTCTTAGCGCCATCCTTGCCGTTGATTGTGAGACCACCCTCAGCAAAACCTAAGTACTTGCCCTGGTAGTTCTTGTCAACGCCGGATGTATCGGAAGAAGTAAGGTCAGCAATATGTACTTCCCAAAGACCAGCTTCTGTCTGCTGATCAAGGAATACGTGCTCGTCCTTATCCCAACCATCAGGGTCGGTGGAGTCAAGGTCAACAACCATTGAACGGTCGCCGTTAACGCCTGCTGCCTTAGCATAAACGTCATAAGTTTCCTTTGTGCCTGCGGATGTGGTGATGATGTAGGTGTAGTAAACATCCTTGTAATCACCCTTGAGTGCGATAGACCATACGCCGGTTGTCTTGTCGAAGGTCATATCCTGCTTGTCAAGAACAGCTGCGCCGCTTTCCATATCGGAACCGGTAGCATAAAGCTTGAGCTGAACTCTTGTAGCATTGGGAGTCCATACTTTCCAAGTTGTCTTCTCGGGAGTATAGGTTGCACCCAGATCTGTCTTGGACTTATCTGCCTGTGTGGCGAGGTAAGCCTGTGCTTCCTTCTCGAGATAATCTACGTTGTAGTAGTTACCGAGCTTAGCACCTGTTTCTGCTGTTTCAGTCTCTGCAGCGGATGTGTTAACTGCGCAAATGCTGAGAGCACTTGTCATCATGAGAACACAGAGAAGCAGAGAAAAAAGTCTGCGAAGTTTCAAGTTATCCTCTCCTTTTTAAACTTTTCAGCGCACAACTGTTCAGAGTATAGCTATGCACTTTACTTCACAGTGGATTATACCATATTTATCATAAAAAATAAACACTTTTCGGTTTATTTTTAGCCTACTTTTTGCACAATGTTTCTAAGAATCTTTTGTATATATTGATAGCGCAATATGGCACATTTCCCATATTTTTTTAAGGTCTTTGGAACACACAAAAAAAGCACAGCCAAAAGCGGCTGTGCTCTTGAATAAGTACATATTTTTCTCAGTGAGAAAGCAGGTAATTATCTAGGTTTTCAGGGGGAAATCCCACGCCGAAGGCTGTGCCCAGAGAAAGGCAGACAGTACTCTCCTGTCCGGCAAAGTTCAGGGCGATGGCGGTGCCGTCGTGAACAAGATGTACACGGTAGGGTCTGTGAAGCCTTGAGGAAAGCTCATCCGAAAGCAATGCCTCATAGTCAAGGGCCAGAAGGCTCAGCTTTGCATATCCTCCTCTGAAGGTGTTGAGAGTACCGCCTACAACATAGTTTGCAATGCTTATTACGGCTTCTCCTATCTCCCCTTCCTCAAGAGGAATCTCTTTGCAAGTTTCGCAAAGAACGTTGAGAAGATATCTGTGAAGCTCCAGCGCTCTGCTGTAATTCTCATCGCTGTCAGAGAAGTCCAGCTCCATATTGATGGAAGGAACAGACGGAAGCACAGAGATGTTGCCTATCTCTCCGCCTCGCTTTGTGACCACGCACCTCTTGAGCTTTGTCTGACCGAAATCAAACACAGGAAATACCTTGTCTTCATAAGGAACCAGCTTTGCACATCCGAAGGAGCCGATATGAGAGGAGTTCTCAAAGAGCCTTATATCATAGCACTTCTCCCCTGCCAGATCAAAGACATACTGAATCTGTTCCTTGAAACGTTTTCCCAGCATTGAACCTGCAAGTCCTCCTGTGAGGATGACGGTTTTTATATTTTTCCAGTACTCCCAATGCTCGTCACTCCAATCGTGACGGACTCTGCGATTTTCCTCGTGACCTCTTTTGAGAGTCAGAAGGAGAAGCCCCAGTCTGTTGCCGTATTTCTGAGCAATATACTGAGAAAGCCTTCTCGAGAGCATATCTTCGCTGAGCATGTTGTCAGAGACAAATCTCGGCAGATCCCTGAAGCTGTACTGAGAGACGTCCACCTTCATCCTTTCGGCTGAGGAACGAATATCCTCACTTATAATCTTTGCCGAGAATATTTCGTCAGCTCGCTTTCCCTCAATATCATCGTCTATGCCCTTGAGGGGAAGCTTCTGAAGGCGCACACTGTTTACCGAGCAGGCTCGTGTAAGATATTCGGTTTTCTCAATTTCACTGTAAAGGAGAAAAGGATTCTTCATTGTGCACCTCCTTAAAATTAAGTGATCAGCTGCCTGCTGACTCGTATGCTGCGATGCCCTTGTGCCAGATAAACTGAGACAGTATAAAGAGCAGAGCTGACACTCCCACAGTTACAGGGAGACTCCAGACCGACTCACCTCTGAGAATAAATATTGCGGGATAATAGGCGGTCAGGGCAAAAGGCAGGATATATGTAATAACGGACTTTACAAATACATTATATATCTTTGCGGGATATTTTGCAAAGTCATTTGTCATATAACACATGTGAGTAATATGTCCGCTGCGTTTTGTCCAGAAAGATATTGCCGCTGTGGCTGTCTTTATGGATGTAAAAATCAGAATTGCAAAGGGCATTACAGCAATAACGGGAAGCACTCGCCACCACTCTATTGCACTTGCAATGCTCTCGGGCATTGAGAGGGTACTGTAAATAATAAGTGAAATACCCACTACAATTTCGCCCAGAGCGTCAACGCAGAACTTTTCACAAAGCACATAGAACCAGGAATTGATGGGTCTTGTGAGATACTTATCAAAATCTCCCTTATCCACGATCCAGTAACCAAGTCCCCAGAGATTATCAAAGAAAAGATGGTCTATTCCCTTAGGGATAAGTGAGAAGCCGTAGATGAAGAGTACTTCGTGAAAGCTCCAGGAATCTATCACAACTCCGTTTTCAGTATAGCACAGCGCAGGAATCGTTGAGAAAATAATTCCCAGACAAAGAATCTGCACAGCCTGCTCAAGAAGGAATCCGATTGCACCCAGAAGGAAGTCAACCTTGTACTCCATGAGCTTCTTGAGATCCTGCTTGATAAAAATCTTATGTAGTTTTATATATCTCAGCATATACTCAACCTCCGTGCACCACAAGGCGCTTCATTGCACTACGAAGGATAAGCTTCGAGATAAGGGCGAACACTAAAAGCCACACAAGCTGGAGGCTCATAAAGAAAATGATCTGCAAGGGTTCATACATACCCATATAGATCATTACAGGTGTATAGGACAGCGACGCAAAGGGAAGAAATCCCAGCACCTTTCCGAAGACACCCATAAATGCCAGCGGCACAGTTGCACCTGAAAGGAAGCCCACGATAACGCCCTTGATAATGTCCGTACCCCAGAGGTTTTTCAGATAGAAAGCAAGGAAACCGTAGGTAACATTGAAGAAAAAGTTTATGCCGTAAGCCAACACCAGACTGACGATAAACAGCAAAAACATGGGAATGTTCATCATAAAAGCGCCGTTTACTATCCATCTGTATGCTTCAACCCCCACCGTAATGGGAAGAAAAACGATGAGAAGCTGGAGGATTTTTCCGCCAAGCTCCTGAAACAGAAAGCACATATCGAAATCAACGGGCTTGATCATACGCATGGCAATGGTGCCGTCAAGGATCTCCTTGCCCACAACGTAGGAGCCATCGGAGTATGTTATGTATCCGCTCAAAAAGGTAATGAACAGATAGACCACCATGTTATCGTATGTAAATCCGTAGATAGTATCTCCCGAAGAGCTGTCAAATACTGCTTTCCATACGAAAAACATAACAAAGCACTTCATTATCTCTCCCAAGAGGAAGAAGATAAAGTTGACTCGGTATGCAACCATCTCAAGAAGACCTGCACGTGTAAAAGGCTTATAGATGCGAAAGAGTCGTTTCACTATCTTCGCCTCCTCCTAAATAAAGCCTGCGGATAATCTCCTCGATATCGGCGTCTTTCACGTTGATATCCTTCACGTGTACCTTTGAAAGTGTATAGGAGAGCATCTTCTCAACAGAAACGATATCGGAATTAAACTGCACCTTTACGTTGCTGCCGTTTCGCTCAACACTCAGATCATCCTCGGTAAAGGAAAACTCATCCAGGTAAGTGAGCTTTGAAAAATCCTCGGTGTTTCTGAGCTCGAAGCACAGCTCTCTCATCTGTCCGTATCTTCGTCTCAGCTCAGAAAGCTCTCCGTCAAAGACTTTCTTTCCCTTGTCGATCATTACTATACGCTTGCAAAGAAGCTCAATGTCCTCAAGGTCATGAGTGGTGAGAATTACGGTAGTTCCGCTTTCCCTGTTGATTTTCTGGATGGCCTTTCTGATGTTGTCCTTTACAACCACATCGAGACCGATGGTGGGCTCATCAAGGAAAAGCACCTTGGGATTATGAAGCAGAGATGCCGCTATATCTGCACGCATTCTCTGACCGAGAGAGAGGGTTCGCACAGGGCTTGTGATAAAGTCGTCAAGCTCCAGAACCTCGTTGAGGAAAGCCATTCTCTCCTCATATTCCTTCTCGGGGATCTCATATATCTCCTTTAAGACCATATAGGTCTCACGAAGGGCAAGGTCCCACCAGAGCTGTGTTCTCTGACCGAAGACAACGCCGATCTCCTTAACGTAATTCTTTCTGTCCTCTGTGGGGATAACTCCGTCTATCCTGCACTCGCCTGAGGTGGGTGTAAGGATTCCTGTGAGCATCTTGATTACGGTGGATTTTCCTGCGCCGTTGGGGCCGATAAATCCGATGATCTCTCCCTTGGGAACCTGAAAGCTTATGCCGTCAACAGCTTTGACTGTCTCATACTTCGGCTTGAAAAGAGCTTTGAAGCTTCCTTTGAGCCCCGGCTCCTTGATAGCCTTTCTGAAATCTTTTCTGAGGTCTTTGACCTCAATCATTATTTTTTCCAAATTTATTCCTCCTCAATTTCACCCGAAGGCGAACAGAGTATCAAAATTTACAGAGCTTTGTCTTTTAATTATATCATATCTGTGATATAATCTTATCCGGTGATAAATATGAAATGCAGACTTTGCCCCCACAAATGCGGGGCTTATCGTGATAATAACACAAAGGGCGGAAACTGCCAAAGCAGCCTTGCTCCCTCTGTCGGCAGAATCGCTCCCCACTACTGGGAGGAGCCTCCCATCAGCGGCAATAAGGGCTCAGGTGCTGTTTTTTTTGCAGGCTGTACCCTTAAATGCGTTTACTGCCAGAACTTCGAAATTTCTCACAACCTTATCCCCTGCTCCGATATTTCCTGCGAGACACTGGCAGATGAAATAAAGAGACTGGAAGAGTCAGGTGTGCATAACATAAATCTTGTGAGTGCCACCCATTATGTTCCTGCTATACTTAAAGCCTTCGAAATATACAAACCGAAAATTCCCGTAGTATACAACTCTTCGGGATACGAGAGAGTTGAGACACTGCGCTCTCTCGAGGGTATCGTGGATATATATCTTCCCGATTTCAAGTATTCACAGAATGACCTTGCCGAGAAATATTCCTCTGCTCCAGATTACAGAGAGGTTGCAACCAAAGCACTTGAGGAAATGTTCAGGCAAAAAGGAAAGCTTACGCTTTCTCAGGATGGCATTGCCGAAAAAGGTGTACTCGTCCGCCATCTGATCCTGCCGGGTCACACAAAGAACAGTATGGGGGTTCTCGATATTCTCAGCGAAAACTTCGGTGACTTGGTCACTGTGAGCCTGATGGGTCAGTATGTACCCTGCGGTAAAGCCGCAGAGTATGAAAAGCTCCGAAGAAAGATCACAAAGCGAGAATATCAGAAGGTACTCTCCTACCTTTTTGCCCTCGGTCTTGACGGATTTGCGCAGGAACTTGAAGCAGCCGATAAGGAATATATTCCCTCCTGGGATTATAATTCCAAAAGAGAATAATTCGGATATACAAAAGCCGCCGTAAGCTTAGCTCACGGCGGCATTCTTTTTCCTTAAAGCACCAACTTCGAGTATAGCGCAAATCAGAAACGGATACTACGTGAGGACCTTGATAAAAACACAGCATAATAAAACTGAGTACGGGTATTCTGCACAGCCTTAATGTTCATCATTATCCTCACATCCTTTCTTCTTAAATAATAAAATCTGCCACAGAGGGCAAGCTCTGTAAGTGTGATTATAACACAGCAATCACACCCACGCAATACTAAAAATTACTTTTTTATGGAAAAAATAAAGCTTATATCCTTCTTTTATGAAGTATTCGGATGTTTCTTTTATGAGATATCACAGGGAATTTATACCTGGCTGATAGTCAGCCATCTGCCGTTTTCATTGGAGACAAGCCCCGCTCTAAGAGTTTTTGTCTTTGTGGTACCATCGGAAAAATTAACAGTAACATCAACCGTTGCATCCTTGAGTATCAGCTCCTGAAGCTCATCACCACACTCTGACATTTCAAGATACAGCTTATCAAGCTTTTCTTCTGATGGAATATCCATCAGCTTTTCACCAACAGCTTCTTCCTCATACAACCAGATTTTATTGAGGCACTGAGCCTGAGCGGGGTCTTTATGATCACTTTCGATAACAAACTCGATCTTTCGGCTGAGATTTATAGTATCTTCATTTTCTATGTTAAAGTAGGTAAAGGTATCACAGAAGATCTCTCCGTAAGAAAGACCATCCTTATACTTTGATAGCTCCTCAGCGGAATAATATGAGTTTGTAAGACTTAAGCCAATAAAATTCTCTGAGAGAGTTTCCTCTTCAGAAACACCCTCCGCTGAATAGAAACCTTGGGGAGACAGTGCAAAATAAGTACCCTTTGCAGCTGACTTAAAGGTTACACTCTCTATCCCCTCTCCCTCAATAACAAAAGAATTAAGGGCATAGCTCTGAAAGTAATTAGGCACTTCAAGGGTGTCTTTTTCAAGATTTGCATACATAGCCCAACCGCCTGTAAGCTCACCTGCATAGGCACCTATAACGGTATCATCAACCTCGCCCTTCAGTTTATCAAGACCGTATGCACTTGCGCTGATTAGAAAGGTTTTCTCCTCAGCTTCAACCGAAACGGAATTTTTCCTAAACCCCAAAACAAGTGTACACACAAAAATCACGCAGACACACGCAGCTAAAGCACAAATCACAGATCTTCTGAAAGAGGCTGCAGTTTCTTTTTTGTCAGCTACCATTTTATTACTGACTTTCAATGCACAGACTACCGCTTTATCTACCGCTTTATCGGGTGCTTTGACCTTATCAAAGCTCTCAAACATTTTTTTATACACAATCTTTCTCTCCTTCTTCAATTATTTTTCTGAGCTTCTCTCTTCCTCGACGAAGCTGAGACCCCACTGTGTTTTTGTTAACACAAAGTATCTCTGATATTTCTTCAATAGAAAATTCCTCGTAGTAATATAAATAGAGAACAGTTCTGTATTTCTTTGGAAGCTTCCTCAGCTCCTCTGAAAGGGATATTGTTTCTGATTCTTCAGAAGGCACACTCTCATCAAGCTCCTCAAAGGAATGAAAACGCAGATATTTTCTAAAGTTTTTGCATTTATTCACGGTCACTCTGCATATCCAATTGCGGAGATATCTCTCATCCTCAAAGGGAGGGTTTGCGGTCACTAATGTGAGAGACACTTCCTGCAGGATATCCTGAGCATCGCTTATGTTTCCCGTGTACTGAAATGCTATTCTGTAAACAGTATCTGCATATTTCCTTATAGTTCTTTCAATGAGAGCATTCTGCCTCTGTTTTTCACATTTTTGTTCGGTACCGAAATTCAAAACAAAACCTCCTTTCATATAGTAAATACAACCGAAGTTGCAGAAATTGTGCAAAAAATTCCTCCCGAATCAATTTGGCTCGGGAGGTTTTGGTATTAAGATAACAAACTAATCTATATTTCTTATGTGAGGTTCAAAATAAGCTTCTGATACATAGAATTCCTTTGTTTCATTATTATACTTGAGTACTGTTATTGCGTCTCCAACATAATCTGTGTGTCCGACGAGGTATGTGTATTGTCTGCAAAGGATCTCGCTGATACCGTCATTATCTGCATCCTGCGGCTCAAAACGATTGAAGCTGTCTATTCCCAGGTCGTGATCTTTCGGATTTCCTTCCTCATCGTACCACCACTGAGTAAAGTACTCTTCATTTTCCCTCTTCACTTCAAAGGTTGTGCTGTAACCTGTAAATTCATTATCGACTTTCAAAATATTATCCTCGAGAAATGTGCAGGAATATCCGGTATCAAATATCCTATTGACAGGGTCATAGGAAGAGAATATTTCCTCTATTCCGTTCTTGAAATCATAGACACGTGCATGGTATTGACCTGCACCGCCGGCGAGATCCTTACATTCGTGAAGAATTATCTCCTTATCCTTATCACCGTCTAAATCAGCAAAAAACAAAACGGCTCCCATAGAAGCAGAAGAAAGCTTTGTATGTGCCAGATCCTTTATATACATCTTATCGCCAACAGTTACAAGCATATAGTAATCCGACGTACCCATACCGCCGCCGTATCTGTCATCGCCAATTAAATACACCTTACCTATGGCATCTTCAGAAAGGCGCATAGTTTCACTTACCTGTCTGATATACACATTCTCAAGTCCTACCTCAGGTAAGTCTATACGAATCATAAGGTCAGAATTAAAATCAGCTGATTCTTTGGAGAGTGTCTGATGCTCGCGATAAAATTCATCTCTTGAGGATACCGCATTCTGAGTGGTACTTTCAGTGGGACTTGTTGATTCCGAAGCCTGAGTTTCGGTGGTTGTATCACTCTTTCCCGCTGTGCAGGCAAAAAGGCTCAGCACCAATAATAAAACCAAAATACCAAAGCATAATTTCTTCACAAAGCATCCCCCTGATCACTTAATTCTAATCTTGTAGTCAAATTATAGCATTGCAGATTTTTGACTGTCAACATAAATTTTTGTTAAAAGCTTACAATACTCAAAGCAAGAATTCCTTTTTAGTTTTTTGGAACAAAATAAACCCCACGAAAAGATCGTGGGGTTTTGTGTGTAGTATTGAATTTTGATTACTTTGCAAAATCAATAGCACGAGATTCACGGATGATGTGAACCTTGATGTGACCGGGATACTCAAGCTCCTGCTCGATCTTCTGGCAGATATCTCTTGCCAGAGTTGCCATCTTATCGTCGCCCACAACCTCGGGCTTAACCATAATTCTGACTTCACGGCCAGCCTGAATAGCAAAGGTATTTTCAACTCCCTCAAAGGAAGAAGCAACACTCTCAAGCTTTTCAAGACGCTTGATGTAGTTTTCGAGGTTCTCACGTCTTGCACCGGGTCTTGCAGCAGAGATAGCATCGGCAGCCTGAACGAGACAAGCAACAACTGTCTTTGCCTCAATGTCGCCGTGGTGAGCGTGGATAGCGTGGATAACTGCATCGCTCTCCTTGTACTTTCTTGCAACCTCAACACCAAGCTCAATATGGCTTCCGTCCATCTCGTGGTCCAGAGCCTTACCGATATCATGGAGAAGACCTGCACGCTTGGCAACTGTGGGATCCATACCCAGCTCAGAAGCCATAATACCTGCGATGTAGGAAACCTCAAGAGAATGATTAAGCACATTCTGACCGTAGCTGGTACGGTAGCGAAGACGACCGAGAAGCTTTACAAGCTCGGGGTGGATGTTGCCCACACCTGCGTCGATAACAGCGTGCTCACCTGCGCTCTTGATGGTAGCCTCAACCTCACGTCTTGCTTTATCAACCATCTCTTCGATTCTTGCGGGATGGATTCTGCCGTCAGAGATAAGCTTCTCAAGAGAAACTCTTGCAATCTCACGGCGCACAGGCTCGAAACAGCTGAGGGTAATTGCCTCAGGTGTGTCGTCGATAATAAGGTCACAGCCTGTGAGTGTTTCGATAGCGCGGATATTTCTACCCTCTCTACCGATGATTCTGCCCTTCATTTCGTCATTGGGCAGGGCCACAACGGAAACAGTAGCCTCTGTTACGTGGTCAGCAGCCAGACGCTGGATCGCAAGGGAGATAATGTTTCTTGCCTTCTTGTCTGATTCATCCTTGAGCTGCTGTTCGTAGTCCATAATCTTAAGGGACTTCTCTCTTGCAAGCTCTGAATCAAGCTGCTCAAGCAGATAAGCCTTAGCCTGTTCTGCGCTGTAACCTGAAATTCTTTCAAGCATCTCGAACTGGCTCTTCTTTACTGCTTCGATCTCTTCCAGTTTCTTTTCGGCTTCTTTCTGTTTCTTAGCCACATTTTCTTCTTTTTTCTCTAAGTTATCCAGTTTCTTGTCGAGGGTCTCCTCTTTCTGCTGGATTCTTCTTTCCTGACGCTGAACTTCTTTTCTGCGTTCGGTCAGTTCTTTTTCGGATTCGTTTCTCAGGCGGTGGATTTCGTCCTTGCCCTCGATAACGGCTTCTTTCTTCTTGGCTTCGCCGGTCTTTATAGCATCAGCTATAATCCTCTTAGCCTCCTGCTCCGCAGAACCGATCTCGTTCTCGGCAACCTTCTTTCTGTAAGCCATACCGACCACAAAACCGCCGATAATACCAAGCACAAGACCTGCTGCTGCAAGCACAATTGAAAGCCATAAATCCATTCGTGACACCTCCTTGATTTGATCTTAAATTAGATTCAACTCGCCGGTGCCGTTAAAATTTAGATATGCTATTTTGATTAAACATTACCGTAAAAATACAAAAATCGGCTGAATACACTGCCCCCTTGGTGAAAAAAACGATATTTCACAAAAGGGTATAGAGATATCCACCCGAAAATATATAAAAAGGTAAATTAACAGAATAAGGATATCTATAAATAACGGCTCTTCTAAGAGTCGGATTAAAAAAACAGGCATTGCAAGATAAAACCTCCTGCAGATGCATAAGTCAGAGTACGCACAAAATACGCACTATACTTAAATAATATAATATACGATATCCGTACCTTTGTCAAGGATATTTTTGTATAAAATGATGTATATTTTCCTCACCGATACACAAATTATTATGACAATCATACTCAGTATTCCGAAGCTTCTTTGTAAAAGGGCTCCAGTCTCTCTCCTTTAGTGCCTGAGCAGAACCTTAAACCGGGAATTTTTAGTGTATTTTTTGCATAAATTTTTCTTTTGATTGGTCATTATTAGCTTTAGTTTCAACAAAATGTGTTAATTTCTTCACAAACTATTGAATTTACTGAAGAAAAACTATATAATAAAATCACCACTAAAATTTAGGAGGAACAAAATTATGTCAGTAAAAGTTGGTATTAATGGTTTCGGTCGTATCGGCCGTCTTGCATTCAGACAGATGTTCGGTGCAGAAGGCTACGAGGTAGTTGCAATCAATGACCTCACAAGCCCCAAGATGCTCGCTCATCTTCTCAAGTACGATTCTGCTCAGGGTAAGTACGCTCTCGCAGACACAGTAACAAGCACAGACAACTCCATCACAGTTGATGGCAAGGAGATCACCATCTACGCAGAGAAGGACGCTAACAACATCCCCTGGGGTGAGCTCGGCGTTGAGGTTGTTCTCGAGTGCACAGGCTTCTACTGCTCCAAGGAGAAGTCCATGGCTCACATCAATGCAGGTGCTAAGAAGGTTGTTATCTCTGCTCCCGCAGGCAACGACCTCAAGACTGTTGTATTCTCCGTAAACGAGAACACACTCACAGCTGATGATCAGATCATCTCC
>JAZSME010000134.1:0-5737 GCA_045535715.1 Ruminococcus sp. | reverse complement strand
GCTGCTTCCTTGAGTCTCTGCATAGCAAGGCTGTCACCGGAGAGGTCAATGCCTGCTTCTGCTTTGTAGCCTGAAACGATCCAGTCGATAATTCTCTGGTCGAAGTCGTCGCCGCCGAGACGGTTGTTACCTGCAGTTGCGTGAACCTCCTGAACGCCGTCGCCCATCTCGATGATGGATACGTCGAAGGTACCGCCGCCCAGGTCATAAACCATAACCTTCTGGTCGGTTTCCTTGTCAATTCCGTAGGAAAGAGCTGCTGCTGTGGGCTCGTTGATGATTCTCTTTACTTCGAGACCTGCGATCTTGCCTGCGTCCTTTGTAGCCTGACGCTGTGCGTCTGTGAAGTATGCGGGAACTGTGATAACAGCCTGAGTAACCTTATCGCCCAGATATGCCTCAGCGTCTGTCTTGAGCTTCTGAAGGATCATAGCGGAGATCTCCTGAGGAGTGTAGTCCTTGCCGCCGATGGAAACCTTGTAGTTTGTGCCCATCTCTCTCTTGATAGAGGAGATTGTGCCCTGGGGGTTGGTGATAGCCTGACGCTTTGCAACCTGACCTACAAGACGCTCACCGTTCTGAGCGAATGCAACTACTGAGGGAGTAGTACGAGCACCTTCTGCGTTTGCGATAACAACGGGCTCGCCGCCTTCGATAACTGCAACGCAGGAGTTAGTTGTACCTAAGTCAATACCAATTGTTTTTGCCATAATTAAATTCCTCCAATTAGAAATAGTGTGTGTAAATATATATAAGATAATGGACTGAATGTGTAGCCCTTATTTTTAGAATGTTCGGTGAATCCAAGCTAGACCTCGATTTTTAAAGGCTCTGTGCCTCGGCGCTTTTTCTGTCACGCCTCGTGTGCACTACGCAACTCTTTAAAAATCCACTGTCTCCTTTAATTCACCTATTCGGATTTTTGAAGTATTAAATCCGAATTGTTCGGTGAATTCAAGCTCGACTTCGATTTTTAAAGGCTCCGTGCCTCGGCGCTTCTTTAGCAATTAGCTACCTGTACCATAGCGGGTCTGATTACCTTATCTCCCAGTTTGTAGCCCTTCTGGAAAATGAGAGCCAGACTCTGAGGGGGAAGATTTTCGTCCTCGGTGCGAGAGATTGCGTTGTGTATATTGGGATCAAAGGTGTCGCCGATTTCTCCGAAGGCCTCAACACCCAGCTTCTCAAGACATTTGCCAAGCTGATTTGAAATGAGCTCAATGCCCTGACGCTGTGCATCATCCTCGGGGGTGTTCATAAGGGCGGCAACTACGCTGTCTGCAAGGGGAAGAAGCTCCTCGACAGCCTTTGCTGTGGCATCTGCGTAGATGGATAGCTTTTCCTGCTGAGTTCTCTTTCTGTAATTGTCATACTCAGCGGCAAGTCTCAGGAAGGAATCCTTCTGAGTCTCAAGCTCTTCTCTGAGCTTTTCGCATTCAGAGGGCTCTTTGATTTCCTCTTTAACCTCTGTTTCGGTTGTTTCCTGCTCGATAACCTCTTCGCAGGTATCTACAATGTTTTCTTTCTCGTTTTTGCTCATTTTTATTCTCCTTGTGAGTTTATATGTCTACCATTTCGTCCAGCAGTCGGCTGATACATTCTGAAATATATCCGGTAACGCCTACTGCAGATGCATAATCCATTCTGGCTGAGCCGAAAACTCCCACAGCGCCTGCGGCGGAGGATGAAATCTCGTACCTTGCGGTTACCACGGAAGCGGTGAGCAGTTCTCTGTTGCCGCATTCGGAGCCAAGCTGAACGCTCAGGCGGTTTCTCTGTGAGAGGAGAAGCTTTGCTACCTTCGGGGTGTCGGAGAGAAAGCTTAAGATGTTACGTGAAGTGATGGGGTCAACCTCATCAGAGAAGAGAAGCTTTGTTTCTCCGTAGGTGCAGATTTCTGTAATGAGTGCCTGCTGTGCCATTTCCATAATCGCCGCCAGAGAGTGGGGTGCAATTACGAAAAGCTCGCTGAAGCCTGCTGCCACCGTCTGCATGAAGGGCTTGTTTATTTCGCTCAGGGGAACACCTGCAAGGGCTTTGTTGAGAGCTTCCTTGAGAACGCTCTGAAACTCCTGAGTCACTACGAAGTTTGAGCGGAAAAGTTTGCTGCGCACCATACCGGTGTTTGTGACCATAATTATCATGGCGGTGTGTCTGCCTGTACCCACAAGGTGGATTCTGTGGATTCGGGCATCGGTACTTTCGGGAGTGGTGGTGACAGCGGCATAGCCTGTGTATTCCGAGAGAAGTTTTGCGGCTTCTCTGAGAAGGTTCTCCGGAGTATCGGCAGCACCCGAAAGCCTTAAGTCGATGTAAGAGCGGGCTCGCTCCGTAGGCAGTATGGGGGTCATCAGGTGGTCGATATAATACCTGACTCCCTTCTGGGAGGGGATGCGTCCTGCTGAAGTGTGAGGCTGGTGTATGTAGCCTCCCGAGGTAAGATCCGCCATATCGTTTCTGACAGTAGCGGGAGAAACCTCAATTCCTGTTTCGCAGAGGAGCGTCTTGGAGCCTACGGGCTCTCCGGTGGAGATGTAGCTCTCAACGATGGCCTTGAGAATCTTTTGTTTTCTGAGTGCAAGTTCCATGCCATCGCCTCCTGTTTTTAGAATTAGCACTCTCAAGTGCCGAGTGCTAACTACAACTATAATGTACACCAGTATCAGGAAAAAGTCAAGTATATTTTGAGTGAAGGATTTGTTAAATATCTGTGTATATCTCACAAAAGTCGGGGAAAATGTCATTTTGAGCCCTATATATAATAGGTTTAAAGGAAGAAGTGTGAGCGAAATGACGAAAACTCTTGTATATCCCCAAAAACATATATCAATATCTTGTGATTTTTCTCTGTGCTTCAAAAAGTTTTGAAAAATTTACTGAGAAAACTGAAAAAATGCTTGCAATTTTCAAGCTTTGGTGGTATTATATATCAGCACGATTGTGAAAGTGGGTTTTTCGCGAGGAAAACTTAATTATAAATCCATATTTTTTCGTGTTAACGCATTATAAGGAGGTGGGACAATGCCTAATATCAAATCAGCAAAAAAGCGTGTTAAGGTTATCGCAACCAAGACTGCTCAGAACAAGAGCATCAAGTCAGCTCTCAGAACTGCAGTTAAGAAAGCATACAACGCAATCGACACTAACGCCGAGAACAAAGCTGAGGCGGTTCGTCTTGCTGTTAAGAAAATTGATCAGGCCGCCGCAAAGGGTATTCTGCATAAGAACACTGCCGCCAGAAGCAAATCCAATCTTGTGAAGCGTCTGAATGCAACTGCATAATTTGCACGAACTTTTCTTAATATGTTGTAAACCTTAAAAGCAGAGTTGTCTCTGCTTTTTTTGTTTTTCCGCTTCTCTTAATTTTTCACTTATTCTTTAAATAATTAGGTTGACTTTTGCTTTTTCTGCTGTTATTATTATCTTAGATGTAAAGAATATCTATGAGTATTCTACTGGAGGTATGTAAAATGAAAAAAGAAAATTCTTACGGTTGGCTCATCGCTCTTCTTTCTGCAGTTATCGCAGTAGGCGCTGCAGTTGCTACATTTATTCTTCTCAAGAAGAAGAAGGAAGCCGATAACGAGGAACTTGAAGAGTATCTCGAGAACGCTATCATCTGATAGTTAAGCAACAGGTAAACTATGAGCAAGGGGCATACCCCTTGCTTTTTTTGTAACAATATCGGTGCTTTGCCGGTATCTGCGAGGTGACTTATGAAAAAATCAATTTTGGGTACAATTCTTATTGTGCTGGGCTTTATGGGATTTTTCGGCGGAATGGTAAACGGCACTATGGAGAATCTCGGTCAGAATGTTGTGTATGATATAGGCTATCTCGGGGCAATTGTGGCTCTGGTTTTCGGGGGAATTCTCCTGATATTAAAAGGTGTGAACAAAAATAAAGAGCAGAAAAAGTGAGCTTTAAGTGAGTCTTATAGATTTGTGAAAGTCTGATAACTCCTGATTATTTGGGAAAAATTTGAATTATGCAAAAGATTAAAGTTATCGATAAAAATAATAAATTTATCGAAAAACGATAAAAAAGTATTGACAAACGTAAAACGTCGTGTTATACTCGTATCATCAAAGCATGCAATGATTCAAAAAATAATTTTTAGGAGTAATCAGAAATGAAGAACACAAAGTTTAATAAGGCAACAAAAATCATCACTAAAATTCTCGAAGTAACTCATTGGGTAGGAACAGCTCTTTTGATTTTAGTAGCAATTTGCTCACTCGTATTACCCTCAGGTCTTAAATATCTCATCGATCTCGGAGAGAACGCAACTGTTGACAGCTACACCTTCGAGGCAAGCATCTTAGGCGCAGACGGTGTGATCAATTACGGTGCACTTTCAGTTTATGCTTTCGGCGCAGCTGTAACAATGGCTCTCGTAGCTATGATTTTCCGTAACTTAAACCTCATTGTGAAGAAGTCTGAGGAAGAGTCTCACTTTGCAAAGGACAATGTGCGTATGATGAAGGAGATCGGTATTTTCTCCATCGCAATGCCCGTTGTATCTCTTATCGCAAGCATTATTTTCCGCATTGTAATCGGTGTTGAGACAGCTGAGATTGTTGTGAATGCCGAAGGCATTGTAATGGGAATCATCGTTCTTTGCCTGACTCAGTTCTTTGCCCGCGGCGCAGAGCTTGAGGAAGAAGTAGACGGACTTCTCTAAGGAGGAAATATGGGAAAGATAGTTTTAAGACTGGACAGAATGATGGTGGAGAGAAAAATCTCTCTCAATGACCTTGCCGACAAGGTGGGAATTACCAATGTTAATCTGTCGAAGATAAAGAACAACAAGGTAAATGCCATCCGATTTTCAACTCTCGCCGCCATCTGCGAGGTGCTTGAGTGTCAGGCAGGGGATATCCTTGAATATGAAGACGATTAAAAAGAAAGGACGGCTCATAAACAGAGGCCGTCCTTTTTATTGAGATATTGTATAAAAAACCGCTGAGCCTGCGTTTTGCAGAGTCAGCGGTTTGATTTATCAGAGATGATAGAGCTTCTTTGTCTGGTATCTGGGCTCGCTGGTAAGGTTTACACCCAGTTTCTTGAAGGTTTTCTCGTCGATGGAGGCGAGAATAACGCTGGAGTGTGCCTCGCATCCTGAGAGCTTGTGAAGCTGGTCAAGGGCAACCTGAGCCTTTTCGTCGGTGGCGGCGCAGATGGAGAGAGCGATGAGCACCTCGTCAATATGGAGTCTGGGGTTTCTGTTTCCCAGGTGGCCCACCTTGAGCTTCTGTATAGGCCCGATGATGGTGGGAGAGATGAGGTGGATCTCGTCGTCAATGCCTCCGAGATACTTGAGGGCATTGAGAAGAGCCGCAGAGGCGCTTCCGAGGAGAGAGGAGGTCTTGCCTGTGATGATGGTGCCGTCAGGCATCTCAATTGCGGCGGCAGGCTCTCCGGTTTCCTCTGCCTTTTTGAGGGCACAGGCGATAACGGGTCTGTCCTCTGCGCTGAGTCCGGCCTGCTTCATCAGAATCTCCAGTTTATAGACGAGCTCCTGCTCTGCTGTGCCCTGACGCTGAGCACACATGGCGGTGTAGTAGCGGCGGATGATTTCCTGCTGAGCTGCCTTTTTGACGATTTCGTCGTCGATAATGCAGTTGCCTGCCATATTTACACCCATATCGGTAGGGGATTTGTAGGGACATTCTCCCAGAATCTGCTCAAAAATTGCGCTGAGAACAGGGAAAATTTCAACGTCTCTGTTATAGTT
>JAZSME010000009.1:0-23556 GCA_045535715.1 Ruminococcus sp. | reverse complement strand
GGATTTTTACATCTCCAGCAATGGGGATACTGGTGAATGATCTTTTTGAGACCAAAAAGAAGTCCGATGCTCTCAAGATGCTGAGCAATGGGCTTATTTGCATCATCGGTAAGAAGACCTGCAAACTGACCTGCTTCTTCTGTGAGTCTGCCATCTGCGTCAACAGGTACAATGATGGGAATCTCGGGATAATTACGGCAAACGTCATAGTCCTCAACACCGTGTCCGGGAGCTGTGTGAACGCAACCTGTACCGCTTTCAAGTGTAACGTGGTCGCCAACGATAACAAGAGACTCTCTGTCAAGGAAAGGATGTCTTGTCTTCATATATTCAAGCTCAGCGCCCTTGATCTCTGCAACAACCTCATAATCCTCAATTCCTGCAGCTTCAAACGCACTCTTATAGAGCTCGTCTGCCATAATAAAGAATTCATCGCCGGACTTGATGATGTTGTAGTTAAAGTCAGGACCAACACAAACTGCTACGTTACCGGGGAGTGTCCATGTGGTTGTTGTCCAGATAACGAAGTTGGTCTTTGCAGCATCAATGCCGAGAGCGGTAAGCTTGCCCTTATCGTCAGTTACGGGGAATTTAACGTAAATTGAGAAGCAGGGATCCTCTGCGTATTCAATTTCAGCCTCTGCAAGAGCTGTCTTACATTCAGGACACCAGTAAACAGGCTTAAGTCCCTTGTAAATGTAGCCCTTCTGAGCCATCTCAGAGAAAATCTCGATCTGGGTTGCTTCAAATTCCTTTTTAAGAGTAATGTAAGGATCGTTCCAGTCACCGATACAGCCCAGTCTTCTGAACTGATTGCGCTGATCGTCAAGATAACCTAATGCAAAGTCGCGACAAATCTGACGCAACTCAACGTCGGAAATTGCATCAGAGCTGGAAACGCCTGCTTTAGCTCTTGCTTTGAGCTCAGTGGGAAGACCGTGAGTATCCCAACCGGGAACAAAAGGAGCCTGGAAACCGGACATATTCTTATATTTTACGATGAAGTCCTTGAGAACCTTATTGAGTGCAGTTCCGAGATGGATATTTCCGTTTGCATAAGGAGGTCCATCGTGAAGAACGAATTTGGGTTTACCTGCATTTTTCTCAATGAGCTTTTCGTATACATTGTTATCTTCCCAATTCTTAAGAGTAACAGGCTCACTCTGAGGAAGACCTGCTCTCATGGGAAAATCGGTTTTGGGTAAATTAAGTGTGTTGTTGTAATCCTGAGGCATATTTTTTCTCTCCAATTTATTATTCATTATCTTCATTGAAGTCATAGTCATCGCCAAACTTCAAAACTCCGAAAACCTTGCTTTTCTTCTTTTCACGTTTCTCATGATGATCAACGTCGAAGTTTTCACGCTCATCAAAATCATTGATCAGGTTTACGGTGTCATCTTCCGTTTCAGACTTTTTGACAGGAGCCTTTGGTGTGAAGACGGTCACGTCCTCTCCTCCTGCGAAAATAGGAAGATCGTCATCGTTTGACTTCTTATCCGTTGCACCTTTTTCAGGAGACTCAACGTTATTTTTCTTTGCTACGTTCTTTTCTTCAAAGGATTTTGAACGAGTAACATTTTCAGGTGTTTCTGTGGGGTACTTCTGGTCGATAGTATCCTCCATAACCTGAATCTTCTCAGGTGAAGGCAATTCGTTAGCTATTGTTATGTGCTTGTTACAATTATTGATGATGTCATCGCGGACACGATTACACTCAGCAAGAAGTAACGTGTACTGTTTCTTCTGCTGCTTAATCTGAACATTGAGGTCAAAAAGCTTGGCTTTAGCAAGGTTTTCAGACTCCTCAACAATTCTTGCAGCTTTTGCGCGGGCTTCTTTGATAGTAGAATCTGCAACTCTCTGTGCAGAAAGAAGCGCATTGCGTACAGAATCCTCATCAGCTCTGTATTCTTCTACTCTTGTAGCAAGAATATCCATCTTTTTTACAAGATCAGATTTCTCTTTTCTGAGCTGTTCCATTGTGATGAGAACCTGATCGATAAAAGCGTCAACATCTTCCGGCTTGTATCCGCCGATGCTTGCTTTTCTGAAACTTATATTTTTAATTTCATCAATAGACAGCATGTTGATTCCCCCTTAAATATAGTGTAAAACTCTGATAACCAATCGGTCTTTACGAGTGGTGGAAACTTGTTGTGTTATTTTATACTTACCATATCCGCGAATGCTGAGCATATCGTTTTCGCGGACAGTATGAGATGCTTTAGTTAAAGCGGAGTAATTAAGAAAGACCAGTTCTGAGCTTATAAGATTCGATGCCTCCGTTCTTGAAACACGAGCACATGAACTTACAATATTATCCAGTCTCATAGATGATACAATGATGTTAATTTCCTCATATTTAGGTTCGTAGTTTAGAATGCTTTCCCAGTATTCAGAAACACAAACCCCTTCCCTGGCTATTATCGTGAGCTGCTCTTTAATAAAAGAGGCAACATCATTTCTTAAGAAAATAACAGAGGAATGGTTATTAAGTATCAGAATATCACCGATACAGTCTCTTTTTATGCCTAAGGACATTAAGGCTCCCAGATAATCCCTGTGACTTAGTTGTGCGCTGTCACGTGCATTTATCTTAAAGGGCTTGAAGGGATACTCAGAAGTATTTGGTTCATCATAAGGAGCAATACAGAGGTAACAACGTGATGCCAGCGGATATCCGCCCCAAAAACAATAGTTTACACCTTGATTCTTAAGGTATCCGTTTGCAAATGAAACCTCAGCTTCGTTTAAAAAACCAAGAAAACCAATGCCGTTTTCATAAGCTTCCCCGAGAACATCTTCAATTCGTGATCTTAAGAGACTGAGTTCATCCATTTTTTATCAGAAATAAACGCCGCTGTTCTCAAGTTCATCAAGAAGATCATCACCGGTAAGATCAACGTTGTTGGGAATGATAATGAATGTGCTTGAAGCAACCTTCTTGATCTTTCCTCTGTTGGCATAAGCAACACCGGAAAGGAAGTCGATGATACGTCTGGACATATCCTTGTTTGTGTTCTCAAGATTGAGAACTACCGTATGAGTCTTAATGAGTTCGTCAGCAATTGCTCTTGTTTCCTCACCGAATCTCTCGGGTTTGAAAAGAGCAACGGCCAGCTTAGCTGTTGCGTTAATGTTTACAACTTTACTTTTCTTTGAAGAGTTGTCACGAATAGTTACATCTTCGTCGAAGTCATCTTTATTTTCCTCGCCGTAACCGTACTCGTCATACTCGTACTCGTCATCGGGAGCGTCCCACATACGCTTAAACTTGTCAACAAAACCTGCCATATTAAATACCTCCAAAATTATTTATAAATTCTTTCGCCAAAAAGTGATGAGCCGATCCTTACAAGGGTGGCGCCCTCAAGGATAGCTTCCTGATAATCACCTGACATACCCATTGAGAGAGTATTCATAGTTATATTATCTATGTTTTTGCGCGATATGTCAATAAACATATTACGCATTATTTCAAAATATCCGCGAATTTTCTGTTGATTTTCACAAATCGGCGGGATAGCCATAAGTCCGTCAACGGAAATCGAGGGCAGAAGTGCGATTTCATAAAGAAGTTCCTCCAGTTCTTCCGGCATAACTCCTGACTTGTTTTCTTCCCTTCCGACGTTCACTTCAATCAGAATTTTCGTATTGATTCCTGCCGAAGAGCTGAGTCTTGAAATTTCTTTTGCAAGCTTCAGACTGTCTACCGATTGAATTGTACTCACCTTTGAGATGAGCTGTCGGACTTTATTTGTTTGCAGATGTCCGATAAACTGGAGATCTGCATTTTCGAGGTCATAGTGCTCATACTTGGAGAGCAGCTCCTGAACACGGTTTTCACCAATATACTTAAGTCCTAAAGAAATAGCGTGGTTGATAAATAAAGGTTCTACCGTCTTGGTAGCAGCAAGAAATTTGATATCTTCAGGATTTCTGCCGCTTTTAATTGCTGTGTTACTGATGTTTTCAACAATAGTTTTGTAGTTATATTCTATATTACTTAACATTTTTTCCATTATAGAGATTATCTCCTCTCACAACAACGGAGTCGTTGAGCGCAACAGTCTGTCCGCTTCTGAGAACTCCTTCTTTGGGGTTGGGGTCTATAATAACAAAATCGCTGCCTGAGTAAACTATGCTGATTTCCTTGAAAACCAGCTCACTACCCCTTAATACATAAACACCCTGTACCTTGATGTCTTTGCCGGTATCAACATCTTTAACAATGTCATCATGAATTGAGTCCTTGCTGATTCTGAGTCCGGAGTATGTATTTATGCTTATTTCAACTGTCTCACTTCTAAGATGACTTAAGGGTGAGTTCATATAGTTGCAGGAAAAGATTGCGATTGCATCGCTCTGCTTTGAAGTCTGATTGATACTTACAAGAGTCGCAGGAATATCCTTGCAGGATGAATCAGGGAAGGAAAGATTAAGAATTGTAGCCTCGTGTGATGAAATAAGAGGAGACAGCATAAGAGCATCTTCAGCAGTAAGTCTGCAGGCAATATACCAATTGAGACCACTTATGATTTTGCCTACGGTGTTTTCGGAAACATCTTGTCTCTGAGGCATATTATCAAAATCGCTTACGGTCATATTTGCTACATTTTTATAGTCAAACACATTTTCGTATCCGTCAGCAAAGGAAACGAAATAACCAGGCTTGGATGCTTTGAGCGTTGTTTCGCTGTAAGTACCGCAGGAGTTTAAGATATCAGTTCTTTCCTCTTTGAGGTTTTTAATGATACTGTTGAAATCCTTGACCTCTCCTGTGATGATCTGACGCTGGTTGATGGAATAGGTCAATTCTCTGATATCAGAGGACAGGGTTATGCAGTCATTTGAATTAACAGAACTGATGAGCTCCCTGACGTTAAGAACTATCTGCTTTTCAGCAGCTTCAAAATCGGTGTTGACGTTCTCGTAGGATGTGTTGAGACCTTCAAGCATACTTATTTCTTCGTCAATCTTGTTTATTCTTTTGTAACCGAGAGCATCCTCTTCGTTGTCGAAAATAAGTGCAACGTCAGTATCTGCGCGTACAATGCTTCCATCTTCAACAGTGTAATAGAGAATCTTATCGGTGTTGAAATCAAGGAGGGTCTCTTCCCTGATGACCATACCTTTCACAGTGAGTTTTTCATCGTATGTATATCTGGCTGCGTATTCGGTATCAACAATAGGTTCGGTGTCGATGTTCGCGTTGAAAACCATAATATAAAAATATACAAGTGCGATGATGCTCAACAGGGAAATGCAAACGATTTTAAGAACTTTATTATCCTTCATTATTCTCAAATCCTTCAGAAATCAAGTAATCGCAGACATCGTTTATCAAAGTTTCTTCGTCCATATAGTCGTCAACGTAAAACCATTTGATATTTTTATTTCTGCGAAACCAGGTGAGCTGACGCTTGGCGTATCTTCTGGTGCTTCTTTTAAGGGATTCAACTGCATCTTCAAGGCTTATTTCGCCATTGAGATACGGAAGAAGCTCCTTGTAGCCAATCGCCTGAACGGCGGTATTACTGAATTTACTTTTGTAAAATTCTTCTGTTTCCTTAAGAAGCCCTTTTTCCAGCATTATATCCACACGACGGTTAATACGGTCGTAGAGGACATCTCTGTTTCGAAAATCAAGAGCAATCTGAGTTGCTGTGAAAATGGACTCTGATGATTTTGATAATCTGTTTTGCTCAGTTTGGGAAATGCCCGTTGTGTAATAAACTTCCAGAGCACGGATGATTCTTTTAGGGTTAATCTCTTCGCTCAGGCGATGATAGCTTTCTTCATCTACACTTCTGAGCTCAGAAAGAAGGGGCTCTATTCCCTCTTCGTTATATCTTTCGATCAACTTTCTTCTCAGTTCAAGATCTGTTTCTCCTTCGGTAAACACAGTCCCATCCACAAGGTTATCAATGTAAAGACCGGTTCCTCCGCAAATGACGGGAAGGAGACCTCTTGATGCGATAGCGATAGCTGCTTCTTTTGCGTCTTTGACGTAATTTGCAACGCTGTATGTTTCATCAGGAGAAAGAAAATCTATCAGATGATGTTTTATTGACTGCATTTCTTCAAGCGAAGGTTTTGCAGTAGCAATATTCATAAACCTATAAATTTGCATTGAGTCAGCGGAAATTACTTCTCCGCCGAATCTTTTGCATATTTGTATGGAAAGTGCCGTCTTGCCGGATGCGGTAGGTCCTGACAAGGTCACAATTCTTATTTTTTTATGTGACAATAAATCACGCCCTGCCGAATAATTTTTCAATTTCTGACTTTTTCAGAGTGACTGAAACAGGTCGTCCGTGAGGACAGTAAAGAAGGTTATCGTCGGATAAAAGCTTTTTCACAAGGGAGATAAGCTCTGCTTCCGTACTTGTGTTTCCTGCTTTGATAGCTGCTCTGCAAGCTATATTGTGATATATCCAATCCATCTTTTCTGTGTGGATATCTCGTTTGTTCTGAGCTATGTATTCAGTCATTTCAACTATGGTATCCGAGATATCCTCGCCTGAAATATACTGAGGAGCTCCTCTGACCAAAAGAGTGGACCCACCGAAATCCTCAACCTCGAATCCGCACTGATTGAACATATCGATGTTATCAACGGCTGAAGTATACAGAGTTTTACTTAGGGTAACAGATTCAGGAATCAGGAGCATCTGTGTAAACTCTTCTTTGTTTTCCCGAAGCTTATTATAAATAATTCTTTCATGAAGAGCATGCTTATCGATCAGAAGAAGCTCTTTATTGACTTCTGCAATGATGTATGTTTTGAAAACTTCGCCGATAAACCTGAACTCCGGTTCATGGTTTTCAATAAGAGTAATCTCAGCAGGAGAAGATTTAATTTCCTCATCAGGAAGAACAGTGGAATTCTGGAAATCACTCCCGTTTGTGATCGTGGGCTCGGTTTGGTTTTTATTTTCAGAAACAACATTATCAACTACAACATCTTTAATGTTTTCTTCGATTTTTATGATATCGATCTTTTTATCTGATACGGAAATTTCAGAGAGATTTTTATTATAGTTATCAACAGCACTAATATCTGCCACATGGTAGTTCCGTTCAAAAATAGGTTTTGGATCAGGAGTCTGTCCATAAACCTTATTATTTTCAGAATTCTTTTTCTCAATGATTCTATCATCTGTCTTTGGAGCAGAAGATTCAGAAGGGATATCGAGAATATCAAAGGGATTCTGTACTTTAGGCTGAGCAGGAGCAGGTGTGATTTTGGTTACAGATGCGGTTTTAACGGGTTGAGATTTGATATCGTACTGAGCAAAAGGATTAGCGACTGATGAGGGTTTGTTGAGAATAGCCTCTTTTCGCTTATCCCCTTTGAAAAGGGCAGCTTTGACAGCATGGTAAACTGCATCGAAAACGGGTCTCTCGTTTACAAAACGAACCTCAATTTTTGCCGGGTGAACATTTACATCAACAACACCGTAAGGCAGAGATATGTTGAGAACACACGACAAAAATTTTCCGACCATAACCGAACCCTTTGCGGCTTCGTCAATAGCAGCACCTGCTGTTCTGCTTCTGATATAGCGGTTATTAACGAAGAAAGTTTGCATACTGCGTGTGGGTTTAGCGTATTCAGGTTTAGTGATATAACCTGTAACTTTGATTCCGCCAAGCTCATAGTCAACATCAATCAGAGCATTTGCAAATTCTCTTCCGAAAACAGCGTAAATAGCAGAATATAGTTTAGAATCGCCTGCTGTTTTGAGAACTTGTTTTGAATCTCTGATAAAAGTAAAGGACACCTCAGGGTGCGAAAGAGCAATCCTGTCAATTACTTGTGCAACTGCATTTCCTTCTGCAACATCTTTTTTGAGGAACTTTTGTCTTGCAGGGATATTGTAGAATAAGTCTCTGATAATTATAGTGGTACCCTTGTCTGTACCGGAATCTTCAAGAGAGATCTCTTCCCCGCCCTCGATAATATAGTAAGAACCCACATCTTCATTTTCACTTCGGGTAATGAGTTCTACCTTGGAAACTGCTGAAATTGAAGCAAGAGCCTCCCCTCGAAATCCAAGAGTGGCAATTGCGTCCAGATCTCTTTCTGACGAGACCTTACTTGTGGCGTGACGAAGAAAAGCTTTCTTTATGTCATCACGCATAATGCCCATACCATTGTCGGAAACACGCATAAAGGTAGTTCCGCCATTCTTGATTTCAACAGTAACAGCAGTCGCACCTGCGTCAATAGAGTTTTCAACGAGTTCTTTGATTACGGAAGAAGGTCTTTCAACAACTTCTCCTGCAGCAATGAGTTCTGCTGTGTGTTTGTCAAGTACATTGATTCTACCCATGGTGTCACCTCCTTAAATAGTATCAGAGCATTTTCTTTAATTCGTACAAAAGATTGATAGCCTCAATGGGTGTGAGGGTATCAACATCTGTGTTCTTAAGTCTGCGGGTAATTTCACCATCGGAAGCCGGAATAAGAGAAAGCTGAAGATCGTCTTCCTGAGGTTTTACATTTTTGAGGACCTCACCGGCGGTGTCAGGTGCAAAGGCAACTAATTCCCTGAGAATTTGCTTCGCACGATTTATTATTGAATCAGGAACGCCGGCAAGCTTTGCTACCTCGATACCGTAGCTGTCATCGGCTCCTCCGGGAACTATCCTTCGAAGGAAGGTGATTTCGTCACCCTTCTTTTTAACGGCAATATTGTAGTTCTTGACGCCATCAATGAGTTCTTCTAAAACGGTCAGTTCATGATAATGTGTAGCAAACAGGGATTTTGCACCAAGGCGTTTTTTGTCTGCAACAAATTCAAGCACAGCTCTGGCTATACTCATACCGTCATAGGTTGAGGTGCCGCGTCCGATCTCGTCAAATACAAGTAAACTTTTTGAGGTTGCTGATTTTACAATGGAGGCGACCTCACTCATTTCAACCATGAATGTGGACTGTCCTGATGCGAGGTCATCGGAAGCACCTACCCTGGTGAATACTGCGTCTACAATGCCGATTCGGGCGTAATCACAAGGCACAAAGCTTCCGATCTGAGCCATAATGACAATCAGAGCGGTTTGTCTCATATATGTGGATTTACCGGCCATATTAGGGCCTGTGATAATTGCAACTCTGTTTTCTGCGCTGTCGAGATAAACATCATTTGATACAAATCTTGAAGAATCAAGAAGAGATTCAACAACAGGATGTCTCGATGCTTTGAGTTCAATTACAGATGAAAGGTCAACCTCAGGTCTTACATATCTGTTATCGGAAGCAACATTTGCAAGGGAACAAAGAACATCAAGAACAGAGAGTGCATCTGCGGTCTTTTCGATTCTAGGAAGATTCTCTGCAACCGTTTTTCTGATGGAAGTGAAGATTTCATATTCAAGGGCAGTTGTTTTGTCCTTTGCTCCAAGAATTCTGCCCTCAAGAGCCTTGAGTTCCTGAGTGATAAACCTTTCACAATTTGTAAGAGTTTGCTTTCTGATGTATGTATCGGGTACCAGATTCTTGTATGAATTGGTAACCTCTATGTAATATCCGAAAACTCGGTTATATCCGACTTTAAGTTTGGGTATACCTGTCTTTTCACGTTCCTCGTTTTCAATCTTTGCCAGCAAAGATGTGGAGTCGGTCATATCAACAGATATACTGTCAAGTTCTTCGTTGTAGCCTCTCTTTATCATTCCGCCTTCGCGCACTGTAAAAGGAGGCTCTTCAACTATTGCGGCATCAATCAGTGCCGTAATATCCTCAAGGGTATCGATTGCTTCATAAAGCTCCCTGAGATACTTTGATTTAGAATCTTTAAGAAGAGTTTTAATCTGAGGAAGATTTACGCAGGCACCGTATAAAGAGCGAAGCTCTCTTGCGTTAGCTGAGCCGTAAACCATCTTAGTCATTATTCGTTTAATATCAAGAACGCCGGAAAGCATTGCCATTATCTCAAGTCTGAGAACTGTGTCAGAAACAAGCTCACCAACGGCTCCCTGACGCTTTGATATGACGCCGATATTCATTAGCGGATTCTCGATCCAGCTTCTTAAAAGACGTTTGCCCATTGCTGTTCTGGTGTTATCAAGCACCCAAAGCAGAGAACCCCTCTTCTCTTTTGTGAGCATTGTTTGAGTGAGTTCGAGGTTACGTCTGGTGTTAAAGTCCAGTTTCATAAACTGGTTTTCATTGTAAAGCTCAATGTTTCTTATGCGTTCAAGTCCCGTCATCTGAGTTTTCTTAAGATACTCAATGAGACCGCCCACAGCAGAAACAAGTTCAGCGTTATCTTTAACGTTTTCAATAACATCAGAGCCGAACTGTGTGTTAAGAGTATCGAGATTGTCAATGTAAGAAAAGAAATCGTCAGGATACTCTTCAACACTTGCAGTCAATCTGTCTTTAATGAATTTGTAAAGGTCGCTGTGAGAAGATGCGAATCCGCCGAGAATAAGTTCCTTGGGACTGTAACTCACAAGTTGATCCTTAAGCGCTTTTACAGATTCATTTCCGTTTAATGCTGTGGCGTAAAGTTGACCGGTTGATACGTCACAAAAGCATACTCCGATATTCTTATCTCTTCTGAAAGCAACACAAATGTAGTTATTTTTGCTTTCATCCAGCATTGTGGATTCAACCACGGTGCCGGGAGTAATAACACGGACAATGTCTCTTGTAACGAGGCCCTTTGCCTGAGCGGGATCCTGGGTCTGTTCACAAATGGCAACTTTATAGCCTTTCGAAACGAGTTTTGCAATGTAGCTTTCGCAACTATGAAAAGGTACACCGCACATGGGAGCGCGTTCTTCCTGTCCGCAATCTCTGCCCGTGAGAGTCAGATCGAGCTCGCGGGATGCAAGTTTTGCATCATCAAAGAACATTTCATAGAAATCTCCCAGTCGGAAGAAGACAATGCTGTCTTTGTTTTTTTCTTTAATTTCAAAGTACTGTTTCATCATTGGAGACAGCTCTGCCATTTTTACACTTCCAGTCTTTTAGAATTGATACGATTAGTGGCAACCGCCGCAGGTGCTGCAGGAGCCTGTGCATGCATGATAGTCTGTTGTTTCGGGATCCTCTCCGTTAGCGGAATTGGAAACGATTGCAAATACTCTCTGCATGATACCGTCAAAGGTGTTTTTTGCTTCGTTGAGCTTGATCATGGATTCATTAACCATAATGTCAGCATACATTTTTCTCATTTTTGCATTGAGTTCCTTGATTGCTTCCTCATCCTTTTCTTCAGCTGTGAGCTTTTCATTAAGGTTGAGTTTGAGAAGATTGAACTCACCGATAAGAGCCTGAAGGGTCTCGTCCTTCTCTACTGCTTCAGTAGCAGTCTGTAAAGCTTTGTAGCTTTCTTCCTGCTGAATTTTTTTGCCAAGTTCTCTTGAAAGTTCGATAATATCCATTTTAATATCTCCTTATTTATAATTTTCAGTTTAGTTTATACAAATTCGCCTCTGAGTATCCAGTTGCGAGCTTCTGTAACTTTGACATTTTGGAAGGTTCCGATCATATCTTCTCCTCCCGGTGCTTCAACAATGATGTTTCCTGAAGTACGTGCAGAGAGAAGTCCTGTTTTTTCATTGACCTCTTCAACAAGGACACGTTCAATATTTCCAACCATGGATGCACATCTTTTAGCCGCAATAGCTTCCTGAGTCTTTAAGAGCTCGGTAAACCATTTGCCTTTTTCCTCGTCTGTTGCAACATCGGGAAGTTTCGCTGCCGGTGTACCGGGCCGACGGGAATAGATAAATGTGTAAAGTGAAGTGAACTCTACTTCCTTTACAAGAGAAAGTGTCTCGAGGAAATCTTCGTATGTCTCACCGGGAAATCCGACTATAATGTCGCTGGTAAGTGAAACATCCGCTATCTTTTCTTTAGCATAATTTACAATTTCCAGATACTTTTCTCTGTCGTATTTTCTGTTCATAGCCTTAAGTATACGGCTGCTTCCTGATTGAAAAGGCAGATGCAGATGCTTCGATATATGTTTTGAATCGGCAATTGTATCAATAAGTTCTTTGGTGCAATCCTTGGGGTGAGAAGTCATAAACCTGAGAATATAATCTCCTTCGATTTCATCAATTCTTTTGAGGAGTTCGGAAAAAGATATATCTTCCTCAAGCCCTTTGCCGTAGGAGTTTACATTCTGACCGAGAAGTGTAATCTCCTTATATCCTGCTTTTATCATCTTACGCGCTTCATCAATTACTGCGGCACTTTCCCTTGAGCGTTCTCTTCCTCTTACGTAAGGAACAATGCAATAAGAGCAGAAATTGTCGCATCCGTACATGATGGGAAGCCAGCCTTTAAAGGCTTTGTCTCTGAGAACGGGAATGTTCTCATAAATAGTATTGTCTTCTGAGTCGTTGTCTGTGATTCTTTTGCTGTTTACAAGAACTGAGTAGAGAAGCTCGGGAAATTTGTGAACGCTGTGAGTACCGAATACAAGATTTACAAAGGGATAGCTTTTGTAAATTCTGTCAGAAACGGATTTCTGCTGCATCATACAGCCGCAAAGAGCAATAATTACTCCGGGGTGTCTGCGCTTGATATTCTTAAGAGCGCCTACATTTCCGAAAACTCTGTCTTCTGCGTGTTCTCTTACCGCACAGGTATTAAAAAGAATAAAATCAGCCTCAGCGTCGTTTTCAGTGAATTCAAAACCGGCAATATGAAGCATACCTTTTATTTTCTCACTGTCAGAAACATTTTGCTGACATCCGTATGTATGAATGTAGGCTAAAGGTTTCTCTGAGCGCTTACGTAAATTCATAATTTCGCCGATTTCCATGAGAGTCTCTCTCATCTCGGATGTAAGTTCTTTGTACTGGTAAATCTCTGCCAGGACATACTCCCCCAATCTTGATACTATTATTCATAAATCATACCACATCTGTTGTTGTATTTCAAGTATATTACTGCAGAAAAATACAACATATTGTGAATTTTTATTTGATTGAATCTACATTTGCATAAAATTGAGGAACGCCACCAACGATAACAGTTTCAGCAATAAGATAATCTGTTTTTATTTTACAATCATAATCAATTATTGGATTTGTAAGGCTTACATCTGCATCTATATGTAAATAGATTCTATGTATAGTCTGATTAAGTCCTGCGGATAAAAACTCAGAGCTGATTGTACTGTTGATACTTCCTCCGTATGAAAGGGTAACGGGAATCCTAGGACCCAGCTCAGACAATAAAACGACACCGGTAAAAGCCCCGGCAGGTAATTTAACAGTGGCTTTTTTGTCGTTTTTGATATTTTCCACGATTTCATAAGAAAGCCTTGACTTCAGGCGATTTGCTTCAAGCGTGTTTGTTTCTAAGGCCTTCACTCTTCCCTCTTCATCTGTGGAAACATTTATAAGCTGTGAGTATTCTATGTTCTCATCCTCAAGTACATCAAGTACTGCACTGTCAAGAGCGGAAGTTGCGCAATTTTCAAGCTCGTTATATACAAGATGCTTTACAAGATGTTTTGCTTTATATTCAAAAAGACAAAATCCTGAAATGAATACTATCAGCATCAGGATCAATATGAAAATAAATTTTTTGTTTTTTCGTTTTTTTCTGTATAACAAAAAAACACCTCCCGTGTATCATACACAGAAGGTGTTGTCCTTGATATAAATTACTCAGCGTCTGCGCAATCCTCGCAACAACAGCAGCAATCATCATCAAATTCAAGATTGCTGAAATCGAACTCAAGATTCTCGTTGCACTTGGGGCAGTTGATCTCGCCCTCGAGGAGGATATCCTCGTCAACATGAATCTCTTCGCCGCAGCTGGGGCATGTAACATCGTAATATACCATCTCGCAATTGTCACAATCGCAATCATCGCAATCACAACAATCATAGTAATCGTCGCAATCACATTCACAACCGCAATCGCAGCAGTCGCAATCATCTTCATCGTAGAGATCTTCTACGATAGTTTCGAGATCTTCGTCAATTTCATCAACCTGCTCGCTGATCTCGTCATAGAGCTCTTCAAGGTCAGTAACAGCAACAGCCATATCCTCAAGAAGCTCCATCATAACTTTGATAACCTTAACTTCATCCTTGTCCTCGTCAAGTTTAAGACCAGCTGCAAGACCACGGATATAAGCAATTTTTTCTGTTAAAGTCATAGTTAACCTACCTCTCAATTATGCACGGCCAATGTATTCGCCGGTACGTGTGTCGATCTGGAGAAGCTCGCCTTCCTCGATGAAGAGGGGAACTTTGATCTCTGCACCTGTCTCAAGAGTAGCGGGCTTAAGAGCGTTGGTAGCGGTGTTGCCGGCAAAGCCGGGATCTGTCTGAGCAACAACAAGCTCAACAAAGTTGGGGGGCTCTACGCCGAAAACATTGCCTTTGTAGGAAAGAACTTTACAAACCATGTTCTCCTTAACGAACTTAAAGCTGTCGCTGAGGATATCCTTGCCGATGGGAACCTGCTCCCATGTCTCGGTATCCATGAAATAATAGAGATCGCCATCATTGTAGCTGTACTCCATATCTCTTCTCTCAATGAAAGCTGTGGGATACTTATCGTTGGGGTTGAAAGTCTTTTCAACAACGGAACCGGTGATTACATTTCTGATCTTGGTTCTAACAAAAGCTGCGCCCTTACCGGGTTTTACGTGCTGGAACTCAACGATGGAAACAACCTGTCCATCCATTTCAAATGTAACGCCGTTTCTAAAATCGCCTGCTGATATCATAAATGATTCCTCCAAAATGATTGATTATGCGGGTAATCCGCGATTTTCCTTATACATTATACAAAAAACAACCTAATATTGTCAATAGTAATCAGATAATTATTAGATCCTTCTGTATTTTTGCAAAAGTTTCGTATCCGTTTTCTGTTACAAGTACGGTGTCCTCTATTCTTACACCAAACTTATCAGGAAGATAAATTCCGGGTTCAACAGTAAGAGTCATTCCTGCCTCGAGGATATCCTTTGATTTTGTGCTTGCAAAGGGTACTTCATGAATCTCCAGTCCGACACCGTGTCCTGTGGAGTGACCAAAATACTGTCCATAACCTTCTTCTGTGATAATATCTCTTGCAACTTTATCGATATCAAAAGCTCTGACGCCGGCCTTTACAGCCTTTAATGCTTCAAGGTGAGCTTTGAGAACAATGTTGTAAATCTTTCTCTGTTCGTCGCTTACTTCCCCTACTGCGATAGTTCTGGTCATATCGCTGTGGTATCCTTCATAAACGGCACCAATATCAAAGGTGATAAAGTCACCCTGCTGAATCTTATAGTCAGAAGGAACTCCATGAGGCAAGGATGTATTTTTGCCTGCTACGGTAATGAGCTCAAAAGCAACTCTTTCTGCACCATGGGTTTTCATAAGATACTCAAGTTTTGAGGATATTTCCTTTTCTGTCATTCCGACCTTCACGTGGTTAAGCACTTCAAGATATGCATGTTCAGCTATTTCCTGTGCCTTTTTAAGCTTTGCAACCTCAACTTCATCCTTGATTATTCTCAGATTGTGAATGATTTCGGAAAGTCTGGATGAGGAGTCTATCTCAAAATCAAGTTCTTTATTTATGGTTTCGAATAAGCTGAGAGTCACAGAGTCATTTTCAATAAGGATAACCTCTGTATTTTCGTTTGTAAGAACCTGTCTGATGGTGTCAAAAGGACTTGTAAACATCTCGATATTCATATGTTTAACAAGCTTCTGAGCAGCCTCAATGTAACGGAAGTCAATGAATAAAAAGCTTTTATCTTTTGTAATTACAACATAACCTTCGCTATGCTGAAATCCTGTAAAATAAGTGACACTTATATCAGAAGAAATAAGTGCGGCTTCTCCTGCTTTCAGGGAATTCTGAAGATTTTTAATTCTTTTATCAAAATTATTCATAGTCTGATTCCTTTCAGAAGATGTAAAAAGGCGGACAGCTGTCCTGTCCGCCTTAATGATTACCTAAACTTGCGTTTACGAGCTGCTTCGGATTTCTTCTTACGCTTAACAGAGGGCTTTTCATAAGCTTCTCTCTTGCGCACCTCGGCAATAACGCCAGCTCTTGCACACTGCTTCTTGAATCTTCTCAAAGCATTTTCAAGGGATTCATTCTCTTTTAATCTGACTTCTGCCATCTTTCTTCCCTCCCATCTAGATTACGGGATTATAACAAATCTTTAGTAATTATACATAAGTTCACACTAAATGTCAATAGGAAAAACAGAAGAATTATAAATTTTGTCGAAAAACTCAGGGTTTAACAACAATATTAACGAGTTTACCCTTGACATAGAACTCTTTAATAACGTTCATAGATCCGATTGCGTTCTTAACAGCGTCATTTTCGTGACAAAGTGCAAGAACGGCATCCTGCTCAGCTTCTGTGGGAACATTGAGCTTTGCTTTTATTTTTCCATTAACCTGAACTGCAATTTCAACAGTCTCATCCTTGCATTTGCTTTCATCAAACTCAGGCCAAGCAGTAACAGCAAGTAATGACTCACCGCCGAATACAGCTTCGTTGATTTCCTCGGTGATATGAGGAGCAAAGGGATTTGCAAGTAATAAGAACGACTTAAGCTCAGCCTTATTGATTGATCCCTTATTATAAATTGTATTGATAAGTGTCATAAGAGCAGCGATTGCTGTATTGAACTTCATATCCTCAATATCTTCGCTGACCTTTTTAATGGTCTTGTGCATTGAAGAGGAAAGCTCATCGGAATAGCTCTCTCCCTCTGTGAGTATCTCCTGAAGGTTCCAGATTCTGTCAATAAATCTCTTACATCCCTTCATTGAGCTCTCGGACCAAGGAGCAGCCTGCTCGTAATCACCCATAAAGAGTACGTATGTACGCAAAACATCAGCGCCATACTGATCAACAACCTCATTGGGATCAACAACATTTCCGCGTGATTTACTCATTTTTACGCCATCGGGACCAAGAATGAGACCCTGAGCGGTTCTCTTTGCATAGGGCTCTTCACAAGGAACTGCACCAATATCATAGAGGAACTTATGCCAGAAACGAGAGTAGATCATATGGCGTGTATCGTGTTCCATTCCGCCATTGTACCAATCTACGGGCATCCAATATCTGAGCTTGTCCATATTTGCAAGCTCGTTGTCATTATGAGGATCGATGTAACGAAGGAAATACCAGGAAGAACCTGCCCACTGAGGCATTGTATCGGTTTCTCTCTTGGCTTTGCCACCGCACTTGGGACAAGTGCAGTTAACAAACTCGTCAATCTTAGCAAGAGGGCTCTCGCCATCCTGACCGGGCTCAAAGTTTTCTACCTTAGGAAGCTTAAGAGGAAGCTCATCATAAGGTACAGCTACCATTCCGCACTTTTCGCAATGAACAATGGGAATGGGTTCTCCCCAATAACGCTGACGGTTAAAGGCCCAGTCCTTCATTTTGTACTGAACGCCTCTCTCGCCTATACCCATTTTTTCAAGCTCTTCAAGCATTTTTGCAATAGAGCTCTTCTTATCTGTGAATCCATTGAGGAAGTCAGAGTTTACCATTTCACCGTCACCGGTGTAGGCTTCAACGGAAATATCTCCGCCCTTGATTACTTCAATAATGTCAACGCCGAATTTCTTGGCAAAATCATAGTCTCTCTGGTCGTGAGCGGGAACTGCCATAATTGCACCTGTTCCGTAACCCATCATTACATAGTCAGAGATGAAAATAGGAATTTCCTTGCCGTTTACGGGGTTGATTGCAACAAAACCCTGAAGTTTTACACCGGTCTTGTCCTTAACGAGCTGAGTTCTTTCAAATTCAGTCTTCTTTGCGCACTCTGTTCTGTATGCTTCAACCTCATCAAAGTTTGAAATCATACCCTTGTACTTGTCGAGCATGGTGTGCTCGGGTGCCATTACCATAAAGGTTACACCAAAGAGTGTATCGGGACGGGTTGTGTAAATTCTTAAAGTTTCGTCAGTATCCTTAACTGTAAAGTTTACAAAAGCACCGGTTGATTTTCCGATCCAGTTTTCCTGCTGGAGTTTTACGTTGGGAAGATAGTCAACGTCCTTCAGACCTTCAAGAAGCTTATCTGCGTATTCTGTGATACGAAGATACCATACATCCTTGGACTTCTGAACGATATCGCTGTGACAAATATCACACTTTCCGCCCTGAGAGTCTTCATTGGAAAGAACAACCTTACAGGAAGGACAGTAGTTTACAAGAGTCTTGTCTCTGAAAGCAAGGCCGTTTTCAAACATTTTGAGGAAAATCCACTGTGTCCATTTGTAGTAGTCTTCCTCAGTGGTGTCGATTACTCTGTTCCAATCAAAGGAGAAGCCTACTTTTTTAAGCTGGCTTGTGAACTTTTCGATATTTGTGTCAGTTACCTGACGGGGATGGATTCTTGTTTTGATAGCATAGTTTTCTGTGGGAAGTCCGTAAGCATCGAATCCAATGGGAAACAGTACGTTGTATCCCTGCATTCTTCTCTTTCTGGAAACAACTTCAAGACCGGAATAAGCCTTGATATGACCAACGTGCATACCTGCTCCGCTGGGATAAGGGAATTCTACAAGCGCATAGAATTTTTCTTTCTCAGAATTATCCTGAGCTTCAAATACACCTTTATCTTCCCAGATTTTTTGCCACTTGGGCTCGGTTGATTTATGATCGTATCTCAAAATGAGTCCTCCTCATTAAATAGTTTATATTAGTCCTCGGTAATGTAGGGTGTAAGATCTACTGCCTCGCCATCAAGCCACAGGTGATCCAGGTTATAATACTCTCTTGCTTCATCTGAAAATACATGAACGATAACATCTGTGTAGTCAAGAAGTATCCAAGAGTCGCTGCGATGACCCTCGATGTGATGAGGTGTAAGTCCCATTCCCTTGAGCTGAAACTCAAGCTCATCCGCAAGTGCTTTTACGTGTGTGGAGTTATTACCTGTTGCAATAACCATATAGTCAGCAATGGATGATATCTCACCTATTTTGATGGCAGATACATTTCTGGCCTTTTTATCAGAAAGAATCTTTGCGCTTTCTATTGCTTGTTCAAGCTGATTCATACTCTTTTTCCTTTCTGTTTTATATTATAAATTCATTATAACTTCATTGTACGCCGCCAAAGCATCGGGATGCACGGTTCTGCCTTTTGAAATAAGATCTGTTATTACATACTTGAGTGCATATCTCATTCCGTCTTCCAGAGATTTCTCCGATTCTCTGCGCATAATATCTACATCAGGATAATCTCTTTCATCACTAATAAAGTCAGCAATGAAAATGATTTTTGAGAGTAGAGGCATATTCGCAGCCCCGGTTGTATGTGTTCTGATAGCATCAAGAATACCCTGATCTTCTATTTTCAGAACATCACGTGCATAGGCCATACCTGCGATTGCGTGGTAAAGCTTTGGCGTCTTTTCGCAAATATCGTCAAGTATTATACCACTCGAGCGGATGATTTGCAACTGATTTTCAGGATTTAGTTCCTTGGTTATGTCGTGTAGAATTCCTGCTGTTTCAGCTCTTAAGGGGTCTTCCCCATACTTTTTTGCCAGCTTGACGGCAGAAACAGCAACATTTTTAGAATGTATGAATCTGCGTTCCGAGAGGGTTTCTTCTGCCAGTTTGTAGAAATCTTTTAAACGATCAACCATATAATCCCTGCTCCTTTATATATTCTGAAACTCTTTGAGGAATCAAGTCTTTGACAGATACCTTTCCGGAAATGTTGTTTCTGACTTTTGTGGAAGAAACCTCAGAGACCGAGTTCGGTAATACCGAGCATCTTGCATTATATTTATCTTCATATTCAGTTGCTCTTTGAAGTAGCTCTTCATAGTCCAGATCATCACGTGAAACCGTAAGGATATGAGCAAGAGCGAAAATGTCCTCAGGTGATTTCCAAAGTGGAAGCTGCATAAAGGAATCTGCCCCCACAATGAAATAGAGACTATCTTCAGGATAAGATTTTCTGATTTCTCTCAGCGTATCAACCGAGTAGCTTTTTCCTTCTCTGACTATTTCAATATCTGAGACAGATACATACGACTTATCCTCGAATGCAAGCTTCAACATATTGAGCCTATGGTAAGGAGAAACCATCGGAGTATTATCCTTAAGCGGAGTAACATAGGTCGGGATGATTATAATCTCATTAAGAGAAAATTCCTCCTTCATCCTATCAACCAAAGCAATATGCCCGTTGTGGACCGGATTGAAACTTCCGCCAAATACAGCAACGTTTCTCACTTTTTGGCTTTAGGAAGAGTAATTTTGGGTTCATCGGGATTGCGTTTGTAAAGAACAAACTTGAAGCCGATAACCTGCACAACATCTGCTCCGATGTTTTTTGCAATATCGTCAGCTGCTTCTCTAGCAGTAAATTCACAGGTTTCAAGGATCTTACCCTTGATAAGTTCACGTGCCTTGAGAGCATCTGCCGCCTGCTTGTATATTGTATCTCCCAGTCCGTTTTTGCCAACTATGAGAATAGTGTCATATGTGTTTGCAAGACCGCGAAGATATGCGCGCTGTTTACTTGTAAGCATTAAATCAAGTCCTTTCTGCATTTGAGAGAATCTCTGAGAATTCTCAGCGCTTCTCCCCTATGACTGAGTCTGTCTTTTTCTTCTGCTGATATTTCAGCAAAGCTTCTGCCGTCAGGTCCTAAGAAAACAGGGTCATAAGCAAAGCCCTCTGAACCTGAAGGCGCAAAAGCAATGGAGCCTTCGCTGATTCCTTCTGTTTCAATAATATCATCCTCTGATATCACGCAACATATACTGCAGATAAAGCGTGCAGTACGGTCTTTTTCCTCAACATTTTTCATTTTATCAAGGAAATACTCAAGACGTTCCTCCATAGTGAAGTCCTCCGAGCCATATCTTGCGGTAAAAACCCCGGGCTCACCACCCAGTGCGTCAACACAAAGTCCTGAATCGTCAGCAATTGAAGGCATTTTTGATATACGATATGCAGAAATTGCTTTGATGTAAGCATTTTCGGCGAAAGTTGTTCCGGTTTCCTCAACTTCACCAAGGTCTACACCTGCATCTTTTGCAGAGATAACATTGATTCCGAGAGGCAATAATATTCTTTTGAATTCTTCGATTTTGTGAACGTTATTGGAGGCAATAAGAAAATCAATCATTCTCTTCACCTCTGTCGAAGAGGGCCTTAGCGAAGCTTGTAGGGTCAAAGGGCTGAAGATCGTCGATCTGCTCACCTACTCCTACATATTTAACGGGGATTCCAAGTCCGTCTCTGATAGCAAGAACAACTCCGCCCTTTGCTGTACCGTCAAGTTTTGTAAGTACAATACCTGTAATTCCGGTAGCTTTACTGAACTCAGATGCCTGATTTACTGCGTTTTGTCCGGTTGTTGCATCCAGTACGAGAAGCACTTCTTTATCAGCGTCAGGTAATTCTCTGTCAATAATTCTGTTGATTTTTGCAAGCTCATCCATAAGATGCTTCTTGTTATGAAGTCTGCCTGCTGTGTCGCAAATGATGATATCAGAGCCCTTTGCTTTTGCGGAAGAAATCGCATCGAATACAACAGCTGCAGGGTCAGAACCCTCGTTCTGCTTGACAATATCAGCGCCACTTCTCTCAGCCCATATCTGAAGCTGATCGATTGCTGCCGCTCTGAAAGTATCAGCTGCAGCCATAGTTACCTTCTTGCCTTCTTTAACGAAGTTGTTAGAAAGCTTTCCGATGGTAGTTGTTTTGCCGACACCGTTTACACCGATTACAAGAATTACGGAAGGTTTGGTAGAGATGTGAAGCTCCTGATTTCCTCTTAAAAGGTCTGAGGTAACTTCTGTGAGAAGATTTCTGATCTCAGAAGGATCGGTAATCTTCTCGGTCTTTACTTTGTCTTTGAGTATTTCGCATATTTTCTGGGCAGTAGTTACACCTACGTCACCCATAACCAGAAGTTCTTCAAGCTCTTCAAAAAGTTCCTCGTCGATTTTTCTGAAGGATTTGAGCATTGAGTCGATCTGATTTACAACATGATCTCTGGTCTTTTTGAGACCTTCTTTAATTTTACTGAATAAACCCATAATATACCTCTGTATATAAATTTAGACTGCGGTCATTTTAAGCTTTTCCGCTACCTCTGTTGCACGAAGCTCAAGCAGCTTGGAGATGCCTTCTTCCTGCATTGTTACTCCGTAGAGCACATCAGATTCCTCCATGGTGCCTCGTCTGTGAGTGATGGTGATAAACTGAGTCTGATCGGTGAGATTACGCATATATTTTGCGAATCTGTCAACGTTTACTTCATCAAGCGCAGCCTCGATCTCATCCATAACACAGAAAAGTGCGGGACGAACTTTCATAATTGCAAAGTAAAGTGCGATTGCAACCAGAGCCTTCTCGCCACCGGAAAGAGATTCAAGATGTGTTACGATTTTTCCGGGAGGATGAACTGTAATGTCAATTCCTGTATTGAGGATGTCCTCGGGATCAACAAGAGTGAGCTTGGCGGTACCTCCGCCAAAGAGCTCTGTGAAGGTTGTGGAGAAGTTTTTATTGATAAGAGCAAAGCTTTCAACAAAGGAATCTTTCATTTTCTTGGTGAGATCACCGATAAGGGAAAGAATTTCCTTCTTGGACTTTTCAACGTCGGCTACCTGAGCAGACATAAACTCATATCTTTCGGAAACTTCCTTGTATTCTTCGATGGCACCCACATTAACGGAGCCTAAGGCTTTGATCTTCTGCTTAAGCTCTGTGAGCCGTTTCTGTGCTACTGAAATTTCTTCAATTATGGCAGCATGAGCCTCAGCTTCAAGTCTGGTGAGTTCATATTCATCCCAGAGCTTTGAGATAATGGAATCGTGCTGATTCTGAAGATTAACTTTTCTTTCCTGAAGTCTTGCAAGCTCGGATGAAGCCAGTTCTCTTTCGGACATTTTATCCTTTTCAAGCTGTCTCAGACGAATGTTCTCCATCTCGATTTCATCTTTTCTGTTGCCGCAATTTTCAATTTCATTTTTTGCTTCTGCTATCTGTGAGTCAAGCTCTTCTATTTCAGCGAGGGTTGTATTGATAGTTCCTCTGATTTCTTCTGAGGATTTATTTAAAGTCTCAATCTGTGCAAGAAGATCAGCCTTTCTTTCTTCCTGATTGCTTCCAACCGCCTTGGCAGACTCTATATCAGATTCGATATTCTCAATATCCTTCTGAGTTGTAACAATATCGAGTCTGAGTTCCTGAAGTTTAAGGGAAAGCTCTTCCCTCTTTTCCTTGAGACTTGTACGGCTGCCGCTTATAGCCTGAGCCTTTTCTTCTTGTTCGGAGATTTCCTTTGAGAAGGACTCAATAGTAACTTCAGCTTCTTCTTTGTCAGAGTGAAGCTTAGAAATTCTGTCCTCGCAGTTTTTGATTTCGTTTTCTACTGACCTGAGATTATCAAGGTCGGTGTTGAGTTCGTTTTCGCAAGCCTTTGCTTCTGTTTCCAGTCTTACGAGTTCTTGTGAAGCTCTGGAAAGATCCGCTCTGTAACCGAGCAGAGCCGCTTCTACGGATGTGTTCTCGCTTAAAGCGTCATTATATGCTTTCTTGGCTTCT
>JAZSME010000141.1:0-21000 GCA_045535715.1 Ruminococcus sp. | reverse complement strand
TGCCTATAAAACCCACGCGGTCACGCTTCTCTATATCAAAGCTAACATCTGAGAACAAGGTCCGCTCTACAAAGCTCATAGAAAGTCCCCTTGCAGACAACACCGCCATCACTACACCTCTTTTCATAAAAACCGAATCCGACACCGACATCAACAAGCGCCGCTGTCATGAGTAATGATACTATAATCAAAAAGGAATTACAATAGCGAAAAACCAATAAATCCCCGAGAAAAATTTAAAAAATTTATCAAAAAACAGTTGACATTCCTATTTTGCTATGTTATATTAATTAGGCACTTTCGTGCTGGTGTAGCTCAGTTGGTAGAGCAGCTGATTTGTAATCAGCAGGTCGGGGGTTCAAGTCCGTCCACCAGCTCCAACAAGAGACCTGCATTAAATGCAGGTCTTTAATATGGGAGAATTCCCGAGTGGCCAAAGGGGGCAGACTGTAAATCTGTTGTCAGTGACTTCGGTGGTTCGAATCCACCTTCTCCCACCAAGAAAAAGACGATTGCGAAAGCAATCGTCTTTTTCAGTTATATTCGCCTTACGGCGAGTGATATTGCTACGCAGTGATATTCGGCTAAAGCCTAGTGATATTGGGCTTCGCCCCGTTTTATGGCGAATATAATATCACTTCTGCTTTAGAAGAAATATCACTTTTATGAAATAAAAATATCACTGTGCCGTAGGCACAATATCACTAAAAAATCTTGATATTCCCTATGGTTGTGATATACTGATAATGAGGTGAGAAGTATGTGCTACTACATCTATGGTGCGTTATTCGGAAATATTGACCCTGACGAATATAAATCCATTAAGGATAACTACGAGATTAAATTCCGCATAGGTACAAAACACGACCTTAAAATGTGTGTGCAGAACGAAGACCTGCCTTTTCGTGTCAACAACGGCATCTGTGACTGTAACACTGAGCTAGGAGAAGGCAACGCAGAATCTGAAGAGATTAAACCCTATTCTCATTTGTTTGAGGATATAAGGAATCTTAGAGGCGCCAAACACATATATATATGTAAAACTTGGGCAGGAAAAAGAAATAAGTCTGAGGTTAAACTCAAACTGAATGAGATCAATGTTAGCGAAACCTTGGCTAATATTAAAGAAAACTGTTTATATGTTTTTGAAATTTAAGTTTATCTGTACATCTTTTAGGTTCGTAACAGCCAAAACTCGTATCTTCGGATGCGAGGTTTTTGTTTTTTTGAACGTCAAAGACACGACATCATTTCACCTTCCCTATTTCGGATACCCGCAAAGGAGCTCTCTATGAAAAAGAAAATACTTGGTATAATCGTTGATATTATCTTAATAACTTTAATTTTTTCAATTACTGATATTGTAATGCTTAAGGTATTGCGCTCGGAAAACCTATGGCTTGAGCTGGGTGTATATCTGGTGCTCTATGCCCTTGTTTTCGGTATCAAAAGCCTGATTGTCAATCTTTGGAAAAGGTCTGTTTCCAAAAAGGCAGAATCAAGGCAAAGAGACGAATAAGAGGATAACGGAAGGCTTCGCGCCACACTCCCCTCTTTCTGACTGAATATTCACTTAAGGAGAAAAACTATGAAAAAGCTTCTTGTAATTATCTGCTCCCTCGTTACCGTCCTTACATTTTCCGCCTGCGAGGAGGAGAAAAAAGTTACCGACAGCCCCGCCCTTTCATCGGTGACCTGCCCCGTTTGCAAAAACACCTTCCGAGGCAACACCACCTACGCCAGAATGATCGAGGAATACGGCTACTGCTCCATGGGACGCTGCCCCGATATGAAAAACTGAGGTGAAAAACTGAATATCATTTCACATCTTTGAGCATCGATTTTTCGGTGCTCATTTTGTTTTTTGAGAAGAGCTGAAAGCTTCACCCCTCAAAACCGCCCCTTAAAAAATATTATTTTTTATTAAAGAGATGTTTTTACTTTTTCCCCTCCTTGTGATATACTTACTTCATACTTACATCGAGGTGGTTCCATGCAAAGCCGATACTATCAGAAAAACACCTTAATACGTCTTGTGACCGCTCTTCTGGTCCTTGTGATTCTTATTTCCTGCACATCGGTGCAGGTCTTTGCCTTAAGCGATAAAAAATACGATGACAGCGGGGTTTTGACGGACTCCCTTCTTCTCATCGACGCAAATACCCATGAGGTTCTCTATTCAAAAAATCCTCGGGAGAGACGCCCCATCGCATCTGTTACAAAGCTGATGACCTGCATCCTTGCCCTTGAGCATATTGAAGATCCCGAATCCTATATGATGGAGATAAAGGAAAAGCCCATCAACGAGATCATCACTCAGAATGCCTCCACAGCAGGCTTTCAGAATTTCGTGGGAAGGAGCTTTTCTGCCCTTGACCTTCTCTACGGACTTATGCTCCCCTCAGGCTGTGAGGTGGCTCAGCTCTTTGCCTACGAAATAGGCACATCCCCCTCAAACTTTGCAAAGATGATGACAGCGAAAGCCAAGGAGCTGGGCTGCAAAAACACATATTTCGCAGAGCCTCACGGAGTTTCTGACAAAAACTATTCCACCGCCGAGGACCTGGCGATCATTGCAGAGTATGCCCTTAAGAATCCTCTTTTCAGAGAAATCGTTTCCACCGAGTATTATCAGCCAAAGGGCTTTTCTTATCCCTTCTTCAACACCAACAGACTCATAAGGGAAGAGTATGACAACGGCTCCTACAATAAATACGTTATCGGAGTGAAAACAGGCTCCACCACAAAGGCGGGATATTGCCTTGTGTCCGCCGCACAGAAGGGGGATGACCTCTTCATCTGCGTTGCTCTGGGAGCTGACTACAACGCCCCTGTAAATTACGCAACCAAGGACACCGCCTCCCTTTACGACTGGGCGCTTAAAAACCACACCGAGAATGTGGATATAGACATCACGAGAGACTTCGCTTCTCTTGAAATCGGAGAGAGCTTTTCCCCAAATGTGAGAATCGCAGGTGCTACCTCGGACGAGACTGAGATTTTCTGGAGCTGTGAGGACGAAAGCATTGCCACCGTTGACGAGTACGGCACCGTTTACGGCGTGGGCTTCGGTCAGACAAAAATCACCGCCTCCACCGGTACGGGAAACTTCGACACACTTAAAGTATCCGTAGGCTTTTATAACGGAATAACCCTCACCTCCCGAGACGGCGACTACACCTCGGGAGAAAAGAAGGCGGTTGACTGGGGAGCTGTCAAAAACTCAGGCTTTGACTTTGCGGTTATCCGAGCAGGCTGGGGAAGCGAGTACTATCCCGAGCAGAATGACCCTCAGTTTGTATACAACGTAAAGGGTGCCGTCTCTCAGAAGATGCCCTTTTACTTAAGCTTCATAGCCTACGCCCAAAGCGAAGAGGAAGCAAAACGCGAGGCGGACTATTTTCTCAGAGAGATGAAGGACTATTTCCCGAAAGGCTCAGAGGACTACCTCATTTCGGTAGTTTACGATATGACCTACAACACCTTCTCCGCTCAGAGCAAAAAGCTCAACACCTCCATCGCCCTTGCTTTTTCTCAAAGGCTCAGAGAGCAGGGCTTTGACACAATGATATGTGCCGACAAAACCGTTATGTCCCTTCTTGACATACCAAAGCTTCAGAAGGAGAAGGTGGGTATTTACTATCGCCATTACCCCTACATCCCCGATTTTTCCGAAGCTGTAAAGGTAAACGGAAAAACTCCCGATATGTGGGAAATGAGAAACGACAAGTACTTCCCCCCAGCCTCACAGCAGGGATACTCAACCCTCTGTCTCTCTTACCAAAAGCCCATTTACGATGCTCTTCCAAACGAGAGCAAGGGACTTCTCGGAGACGCAAACAGCGACAAAACCGTAAACATCAGAGACGCGACCCACATTCAGAAGTCAGCGGCAGGAATTGCTACGCTTTCGGATGAAGAGCGCCTGCGTGCCGACGCAAACCTTGACAAGAACGTAAACGTAAGGGACGCAACCCTGATTCAGAAGCACCTTGCGGGAATTGAAACAGGCTTCCCCGTCGGCGAATTTATCAGCTGAATATATGTAAAACCACAGCGACTCTTCTCCCGCTGTGGTTTTTTCATACTTTCTTCACAGTCTGAGGGGATATCTCTTGATATTTCTTCGGGTTATGGTATACTGATAAAGTATTCAGAAAGCTCAGCAGGTGATAATATGAAGATAGCAATAACAGGAGCCAACGGCTATATCGGCAGCGCTTTGGTGTCAAAATGCATTGATTACGGTCACGAGGTAGTGGCAATCGATATGGACAACACCTTTATCGACCCCCGCGCCCGATATTTAAACTGCAATATATTCGACGACAGTCTTGACCATTTCAAGGAGTTCGGCGAGCCTGAGGTGCTCATCCATCTTGCGTGGAGAAACGGCTTCGTTCACAATCACGACTCCCATCTCTCAGATATGCCTTCCCATTTTGTCTTTCTCAGAGAGATGCTCTCAAGCCCCTTAAAGTCCATCTCCGTTCTGGGCACCATGCACGAAATCGGATATTTCGAGGGAAAAATTGATGAGAACACCCCCGAAAATCCCCGCTCACTCTACGGTGTGGCAAAAAGCGCTTTGAGACAGGCTCTTGACACTCTCTCAAAAGGCGACATCGCCTATCATTGGCTGAGAGCCTTCTACATTGTGGGCAACGAAGAAAGGAGCAACTCCGTCTTCGGAAAGCTCAAGAGAAGTGCCGAAGAGGGCAAGAAGACCTTCCCTCTCAACTCAGGAAAAATCAAGTATGATTTCATCACCCTGGATGAGCTCTGCGAGCAGATACTTGCCGCCTCCATTCAGGACAAGGTGCAGGGCATCATAAACGTCTGCTCGGGAAAGCCCCTGTCCCTTGGTGAAAGAATCGAGCAGTTCATCAGGGATAACTCCCTCGATGTCACCCTTGAGTACGGTGTTTTCCCCGACAGAGCCTACGATTCCCCCATTGTCTACGGCGACAACACGAAGATTTCCGAGATAATGGAAAACAGAAATAAAGCTTAATTTTCTCTTGAAGACAGTCGATACACCTCGGCTGTCTTTCTTAATTTCCGAAGTAACCTCCCGATTTTTTCCTTATGTCTCAAAAATATGTAAAATATAGGCACTATTTGCAATATATCATTGACAAATCGAGCACCACAATGTACAATTATAATGTGAAGTGATGTGCATAAAATAACAACAGCAAATTTTAAGGAGTGAAAAGAATGGAAAATCAGAACAGTTGGTTAATTTCCGAAGAAGCAAAGGAAAAATTTATCTCCGCACTTACCCCCGAACTGGTTCTCTTGAGAACAAAAGCCGAGGTTTCACAGGAGGAGCTTGCTTCCCTCATCGGAACCTCCCGCCAGACCTACGGCGCCATTGAAAGAAAAGCGCGTAAAATGTCCTGGAGCACCTTTCTCGCTCTCATAATGTTTTATGACTACAACAGAAAAACTCACGAAATGATCCGCTCCATGGGAGCTTTCCCCTACGAGATCATCAATCATTTCAACGAGGACGAAGACCCCAATCACATTGAGCTTTCATCCTTTCTCGGAGACGGTCTGGACTTTGTTGCCGACAAGCTGGACGAGCAGGCGCTGAGATCCATCCGCACGCTGGTGATGGTTGAGTATGCAAGATGCACCGACACCCCCGGCGACGTGGTGGTAAAAGCCTTCGACGGAAAGAATTTCACCAAGACCGAGCATCTGAAGCCTCAGGTCACCGAAGCACTTAAAACGATCAAGGAGCGAAATAAACAAGTATGACAAACCGAGAGATCCAAAAAAAAGTTAAACAATTCAAGAAGAAGTTTGGATTGATCGAATGCGACTTGGCAGGACTTATGAAAGCCACTCGTGATCAGGGCTACACCCTTGTTGAGTTCAATCACGTCAGCAACGAGAAGGCTGTCAGGGTGCTCATTGAGTCTCTGGGACTTGAGGAGTACATTTTACGCTCCAAGGGCTTTACCTACGCCGACAAGGACTACCGTATCGTGTTTATTCACGAGGACCTGAATCAGGAAGAACGCACAAAGGTCCTTGCCCACGAAAACGGCCACATCTTTCTCGGTCATTTCTCAAACACTCAGATTATCGGCAAGGATGTGGAGGAGGAGTACGAAGCAAACGAATTCCTCCACTATCTTCTCAACGAGACCGCCGTTACAAAAATCTCGAATCACTGCAAAAGGCACAAGAAGCTCTACATCGCTCTCTTGTCTGTGCTGCTTCTTATCATCAGCGCCTTTGCAATTATGGGCTTCATTTTCAGGAAGGACACCTTCGGCGAGTACTACATAACCTCAACAGGCAACAAGTACCACAAGAGCAACTGCATCTTTGTCAAAAACAAGGATAACGCAAAGCTTATGACCAAGGAACAGTATAGTTCCGACGAATACGAGCCCTGCGGAATGTGTCTCCCTGACTGAGAGTAAAAAACTTTATGCCGAAATCAGAGTGACCACACAAAGTTTTCCGCACAAAGAGCGCCGAAGAACATCGGTGCTCTTTTTTTGAGCCCTCCTTTCAGAAAAAGATAATCAAAAAAATCTTGTGCTTTGGAAGAGTTGCTGTTATAGTTAAATCAGGCGGTGATATTTATGACAAAGAAAATAACAAAATCAACCCTTTCTCTTCTGCTTTCCCTTGTTCTTCTCACCCTTTCCTGCCTTTTGCTTACTCCCGGTGCAAAAGCCTCTGAGAAGAGCGAAGACATCATCATCCTCTATGAAAACGACGCTCACTGCAACATCGACGGCTACTCAAAGCTTTCCGCCCTCAAAAAGGACTTCTCAGAGAGTCACAGCCACGTGGGTGTAGTCTCTTCGGGCGACTTCATTCAGGGCGACACCCTGGGGGCAGTTTCTCAGGGAAAATACATAGTTGAGACCATGAATATGGTAGGCTATGACGCCATCGCCTTGGGAAACCACGAATTCGACTATATGCTTGAGAGGCTTATGACCCTCTCCTCTGTAATGACCACAAAGCCCGTCTGCAGCAATTTCCTGAAAATCGGTGAGGAGGAAACCGTATTTGAGCCTTACAGAATTGTAAGCTACGGAGATAAAAAGGTGGCATTCATCGGCATCACAACCCCCGACACCCTAACCTCCTCCACTCCCATTCAGTTTATGGACGAAGAGGGAAACTACATCTACACCTTCAGCGGACAGAATCTCGCAGACACGGTTCAGAAATCCATCGACAGCGCAAAAAAAGAGGGCGCTGACTACATCGTGGGACTTGCTCACTTAGGCAGCGAAAACGTCTTTCCTCAGTGGAGTATTCAGACCCTTATCTCAGGCACAGAGGGCTTTGACGCTGTGCTTGACGGTCACTCCCACAGCGTGGTTGAATCCATGGTGGTAGAGGATAAGGCGACAAACCCCGTCTTAGTCTCCTCCACAGGCACCAAGTTTCAGTATATCGGCAAGCTCACCATAAGCGATGAGGGCATTCGCACCGAGCTTATTGAGACATCCTCTCTGAAGAATACCGACCCCGAAATTGACAGCTACATCACCGAAATAAAGGACGAGGTGGCAACTGCGGGAAACCGAGTGGTGGGATACAGCGACTATCCCCTGATTGACAGCCTTGAAAACGGAGACCGACTCATAAGAAACACCGAGACAAATCTGGGCGACTTCTGTGCAGATGCATACAGAGTTGTGACCGGTGCCGACATCGGCGTTGTTAACGGCGGCGGCATCAGAGCAGGCATCAAAAAGGGCGAAATAACCGTAAACCATCTCCTCTCGGTGCATCCTTACAACAACACCGTCTGCGTGGCAGAGGTGACAGGTCAGCAGATACTTGATTTCCTTGAGCTCAGCGTATGTATGTATCCCGATGAAAACGGCTCCTTCCAGCACGTTTCGGGACTTACCTACACTCTCAATGCCTTCATTCCTTCCTCTGTTGAATTCGACGAGAATATGGCTTTCAAAGCGGTTCTGGGAGAGAGAAGAGTCTCCGATGTCCGCGTCCTCTCAAAGGAAAGCGGAAAGTACGAGCCCCTTGACCCGAAGAAAACCTACACCCTTGCTTCTCACAACTATCTCCTCATAAATCACGGCTCGGGAGCTACCATGTTTAACGATGCAAAAATCATCCTCGACAACGGAATGCTGGATTTAGAGCTTCTTGAGGTTTACCTGCGAGACCACCTGGGGGGAGTTGTACCCTCTTCCTATGAGTCCTCTCAGATGAGAGTCACCGTCCTTCAGGAAAAACCTCAGCTTCCCGAAACCACTCCCGAAACTACTCCTGAAGCTTCTCCCGACAGCAAAGACGAGAGCCTCACCTCCCCCGAAACAGGCTCAGCCCTTTATCCTCTCCCCCTTTGTCTTTTAGGATTTATTGTCCTTTTTGCCCTTCTTGTAAGAAAGTGCAGGAAAGAAGCATAATTTCATAAAAAATAACGCAAGTCCCGACAGACAGCTCTGTCGGGATTTTTTCTTTCACCTCGCCTTTACTTAAATAAAACGCTCCCCTCTCTCATATCTTTTAAGGAGAGCCCCAAAGCATATTTTTACCATGATGATGATTTTTGTTGATTTTTGCCGTTTAATGTAGTAGAATATAATAAACCAATATTGGTTTAATTCCGTTATGAAAAGGAGGAAAGTACGATTATTTCGTACTCATTAACATTATGAATTGTCCTAATTGTAACAATCCTATTGAAGCAGGCCAGGGCTTTTGCGGTAATTGCGGATCCGCTCTCTCTCACGCTGAGACAGAAACTGAGCCCAAAGAAGTAAAAACAGAAGCACCTGCAGCACCTTCTCAGGACTTTGACCCCCATCGCACAGTTTACGTAGGCGACGAGGATTTCACAGAAAAGGAAACTCCCGCTGAGACTCCTGCGGAGACTCCCTCTGAGACTCCTGCGGAAACTCCCTCTGAGGCTCCTGCTGAGACTCCTGCGGAGACTCCTGCAGCTGAAGATAACTTCAACATCAACTTCAGCACCGAGGACGAGGACGAATCTTCGCCCAAGGAGGAAACTGAAGAGGACGGCAAAAAGAAAAAGAAGAAGTTTAAGCTGGGCAAGTTCCTGCTTATTACCATTCCCTCTATCCTTGTGATCCTTGCCATCATCTTTAACTTCAGCTGGATCGTTGGCTTTGCAATCAAGACCTTCGGCTCTCCTGAAGCATACCTTAAGTACTGCGAGAAGAAGGGTATCGTTGACACCGTTGAGACCATCGGTCCCATTTACGAAAACACCGTCAAGAACCTTTCTATGAAGCAGACCTCATCGGTGGATATGAGCATTGAGGTGAGCGACACTCTTCTCTCGATTCTCCAGAGCTCCGATGAATCCATGGATCTCTCTTTCCTCAAGGACATCAAGCTCACAGGCACCACAACTCAGGACGGCTTTATCTCTCAGACAAAGCTTGACCTTCTCCTCAACGGCACAAAGATCACCGACGTTGACTATGTTCTCGACATCAACTCCGGCGACTCTTACAGCGGTTTCCCTGTGCTCAGCGACAAGTACATCTTCGGCGAGTCAGAGGGCTTCAAAATGCCCGTAAGCGAGGAAGAATTCACAGATATCATTGATATCATCAGCCAGGTTGCTCCCTCCAAGCTCGATCTCGGAAAGCTCCTCTCTGAATACACAGACATCGTCTTCGACTGCGTTGAAAACGCAAAGAAGGAGTCCGAGACTCTGGAAATTGACGGCGTAAAGCAGAAGGTAACAAAGATCACCTATGAGGTTTCCGAGGAAGCCGACAGAAACACAAACATTGCTCTTTTAAAGGCTCTTCGTGATGACGAGGTAATCAAGGAATACATCGAGAATTTCCAGAAGGAATACGAGAAAAGAGGCCACAGCACCGACGGCGACCTCTGTAACGGCTACGTTGACGCTATCTCAAGCTCCATAAGCTTCTATGAGAAGATGGAGATCGACAAAGACAGCAACGACGTCATCTACATCACAGATTACGTCAACTCCAAGCACGAGATCATCGGACGTGAGATCTCAAGCGACGGCGAGAAAGTCTCCTACATCAAGATAAGTGACAAGGACGAGTTCAAGGTAAAGATGGAGTTTTATGACGGAGTCAACACCATGACTCTCACAGGCGGCGGCACAGAGACCGACGACTGCATCAAGGGCGATTATGAGCTCACCGCAGGTGAGTACACAACCCACATCTCCGTTGACAACTTTGACCTCAAGGCTCTCGAGAAGGGCTTCATCTGCGGTACATTCACCATCACTCCCGACAAGGCAATGTTCGGTGAAAGCGCAGGAATGCTCTCCAGAATGAACCTTTCCTTCTCTGTTTCAATTTCTCAGAGCGAAGGGGAGACAACTCTCAGCATCAAGGCTCTTGCCATGGGTCAGCCCGCTCTCACAGTTACACTCTCCACAAAGGAAATCGAGTTCACAGAGGCAGTAGTTCCCGAGAAGAGCCAGTGCGTCGATGAGAACAAGTTCCTCATGTCACTTGATTTTATGGCACTTTACACCAACCTTCAGAAGGCAGGCGTTCCCTCTGAGCTTCTGTTTTCACTCCTCTTAGGCTCCGGATCCGGCCTCGGATTCTGAGTAATCCCATAAAGACAATCCGGCGCTGACTTCCCCTTGGGGCATCAGCGCCGAAATTTTCGGTGATATTATGAAAATTGAACTTAAAGGCATATCAAAAAAATTCAAAAAAAAGCAGGTGCTGAGGAGCATCGACCTCACCGTTGAAAGCTCCCAGTGCGTAGGCATTCTCGGCTCCAACGGCTGCGGAAAATCCACCCTGCTCTCGATTCTTGCAGGCATTCAGAGAAGCGACTCAGGTGAGTTTTTGTGCGACTCAAAGAATCTCTTTGAAACCCCCTCTCTGAGAAACCGTCTGGTGGGCTACGTGCCTCAGGGCACACCCCTCATTGAGGAGCTCACCGCCTACGACAACCTTCTGCTCTGGTACGACAAAAAGTCCCTCCAGAAGGAATTATCCGACGGCGTGCTGAAGCTTCTGGGCGTTTGCGACTTCCTGAAGACCCCTGTTTCAAAAATGTCAGGCGGTATGAAAAAGCGCCTTTCCATCGGCTGTGCCATGGCAAAGCACCCTCCCATTCTGCTCCTTGACGAGCCCACTGCGGCTCTGGACCTTGACTGCAAGGAAAAGATCTCCACTTACCTCACAGAGTACAAAAAAGCTGGCGGTATGATGCTTCTGACCACCCACGATGCCCCCGAGCTTGACCTCTGCGACAAATGGTACATCATTAAAGACGGCGTGCTCGTGCCCTACGAATACGACGGTAACGTTAAGAAACTTCTTGAAAATCTGTAAATATGAAAACATATATCTACCTGCAAATCAAAAGAGTAATGAAGGTACTGCCCACGTTTCTTCTGGTGGTCCTCATTCTCCTTTTAAGCCTTGCGGCGGTGTTTGTTACCGTTTCCTCGGCAAATCAGGCTGAGACCGTGGGAATCAAAACGAAAATCGCCTACACAGGAAATATTGAAGGCACCTACCTTGAAACGGGACTCAACGTCATAAAAGAAATGGACTCCACCCAGTACACCATTGAGTTTGTTGAGATGGACAAGGAGGAAGCCTTTGACGCGGTCAGAAAAATGGAGGTCGCCGCCTGCGCCATAATCCCCGACAACTTCGCAGCAGAGGCTTGGCGGGGCAACATCCTGCCCATCACCTACGTGACCGTAAACGACCCCTCGGGACTCACTCCCTTTTTCAAGGACGAGGTGACAAAGATCATCTCCGATGCCCTTGTGGAGGGACTTCGCTGTACCTACGCCACTCAGTCCCTTGTTTATCAGTACGTTGACTACGACACCTCATGGGAAAGAATGAACGAGATGAACATCGAGTATATGGATGTTCTTCTGAATCGTGACAAGATCTACACCGTTAAGAACTCAGGACTTCGCAATGATATGGGCTTTGCGGAGTATCTTTTCTGCGGTATCTCCGTACTCCTGCTCTTTCTGACGGCTCTGCCCTTCTCCCTTCTTTTTGTCCGTCAGGACCATTCCCTTCAGAAGCTCCTCTCATCCCGCAGAATCGGAAGCATAAAGCAGATAACAGCAGAGCTCCTCTCTGTCTTTACGGGACTTTTCATCCTCTTTGTGTGCATTCTGATTCCCGTTATCATCATTGTTCTGTTCTTTAACACCCCCATCTCCACCATACTCCCCCCCGCCTCGCTTCTGAGGACTCTTCTGTGGGGAATTCCCGTAATTCTTCTCATCTCTTCTATGAGTCTTCTCATCTTTGAGCTTACCGATAATCTCATAAGCGGTGTGCTCTACCACTTCTTCCTCACCCTTTCTCTTTGCTACATCTCGGGCTGTCTCTATCCCATCTTTGCCTTCCCTGAAATCATTCAGAAAATCGCAAGGCTCCTGCCCACAGGCATTGCAAGAGATGTTCTGGGCGGTGCGCTGACGGGAAATTCCTCTTACCTGAGTCTGATGGGACTTCTCATTTACTCTTTGATTTTCTACGCCCTCACCATTATTGTGAGAAGCAGAAAAATCCACAAGGCAAGGGGGTAACGGAAGATGAAAAGTAAACTTAAACGCATTCTTACCTGGGGCTATCTTCTGGCAAAAAGAATCTACAAAAAGCCCGCTTTCCTTATTATTCTCATCCTCATTCCTCTTGTTGCCTTCTCCCTTTCCCTGATAGTAAAGGAAGACAGCGGTTTTGTGACCATTGCCATCTGCGACGAGTCAAAGGGCGATGAATTAAATACCGAAATTATCAAAAACATCACCGAGGATTCCTCGCTTATACGTTTCATAAACGTTGAAAGTTCTGAGCGCGGACGAGATCTGGTGCTTATGGGAAAGGCGGACGCACTCTGGATTTTCCCCGACAATCTCAAGGAAGCTGTGGACAAGTTCACAGATAAGCCTATAAAACAAAACGCTTTCATGGAAATCTTCCAGAAGGAAGAGACCATGTTTCTGAAAGTCTCAAGAGAAAAGCTTACGGGTGCTTTCTTCCAGAGTCTCTCAAAGTCATCCTACATTTCCTATCTGAGAAGCACCACCCCTGAGCTTTCACACTTAAGCGACGAGGAGCTTCTCAGGCACTACTTTGACGCCTCCTCTGTCACGAATCTCTTTAATTTTGAGGATCTTGACTCCCCGAATTCCGCTACTCAAGAGGAGCAGAACTACCTTATTGCCCCCTTGAGAGGTCTTATGGCGGTGCTGACTGTCCTCTCGGGACTTGCCACCTCCCTCTTCTTTATGAAGGATAAAACTTCAGGACTCTTCTCCTGGGTGCCCATAAAGCTTCACGCGGCGGTGGAGTTCTCCTATCAGCTGATAAGCGTTGTGAGCATCTCTCTGGCGGTGAGTGCCTCGCTTCTCATTGCAGGAGTGTACGAGGGCTTTCTGAGAGAGAGTTTGAGCATCATCGTGCTGGCTCTGAGCACCTCAACCTTCTGTATGCTGGTGAGAATCCTCTCCAAAAAGCTTCGCACTCTGAGCATACTTCTGCCCCTGCTTGTGATTATTATGATCACAATGTGCCCCGTTTTCTTCTCCTTCAAGGTGGCAAGACTTTTAAAATTCCTCTTTCCGCCCACCTACTATCTCAGCTCCATATCAAGCCCTGTTTACTTGCTTTACGGACTGATTTACGTCCTTGTGACCGCCGTAATTTACGGTATCATCAAGTATAAGAAGGAAACCTGAAGAGGCTTCTGAAAGAATAAATAATAATCTGTTTTAGAGAAAAACGCATAAAAAATCCCCCCGTTTGTTTACGGGGGGATTTGCTTTTAGGAAAGTATTTACGCTTTAGATGCATAAACAAGGTCGGTGTAAACGGTGTGTTCATTGCCGGCTGAGTCTTTATAGGTGAGCCAGCCCTGAAGTATCCATGTAGAGCCGGACTCAACACCCTTCTTGTTAACAGTAATGGTCTTTGTGGGAATCTGGTTTGCAGAGCCCGGTGTCCATCTTGTGACATTTGAGTCAGTTGTACCCTTATAGAAGGTGTCAGCGTTATACTTTGACTCCTCTACAATAAGTGATCCTGCCTGCACGAAGGTGAAGTCGGAGTTTTCTGCTACCTCCCAGGAGAGGATTACTGTGTTTATGTCAGGAGATTCGTTTGAGGTGTCCATATTGATGCCGAGGATGATCTCGTAATCAACTGTCTCATCCTCATCTACATATACAGCTGTGAGGTTTGTGTCCTCTGCAGGATAGAAGGTGTACTCTGCGCTGTAACTTCTCACCTTGCCGTTTTCATCTGCCCAGTATGCAAACTTCTCGCCTTCAGGGGCAGCATTTGCTACTGCGGTTACTGCGCCGAACTTGAGGGTCTTGCCGTCGGTAACACCTGTGGCGGTACCTCCGCTTACTGTCACATCAACGTAAACCAGAATCTTTGTCCATGTGGGGGTTACTGTAACGCTCTCGCCGTTTCTTACATCTGAGGCGATCTCCTCATCTGTCATTGTCCAGCCTGTTGCCTGCCAAGCCGCATTTACGGGATACTCGGGGAAGATTATCTCATCGCCCTCCATATAGTACTGCATATCGAGGATCTGATTTGCCTTGTCATTTTTGAAGATAACAAGGGTTGCGTCCTCAATATCGGTCTGATAGAGAGCCTTTACGTAGTCATTACCTGTGGTTGTAAATGTGTATGTAAAGCTGTTTGTGAGAACAAGTCCCTCTGCATTTACCCAGCCAAGGAAGGTGCCCCCCTGATTTGCGGTAAGTGTAACTGTGGCGCCTACGGGAGCTTTTGAATTCACATAGGCTGTGCCCTGAGGTCTCGCTGCCCCTCCGTTTACGGAAATCTTAAAGCCTGTGCCGCCGCCTACATCGATTTTCAGATTGCCTGTTGTTTTCATTGGACGTTCAGGTGTGGGCTTTATCTCCTCGAAGACAGGTCGCACCGTCAGATCAGAGGTGACGCAGGAGGTGTCGGTGTCCCAAGAGACGAATTCATACGGACCTTCGTCGAAAGAACTTTCAGGAACTGATTCGGGCAGGGGAGAACTTCCTTTGTAGGGTACCTGATAGGAGGCAAAAACTTCACCGTTTGCATCGAGGAAGGTTACAATGAAGCTCTCTGTGTGCTCTGTGAAAACAGGTAAAATTACTGTATCCTCCTGAATGTTTTCGTAGGATTTATTCCAACCTGAGAAGGTGTAGTATTTGCCCTCAGCCGCTTCTTTTGTGGGAATTGTTTCGGGGGGAGTTGCGTCCTCTCCCTCTCTGACAATCTGAGCTTTAAGCTCTGTGAAATCACCGTTTAGGAAGACTACATAGTGAACGGTGGGCTCAGGTATGGGAATTTCCCTGAACACGGGATATACATCTGTGTTTTCTGAAATATTGGAAATGTTGCCCTCCCAATACATAAATTCATAGGTGCAGGTGTCTGTTGCGGGCTTTATCGGAGCCTTTGCGGGCATCATGGCAACAGAGCCTTCCTTTGCAGAGGTTATCCAGTATACGGAGTTGTCGTAGTTATAGTAGGTTACGTAGTAGGTTGTGACGCTTTCGTCAAGGGCTTTGAATGCAACGCCGTTTTCCTGAGCGAAGGTGTGAGGATAGCTGTCAAGATAACTGCAGATTATACCGTGGGGTGTCTCTAAAAAAGCAGTATTATCAATGCTTTGTGCATAGGGAGGAATATAAACCTCCTCGAGATTCGGGCAGAATGCAAAAGCATATTGGCCGATGGTCTTTGTGGTTTCGGGAAGCTTTAATTCGGTGAGGCTTGTGCATCCGCGGAAACAGAATCTGGGAATATACTCCGCCACAGCCTCAAAGGTTACGTCTTTAAGTGAGGTGCATCCGTAGAAAAGATAATCTCCCAGAGTTACGCAGTTTACGGGGATGTTGATGCTCTGAAGCTTTGTGCATCCGTAGAAAGCCCCTTTTCCTATCTGCTTCATTGTTGAGGGCAGGGTGATGCTTGTAAGCTTTGTATTGTTCAGAAAAGCGTACTCGCCGATATACTCAACATCATATCCCGCAAGCTTTGAAGGGATAGTGATCTCTGTGTTTTTTCCGAGATAACCGCAAACAGTTATTTCTCCGTTTGCACCCTTTGTGAATTTGAAGTTATTCTCAACGAGATAGGTTTCTGCGGAAACGCCAAGAAAGGGTATGGATGAAATCAGAACTAAAATTACAAGAAGAATACCAAGGGGTTTCAGATAAGTTTTCATATCGTGCACCTCATAAACTGTATTTATAGATACATTATATCAGTTATATAGAGATGTTTCAATTCCGTATTTTGCCTTTAATATGGGAAATAAGAGATTTGTTGACTTGAATCAATGGCTTTATTAACAATAAATATGAGCTATCCTTTGTCTATATTGCTGAAATTCTTTCGAGAGTGTAGAAATACTTCGGATTTTCTTGAAGGAAACATCGGGAAATGTTAAAATTTTATTAACAATTTTCCCGAAATGGAGGAAGTAATTTATGAACATTAAAAGAACTCTCAGTATCATTTTGCTTGTGTGTATGATGCTGACCGCTATCCCTCTGCAGAGTGTTTCTGCAGCGTCGGTAGAGACCGAAGAAGTGGGCGCCTCTGTGGATATTGCAACAGTTGGCTCTGAACTTTACGGACTCTGCGACAATGTTCAGTACGGACAGATACTCCAGTGCTGGAACTGGTCTTTCAACAACATCAAGGCAAATCTGCCGAAAATTGCGGCTCAGGGCTTTACCGCAATTCAGACCTCCCCCATTCAGCCTATTAAAGAATCTACCAAAGAGTATTACAGCACAGTCTGGAATTCTTCGTGGGTAGTATATCAGCCCTTAGCCTTCCATATCGAGGATAATTCCCGAAATGCTTTCGGAACAAAGACAGAATTCAAGGCGATGTGTGAAGAGGCTGAAAAATACGGCATCAAGGTTATCGTTGACACTGTTTTCAATCACACAGCAAACGATATGTCGGGAAACACAATACATCCGTGGATCGTTTCTGAAATCAAGGATAACCCTGACTGTTGGCATGACGTAAGCAAGAATATTTATGATTTTGAAAATCGTTATGATTCAACTCACTATTGTCTTACAGGTCTTCCTGACCTTAATACAGCAAACTCCACCGTTCAGAAGCACTGCATTAACTTCCTGAAGGAATGTATCGACGCAGGTGCAGACGGTTTCCGTTTTGATGCCGCAAAGCATATTGAGACAGATTGGGACTCATCAGGCACCAAGAGTGATTTCTGGCCCAATGTTCTAGGCGAGGCAACAGCCTATGCGCAGGAAACCAAGGGCTTCACACCTTATTACTACGGTGAGATCTTAGGTTCTCCCGGCGGCGGACTCAGCATCGAAGCATATACCCAGTATATGAGTGTTACTGACACAGGCGCCAATGATATCCGTCAGGCAGTTATTGACGGAAATGCCTCAAGAGCCGCACAGTCAAGCATTCAGTGCGGTGCTGCACCCAAGAAGACAGTTCAGTGGACAGAGTCTCACGATACCTTCAAGGATAACGGCACACGCTTTGTCTCTGACCACAACATCAATAAAACATGGGCAATCGTAGGTGCCAGAAACCAGGTCTGCGGTATGTACCTTGCTCGTCCCGAGAATATTGAAGAGACCATGATGGGCGATGCAGACCAGACCTCGTGGACCTACCCCGAGGTTAAGGCTGTCAATAAGTTCAAGAACTACTTCGCAGGACAGTCTGAATATATGTCTTCCTACGGCGGTGTGGCATATATTGAGAGAGGCACCTCTGGTGTTGTACTTGTAAACACAGGCGGTACCTATTACAACAACGTAAGCGTTCCTGCTCATCAGATAGCATCGGGCACATATAAGGATGCCATCACAGGCAACACCTTTACCGTTTCCGACGGTTACATCTCAGGTGATATCGGCGACACAGGTATTGCCGTTGTTTATGATATCGACTCCTCAGGTTATCTCAGCAAGGGTGCCGCCACTCAGTTCTCTCTTGCAGGTACCTTCAATGATTGGGATACATCCGCAAACGTTATGGTTGCAGAGGATACAAACTACGCTACTACCTCTATGGTGCTCGAAGAGGGTACATATACCTTCAAGGTGAAGTCAGACACTCTCTGGTTCAGCAATAAGGGTACCATCAGCGACGAAACCGGCTCCTCGGGCTGGACAATGTCTCCCGGCGTGGATGACAACTGCACACTCAATGCCACAGGCGGAAAGTATACCTTCAGGTTCAATACCGTTACACAGAAGCTTGTTGTTGAGCGCTCCGAGGACACCTCCTCCGAGGTTTACCTCAAGGGTACCTTCAATGATTGGGACAGCTCCGCAGAGATGGCTTATGTGGATGGTGAAAATAAAGTAAAAGCTACGGTTTCCATTCCTGCAGGTACATATACCTTCAAGATTCACAATCTGGGTCTTGGCGTATGGTACGGAAACACAGGCACCATCACCGACACAACAGGAGACACCGGCTGGACCTTCGGTGCAGGAAAGGACAAGTGTACCTTTACTGCCTCAGGAGGCACTTATGAATTCACCTATGACCTTTCAACTCTGAAGCTTTCGGTTATCAAAACCGACTCAGACGTATCGGTGTCAACAACCACCTCAACTGCACCCTCCGAGTCCACACCTTCCGATGATACGGAAAATGTGACTATCAAAATGTTCAGTAGCAGCGAGGACACCGACTGGATCCTCAACGATACCGATCGTCAGTTTGTGCTGGTTGATAACGAAACAGATACCGAGTACGAAATGACAATGGATGAAGACTCATGGTCTGTATCCGTTAACAAGACTATTACCGATATTACCTTCAGAAGATACAAGAATGGTACACTTTCCCACACCATCGTAGCAGGCGACAGAGGAGAGGACACAAACTTCTATGTTATCAGTAATGATGACGGCTACTGGGAGAGCGACGCTCCCGAGTACGGCTACTCCGATGTTCTCCTTCTGGGATCTTTCAATGATTGGAAAGAAACCGATCTTATGGAGAACACCGCTGACAGCAACATTGCAAGTGTAACTCTTGAGCTTGAGGCAGGAACATATACCTTCAAGTTCAAGCGTGGCTCAACCTATTACAGCAATACAGGTAAAGTTTCCGACAGTACAGGCAGCAGCACTTGGTCAACAAAGACAGGCTCCACTATTTCAAACTGTACTCTTAATGCCACAGGCGGCACATACACATTCACATTCGATACAAGCACAAATCGATTTGCAATTGCATATCTTTCTAACACTGAGGAAGAGTCAACCGCACCCGAGGAGTCAACCGCTCCTTCGGAGTCAACTCCCGAGGAAGAGGTTGATCCTCTCTATTCAGGCTTTACCCTGAGAGGTGACTTCAATGATTGGGCCGGCACTACTCCGATGCCCTTTGTCTCAGAAGGCTCGGTGGTTGTCGCAACAGAGCTTGAACTTGAGGCAGGCTCCTATAAGTTCAAGATTCTGGAGGATGACGGCGACTGGTACGGAAATGACGGCACCATTACCGACTCCACGGGTTCCGGAGGATGGTCAACCACCAAGACCGCAGGAGACATCACTCTTAAGGCAACGGGCGGTACATACCTCTTCTCCTTTGATTCAAGCACAAAGAGACTCACAGTTTATTATGCAGAAGAGAATGTTCCCGAGGTGCCTGATCTCAGCACATACACAGTTACCTTCAAGGACTACGACGGAACAGTAATTGATACTCAGAGCGTAACTTCCGGCGCGTCCGCCGTTGCCCCCGCAGATCCTGTGAGAGAGGCTGACGAAAGCTACACCTACGTTTTCACAGGCTGGGACACTCCCTTTACAAATATCACCGCAGATACAGTTGTAACAGCAACATATCAGCAGACCGAAAACAAGTACACAGTAACCTTCGTTGACTTTGACGGAACAGTTCTTGATACCCAGCAGGTTGCTTACGGAAAATCCGCTACTGCACCCTCCGATCCCACCAGGGCTTCCGATGCACAGTTTAACTATACCTTCAGCGGATGGGAAGGCTCCTTTAGCAGCATCAAGGCCGACACCGTTGTCAAAGCAACCTATAAAACAGAACTGAGAACATACACAGTTACCTTCGTGGATTTCGACGGCACAGTACTGGATATTCAGTCGATAAGCTACGGCGAAAGCGCTGAAGCTCCTGAGAATCCCGAAAGAAACGGATATACTTTCAAGGGTTGGGACACAGGCTTTGATAATGTTACTGAAGACATTACCGTCACAGCTAAGTACTCAAAGAACGTTACAGCAGCCACCACAGGCGCTCTTAAGATTGACGTAACAGGCGGCACAGGCTTTAAGATTTCCGTAAACGGAGGGGCAGAGAGACCTCAGGGCACAGCCTATGTGAATTCAAAAGCTCCCGTGGGTGCCACAGTTACATTAACCGCAAATCAGGGAGGCACCTTCCTTGGATGGGTAAATGCAGAGGGACTTGTTCTCACAAACAGCTTTACATATACGTTCACAACCACAGGTAATGACTACGTGAAGGCTCTCTATCAGACCGATATTGAGGACGCAACTCTTGTTATCTTCAAAAATGACAAGGCAAATCAGATCCTCGATATGCAGTACTATATGGAGGGCGACGAGATAATCTTCCCCGAATTTCCCGTAAATGCAGCATGGCAGGCGACAGGCTGGACAATGACAGCCGAGGAGATTATGTCTGCTGTGAAAAACGGTGAGAGTGTCATAGTAACTCCCACATGGACAAAGATTCTCGTTTACGTTGATGTTAATGTTCAGGGCGGTACCGCAACGGGTGTCACCGACGGCAAGACCCTCAAGTTCGGCGCTGTAACAGCAGTAGCAGATGCTGCCCCTGAAGGCGAGAAGTTTGCTTACTGGGCAGATGAAAACGGCAAGGTGAGAAGTTACAGCGCAGAGTATACCTTCTATCCTGCAGAGGACACAAACCTCACAGCTGTATATGTGAAAGAGGATGAGACAGTTGATTACGAGATCATCCTCGG
>JAZSME010000139.1:0-24656 GCA_045535715.1 Ruminococcus sp. | reverse complement strand
GGTGAGTATGATTTCCTTCCCTGCACACCCGCTGGTGTTATGGAGATCCTCAAGTATTATAACATCGATGCAGAGGGTAAGGACTGCGTTGTGATCGGCAGAAGCAACATTGTCGGCAAGCCCATGTCAATGCACCTTCTCCACGCAAACGGCACAGTAACCATCTGCCATTCAAGAACAAAGAATCTCAAGAAGGTTACATCCTCAGCGGATATCCTTGTTGCAGCAGTCGGCAAGGCAAAGTTCGTCACAAAGGATATGGTCAAGGACGGCGCTGTTGTAATTGATGTAGGCATGAACAGAGACGAAAACGGCAAGCTCTGCGGTGACGTTGATTATGATAAAGTTTCCGAGAAGGCATCTATGATTACACCCGTTCCCGGCGGTGTAGGACCTATGACAATTGCAATGCTCATGAAGAACACGTTAAAGGCTACAAAACTTCAAAATAACTGTTGACAACAACTTTTAGTTGTGATATAGTATATAAGCCGCTTATTGTGGGTCGGAAGTTGACATTTTATGTCATACCTACTAATAGCGAGTCTAAAAAAAGGATAGGTACTAAACTATGTACGCAGTAATCGAAACTGGCGGCAAGCAGTACAAGGTAGAGAACGGCAGCGTTATCTACGTTGAGAAGCTTGACGCAGAAGTAGCAGCAACTGTTGAGTTCAAGGTTGTTGCAATCTCCACCGATGACGGTCTCGTTGTGGGTACTCCCTACGTTGAGGGCGCAAAGGTAACAGGTGAGGTAATCAAGACCGATAAGGGCAAGAAGATCACCGTTGCTACCTACAAACCCAAGAAGGGCGAGAAGAGAAAGCTCGGACACAGACAGCCTTACACAAAGGTTGAGATCAAGTCCATCGCTGGCTGATATGATTAAAATCCGCTTCATTACTCAAAAGGATGTAATCCTCGGTTTTGACCTTCAGGGTCACGCAGGATTTGCTGAACATGGACAGGATATTGTCTGTGCGGCAGTAAGCTCAGCAGCCTATATGGTTGCCAATACTCTGACGGAGATTATGAATCTCTCACCTGAGATTTCCGTTTCCGAGGGGAAAATGAGTGTGAAGCTCAATTCAGACCAGGCTCTCAGAGCTTCTGATTTAATGCAGGGTTTCAGACTGCATCTCACAGAGCTTTCGGAGCAATACCCGAACAACATTACTAGTTTATTTACGGAGGTGTAATACAAATGCTTAAGATTAATATTCAGTTATTTGCACATAAAAAAGGTATGGGTTCCACAAAGAACGGCCGTGACTCTGAGTCCAAGCGTCTTGGCGTAAAGCGTGCAGACGGTCAGTTCGTTCTTGCAGGTAACATCCTCGTTAAGCAGAGAGGAACTCACATCCATCCCGGCGTGAATGTAGGCAGAGGTAAGGATGACTCTCTCTTCGCTCTCGTTGACGGCGTTCTTCGCTTCGAGCGTATGGGCAGAGACAGAAAGCGCGCCTGCGTTTATCCTGTTGAGCAGTAATATCGCGTAATTGGGGCGGATAGTTTATCCGCCCCTTGTTTTTTTATAATTGTTCTTTAGTAAGTATTTTCCCGTTCTTTGAGAAATACTGTTAAAGGAGGTAAATTTACAATGTTTGTAGATATAGCTAAAATCTTCGTCAAAGCCGGTGACGGCGGAAACGGTGCTGTGTCCTTTCACAGAGAAAAGTATGTAGCAGCAGGCGGCCCCGACGGCGGTGACGGCGGCAAGGGCGGAGACGTTGTGTTCCTTGCGGATACCAACCTTTCCACTCTGGCAGATTTCAGATACAAGAGAAAATATGCCGCAAAGCCCGGTAATCAGGGAATGTCCGGCAGAAAAAACGGCAGAAAAGCCGAGGACCTCATTGTCCGTGTACCAATGGGTACAATAATCAAGGACGCTGAAACAGGCAGACTTATCGCTGATATCTCAACTCCTGAGCCCGTAGTTATTGCAAAAGGTGGCAAAGGCGGCTGGGGTAACTCTCATTTTGCAACCCCCACAAGACAGGTGCCCAGATTTGCCCGTCCCGGAATGCCCGGAGAAGAATTCGAGCTTCAGCTTGAGCTGAAACTTCTGGCGGATGTAGGACTTGTAGGTTTTCCCAATGTAGGAAAATCCACCCTTCTTTCCGTTGTTTCTCAGGCAAAACCCGAGATTGCTGATTATCATTTCACAACTATTACTCCTAAGCTGGGTGTGGTGGATGTGCCCGGCAACTCCTTTGTTATGGCTGATATTCCCGGCCTTATTGAGGGCGCATGGGAAGGCGTGGGTCTTGGTCATCAGTTCCTGCGCCATGTTGAGCGCTGCAGAATGATTATTCATATTGTTGACGTTGCCGGCAGCGAAGGAAGAGATCCCAAAGAGGACTTTTGCATCATTAATGAGGAGCTGAGAAAGTTTAATCCCGAGCTTTCAGAGCGTCCCATGATCGTTGCAGGTAACAAATGCGACCTTGCAAGCGATGAGCAGATAGAGGACTTCCGCAAATTTGTGGAAGCACAGGGCTATGATTTCTTCCCCATAATGGCAGCAATCAGATATGATGTTGATCCTCTTCTCAATAAAACGGTAGAGCTTCTTTCCACCCTTCCTCCTCTTACAATCTATGAGCCCGAGCCTCTTCCCGAGGTGGATATTGATTCTCTCAACACCAAGGAAATCAAGGTTACAAATTGTGATGGAATCTACTTTGTTGAGGGCAAATGGCTTTACAAGGTTATGCAGAGCGTTAACTTTGATGATTTCGAGAGCCTCAACTATTTCCAGAATGTCCTCATCAGCAGCGGTGTCATTGATGCCCTGAGAGATGCCGGAATCGAAGAGGGCGACACAGTGTCGATTTACGATGTACAGTTTGATTTTGTTGATTAAAGAGTAAGTTATGGATAAACTATTAGAAAATAAGATAACCCCACAGACTATGTCTTCGCTGAATCTTGCCTTTGTGGGGGACAGTGTCTATGAGCTTCTTGTGAGAGAATATCTGGCAACCAGAGACTCAAGAAGGGTAGGGGAGCTTAATCGGGAGAAGGTAAGTCTTGTGAATTGTTATTCACAGACAAAAGCTCTCGAAAAAATCCTTCCTCTCCTCTCAGAAGAGGAAGAGGCCGTTTTTAAGCGTGGCAGAAACGTTACCGTAAACTCTGTCCCCAAAAACAGTACCCTGAAGGAGTACCATACCGCAACTGGTCTTGAAGCTCTTTTCGGATATCTTTATCTCACAGATAATATTGAGAGGATCCGCCAGCTTTTTAATGTGATTATATGCGAAGATACTGAATAATTATGCAAGCAAGGTGATAGCTTTGAAGAAACGTAACAATATCTCGTTTGTTGATAAAATGTCCCTTTCGGAATTCCTGATAATTACACTCGGATGTGCGTTTTACGCTGTCTCGGTTGCAATTTTCACAACCCCTAATAACATCGCTCCCGGTGGAATAGTGGGTCTTTCCACTATGGTGCATTTTCTCTTTCCTGCTCTTCCGGTAGGTACCACAACCCTGGTTCTCAACATTCCCATTTTTATTCTGGGTGGAGTTATTCTTGGGTGGAAGTATCTGACCAGATCCCTTATTGCAACAGTTCTTTCTTCAGTGTTTATCGATCTTTTCTCAATTGACGCTGTTCAGAGGATTATACCTCCTTACAAGGGAGATCCTATTCTTGTGGCGGTTTTCGGCGGTATTCTTTGCGGTGTAGGTCTTGCTCTTATCTTTTATTGCGGCAGTTCCACCGGCGGCACAGACATTGTCTCCAGAATAATGCACGAGAAGAAGCCCCATATTTCTATGGGTAATTTTATGCTTATTGTTGACTTTATTGTAATCGTGCTCTCAGCCTTCGTATTTGCAAATGTGGACAATGCGCTTTATGCAATAATATTCATTTTTGTGAATACTAAGATCATAGATACCGTACTTTACGGTATGAGTCGTAACAATGGTAAGCTCCTCTTTATTATCACCTCACATCACGAGGCTGTAACAGAGGAAATACTCAGTAAAATTGACCGTGGAGTTACTCTTCTTGACGCTCAGGGCGGCTACAATCAGAACAATAAAAAAGTTCTTTTGTGTGCTCTCAGACCTCAGCAGGTCCACAGAACCACCAGCCTTGTGAAGAAAATCGATCCCGAGGCTTTCATCATCATTACGACTGCGGATGCCATCAAAGGAAGAGGCTTCCCTGCTTATGATGAAGAAGGCGGGGAAAAGGTTTACGGAAATCCGGACACAAGAATCGGAAAATCATCAGAAAATATGGGGGATTCTTAAAAATTCTTGTTGACAAACCAAAACATTGTGATATAATTAACCTGTTATGTGTGTAAGTATGCACGTAGCAGGTTATTTTTATAACCGACGCAGCGGTCAGGCTGCGTACATCCTTGCGCCGTAAGGTTTTACCGAGAAGGCGCCAAATGTCCAGAAGGAGGTGCAACAGATGGCAGTAAAGGCTAACTACGAGACCGTTATGGTTCTCTCCGTTAAGAACGGTGAAGAGGCTGTTCAGGCTATTATCGAGAAGTTCAAGAAGACTATCGAGAAGTATGCTACACTGCAGAGCGTTGATGAGTGGGGCAAGAGAAAGCTCGCTTATCTCATCAACAAGGAGTCTGAGGGTTACTACGTTCTCATGAACTTTGAGTCCGACGCTGAGTTCCCCAAGGAGCTCGACCGTAGATACCAGATCACAGACGGTATCCTCAGATCACTTATCATCAAGAAGGAAGACGAATAATCACGCAAGCATCTTTTAAGATGCAGAATGAAAGGACGAATAATCAATGATCAACAGAGTAGTACTTATGGGCAGACTCGTTTCTGACCCCGAACTCAAAACAACACAGTCAGGTACAAACGTAACAACCTTCCGTATTGCAGTTGACAGAAACTATGTCAAGGCAGGCGAGGAGAGACAGGCCGATTTCTTTGATATCGTTGCTTGGCGTTATACCGCTGATTTTGTATGCAAACACTTCAAAAAGGGCTCCCTTATCGCAATTGACGGAAGCTTACAGAGCCGCACATATCAGGCTAAGGACGGCACAAACCGCTATGTTGTAGAGGTTATTGCTGACAATGCTTCCTTTACCGGCGAGAGAAGAGAAAACACCGGTAACTTCGGTGGTTACTCACAGGGATATTCACAGGGATACTCACAGGCAAACACACCCTCTTACTCAGAAGCTCCTGCATTTTCCGCAGGTTCCACCTCTGATTTTGAGGAGATGCCTACTGACGATGACCTGCCCTTCTGATTGAATTTATTTGTAAAATTCCCAATTTTTGAAAGGAGATATTATCATGGCTGAAAGACCTATGCACAGAAAGTCCCGCAGAAAAGTCTGCGCATTTTGTGTTGATAAGGTAGAGAAGATTGACTACAAGGATGTTAACCGTCTCCGCCGCTATATGTCTGAGAGAGCAAAGATTCTCCCCAGAAGAGTAACAGGCACATGCGCTGCACATCAGAGAGAGCTCACAGTAGCTATCAAGCGTGCACGTTATCTTGCACTTCTTCCTTACTCTGCTGACTAATCTTTGTCAGACTGAAATAACACACAAGCCCACCATTTTCGGTGGGCTTTTTTTGTTGTCCAATGTCAATAAAATTAGTTTTTTGATGAGGGGTCAACACTTTCCGTTTCTAAACGAACTTATAATTCTATTTTCAAATTATTACTTATGCAAAATGCCCAATTGGAAGGTGCTTTTTAAGGCATTCCTACAATTTGTTGTAATAAATCAAAAAACGTTTGATTTTTGCTATATATATGTATTATAATATAGGGGTAATTTTGATGGGGTAGTGTACCCTTTTGGCAATTTGCTGTGTATTATGGACCGCTGAAATTTTCGGCGGCTCACAATACACAGCACCGGCGAAGGTCAGTCGCTGTGAAAGCTTTCGGTACGCCCCCTTCTATAATGCAGTTTGTAAAATAGGAGGTATTACTATGAAAACTCTTAAAAGAGGTTTTCTTCTGCGGCTTATGTCAGTTCTTCTGACAATGCTTATGATGTTTTCTGCATTTTCAGTAAGCATCGTGTCCACATCAGCAGCAGAAGTTGACCTCGAGGAGACCGGCGCTTCCCGTACTTTTGCCGCCGGTGATTACATCTATGTTAAAAACTTCACACCTTCAGGTTGGGGGGCAAACTGGTTCCATGGCGATGTAACAGAATGGATGCATATTTGGAACTCCTCAACAAACACTGCTATTGATGTGAAGTTCGAGTTGATCGAAGGTACCGAGAACGCAGTAGGCGCTATATACGGTGCAAAGATCACAACAGCGGGCACATATACCCACGTGATCTTCACTCGTAGCCATAGCGACACAGATCCTTGGAATAACTGTAACCAGACAGGAGACATTCCTCTTGATGCTACCAACAACTGCTACACTAATCTCGTAGTAGGCGGAACATCATACTCCGGATCTGTTTACAATTCTTCAGGTGGCGGCGGTACCACAACTGATGCAGAATTCTGGGTGGATATCGACGGTGATCCCACAACTACTCTCGATATCATCAAACCTGATAAGAACGGAAGCAGCTATGATCTCTATCTTCCTTCCTACATCCCCGTAAATTCAAATAATCAGTTTAGTGTTACATTTTTCGTTTCAGAAGGCACGAACCTTACTATCGGCAATGCGTCTGTTTCCGCTACCGGATCAACCTACAGTTTCTATGCATCCAATTATGCGATAGCAGGCGATATCTCAGGCACTCTGAAAATTCACAAGTCAAGCGCAATTTCTTCTATCTACACCACAACAGGAACCGATGTTCCTCAGGGTACATATAAGGGATATGAGAACAAGGATGACTTCGAGACCAAGGGAGAAATCGTAGTTTACGGTCCCGACGGAACTCAGAAAAATGAAAACACAGTTCTCAAGAAGATAAAGGGAAGAGGTAACTCCTCTTGGGAAGCTTCTCACAAGATCATCGGTAAGTACGCTTTCAACATCACACTTGATGCAAAGGCAAAGCTTCTTGATGAAAGCTCCAAGAGCAAAAAGTACTGTCTCGTTTCTTATAACGCTGACGAGGCACGTATGAGAAATATGATCGTTTATGAGCTTGCTCAGCAGATCGGTGTAAAATACGCTCCCGATTATGAGCCCGTAGATTTCTACAACAACGGCTACTACATCGGTACATATCTTCTCACAGACAAGGTTGAGATCGGCGATCCTCTCGTAGATATTGTTGACCTTGAGGGTATCAACGAGGAGTTCTCAGCTAACAACACCGCTCTCTATGAGGACGATTCTCTCATGACTCGTGGATCTTCAAACGGAAGTCTTTCCGACAGCTCCACAAAGAATTACTACAAATACATCTCAAACCTCGATGAGCCCGATCCTTCCACATACGCAGAGTCAGGCTTCCTTCTTGAGTTTGAGCTTAACGAGAGATTCTCGAATGAGATTTCAGGTTTCATCTCTTCTAAGGGTCAGCAGATCGTTTGTAAGTATCCCGAGTTTGCCACAAAGAACGAGATCAAGTTCATCAGAGATATCTGGAATACAGCAGAAGCTCTTATGTATGATGATACAGCAACATACGAGGAGCTGGATGCAGTTATCGACGTTGAGTCCTTCGCAAAGATGTACCTCATTCAGGAACTCACAAAGAACTTGGACGGCGGCGCTACATCCTACTACGTATTCTATGACGGTGGCAAGCTTCATGCAGGCGTTGCATGGGACTATGACTGGACTCTTGGTCAGTACGCAAAGACTTACACAGACCGCGTAAATTCAGGCAGTGATTTCTACGATAAGGTAGATGCTGATCCTTCCGAAGCAGGCGGTTGGTATTTGAACTCCAAGACCATCTACGGTGCTTCCAACTTCAACGCTCAGGCAGCCCTTTGTCAGAATGACGCATTCTGGTCAGTAGTAGTTGCTGAGTGGGACGAGATTTTCCATGACGAAGCTCTCAAGTTCAGTGTCGGCGAAGTTTCTTCTGTTTCTGAGCTTGACGGTATCATTGCAGAGTTCTACAACATGGTTAAAGACACCACAGCAATGGATGAAGACAAATGGGGACTTATCGCAAGTGACCCCTTCATCACAAACAACTGGGGTTCAACAGATACAGGCGACAACCACAATGCTGCAGTAGTATGGCTCAACAATTGGTTCTATGAGCGTCTACAGTGGATGGATAAATATATCTCCACCGATGGTTCAAGCCACACAGGTATCTATGATATCGATTATGTTATTCAGCCTCCCACAGTTTCGGCTGATAAGGATGTTTACGAAGCAGGGGAGACCGTAACACTCACAATCGACGACAAGACAGACGGTAACTATACATACACCATCTATAAGGATGGCACAGAGTTTGCTACCACAACCTCTAAGGAATACAGCTTCACAGCTGAGAGGGGTGATACAGCAGACTACACAGTAGTTGCAACATCTCTCACATCCGAAAAGGTTTCCGAGGCTTCAGAGGCTGCTGAGGTTGAAGTTGTAGGTTTCAGATTTGAGCTTGATTTATCTGCTCCCTTAGAAGTTACAGCAGGAGACGTGATCGGTTTCGAAGCCAACACAAACGTTACTGATCTGGAAGTTACCTATGAGCTTTATCTTAACGAAGACCTTACCGAAGAGCTTGTTGAGACAAACACAACAGGTACATTTGAGTATCTCACAACATCTCTTGATGCAGACAAGGTTCTCTCTTTTACAGTCAGAGCAACCGTTGCAGTTGACGGTGAGACATACACAGACTTTATTGACGTTGATGTAAAAGTCAATGCGTTCAATTTTATAGTAACACTTACAGCTCCCACAAAAGTAGAGTCAGGAATGACCATCAACCTCAAGGCTGAGACAAATTCCACAGAAGCTGTTGTATTCGAGTTCTATGACGGCGCAGGTAATATCCTCGCTTCCAACGGAACAGGTATATACAGCGTTGAGGCTCTCGATTCCGAAATCGGAACCCAGAAGACCTACTATGTTATTGCAAAGACAACTGTCGGCGGCAAGCTTTTCGAAGAATTATCTGAGAATAAGACTGTATCAATTACAGCAGTAAGCGAGATGTATGATGTCACAATCTACTTCAAGAGTACATCAACACTCGGTTACAGACCTCTCATCACAACTGAGGGTGCTGTCTCTGATCTTGCTGACGAAGCAATGCAGAAGGATATTCTGATTGCTCTCCCCGGTAAGAATGCAACACAGACTGCTACATATTACTGGTACAGAGCTGACGTTCAGGTTTCCAAGGCTAACCCCATGCTTTCCGTAAGCATTCTTTCAAGCCGTTACGCAATGGAGGGTGACATTACTCTCACTATCGCAGAGTCAGGTGAAATTTTCCTCGGAGTTGATAACCTCAACACCAGTAACGTGATGCTGAATCTTACAGACTGGACAGAGGTAGAGCGTAACTGGACAGAGAGTGCAGTTAATATGCTTTACGACTCAGAGAAAGACGGCAAGTCTGCTCTCGAAGAGCTTTCAGCAAATATTACCCTTCGTTATGTTGGCGACTCCAATGCTGACGGCAAGGTTAATATAAAGGACGCTACAATGATTCAGAAGAATCTTGTAGGTCTCGTGAGCCTTGATAAATTAAGTCTCACAATTTCTGATTTTACCGGTGACGGTAAGGTAACAATAAGCGATGCAACGGCTATTATGAAAAAGCTTGTTGCATTAGCTTAATCCTATACTATATATATATAGGAGGTATTTAAGTGAAAACTAAGAAATTTTTAAGAAGCGCGTTGTCTCTTATGCTGACCCTTCTGATGCTTATTTCTGCATCAGTAATAGGCTTCTCGCCTTCAGCAGCACAGGTTGACATCGCAGAGACAGGTGCAACCATCACGTCAGACGGTACTGCACGCCTCTACTTTAACATGTCTGCTGTTTCATGGTGGACAGCAGGTACTAACGGCAACGGTAACTTTGCTTACTTCTTTAACAGTTCTGGCAATGCATGGTCTGCTCATGCTGTTAATTACAGCGGCAATACATACTATGTTGTAATTCCCGCAGGCTCATGGACAACTGTTATTCTTACCCGTAATAATACTTCCACATCTCCTTCATGGGATAACAAGTGGAATCAGACAGGTAATATTACTCTTAGCAGTACTTCGAATTATATCAGCAAATTCTCTGAGAATTCAACTTCTGCAACATGGGGTACAGCTGTAAAGCCTGCATCTACTGCAACACTTTCAGCAAGTGCTACCACAGTAGCTCCCGGAGAGGCAGTCACACTTACACCTGCACTTTCCAGTAATGCAACTCTCAACACTATCAAATCCACTACTTATTCAGTTGGTACAGGTGCATCTGTCAGCGGTAACACATTTACCGCAACACAGCCCGGTACATATACAGTAACTGCAACAGTTACTTATCATCCTAATGGTTACTCAAGCCTTACTTCAACAGCTACAGCTTCTAAAACTATCACTGTTAAGGCAAGCAATGTAACCGCAACCTTTAAGGACTGGGACGGTACACAGATAGGTTCAGTTCAGACTATCCCTTCAGGCTCTGCTCCCACAGCTCCTGCTAACCCCACCCGTGAGGGCTACACCTTCACAGGTTGGAATCCTGCAGTTGGTGCCATTTCTTCCGATACAGAGTATATAGCTCAGTACTCTGAAAACAAGAGTAACATTGAGTTTAAGGCAGGCACAGGCGGTACAGTAACTAACACAGGTTCAACATCTGTTGGTTACACAAGCTCCAAGTCAAGTACTGCAACAGCTTCTTCAGGCTATACCTTCACAGGCTGGACTGTAAGCGGCGGCACAGCAGGCACTGATTTCAGATACACATCAGGTGATGCTTCTGCTTCTTCTATTACAGTTAAGCCTCTGACAAACGGTAAAACTCTTGTATTTACAGCTAACTTTACCTCAGTTCCTACAAACACCGTTAAGGCTGTCGTAGGTCTTTCCGGTGCAGGTACTGCAACTCCCGTACAGCAGGAAGTTGTAGAGGGTGGTACTGTAGAACTCAAGGCAACTGCTAACGCAGGTTATGTGTTCACAGGTTGGAGTATCACAGGTACTTATACTGCAGTAACCGGTGATGTAAACTCCGCAACCTTCAAGATCACTCCTGCATCTGATATTACAGCTACCGCTAACTTCAGAAAGTATTCTGCAACAGTTACCTTCAAGTCTGCAAACAATGCAAACGGTACAGTTACAAATGCAGGCGGTTCTGTTGAATATCCCGGTTCTCTTACATCTACCGCTAATCCCACAGCTGGCTACAATTTCAAGGCTTGGACCATCAGCGGTACAGAGGGTACAGATTATGAGATCACAAGCGGTGATGTAAACTCCGCTACTATCGCTATCAAGCCCCTCAAAGACGGTATTACTATCACAGCTACCGCAACCTTCCAGATCAGGACCTTCACAGTTACCTTCCTTGATATGGACGGTAATACTCTTGATACTCAGACAGTAAATTACGGCTCAGGAGCCTCGGCTCCCACAGCTCCCACAGTTGTAGGTTACACCTTCAAGGAGTGGGATAAGACATTCAATAACATTACTGCTGATACAACAGTTCAGGCTGTTTACACAGCTAACACTTATACAGTAGGCGTTACATACTCCTCAGGCGGTACTGCAGAGTCAAGCGCTGCATCCGTTACATATCCCGATACTGTAACACTTACAGCTACACCCGCTGCAAACTATGCTTTTGCAGGCTGGACTATCAATGGTGCTTACGATGTTGTTGAGGGCTCCACAGGCTCCAAGACCTTCGTAATCAGACCTAAGGCAAACGTAACAGCTCAGGCAAACTTCGTAGAGGGTCAGTACCTCACAGTTCATTCTTACTCCTCCAATGGATATAATAACCTCTATCTTTGGGAGAGAAATGCTGCATCTACCAGCAACTATCCTAACGGCGAATGGCCCGGAACAGTTCAGCCCAACACCTCCGACTTCAATGGTGTTAATTGGAAAACTTCCAACCAGTTTGAGATGTCACTTGGCTACTCCAATGAGGTAGGAGCAATCCTCAATGACGGCGGCTTGACCATTCCTTCCGGTACAGGTAACCTCATTATGTTCAACAACACACTCGGTTGGAGTAATGTTTACCTCTACACAAGCTCCTCTGATGGTTCACTTTGGAGCAGCAACGGCAACGGTGCCACTACAAGCGGAAGAACTGCCGTTACTATGACAAAGATTTCCGGTACTAACTACTACTATGCTTATGTATCCGGTACAATCGGCGACACTCTCTTTGTTAAGGATAAGCAGGATAACTACGGAAATATTTGGGAGACTTCAGCATCATACAGATCTGACTATAGCTCTTCCAATCCCATGTTTACTCCCAGCACAACATCCAATGAAACCAGAAATAATACTAAATATTATAACTCCGGTTCATGGGGAGCTAAACCTACAGGGACTCTGCAGAGTGACGACATCCTCATCACTGATTACCTCTATGAAGGCGGTACATGGAAGGGCGTATCCGAGGTCTGGATTTATCAGAACGGCACTACAGAGGTTGTTACTCTCCGCCGTGACCTTCTTGATCTCATCACTGCTATGACCGCTGAGTACAATGGCGGCACAAACGTTAAGGATTACACAGCTGAATCCTGGACAGCATTCGTAAATGCTTATAATGATGCATACACTAAGTCCGGCGCAGCAGCTACCACTCAGGCACAGCTTGATGCCGCTGAAGCAGCTCTCAGAGAAGCTTACGAAAATCTTGAGCTTCAGGCTTACTTCAATCTGACCGTTACCCAGACAGGCGGTTTAGGTACAGTCAAGATCGATAATACATCTGTTGCTTCTGCAACAGAGATTGTTCAGGTCGTTCAGAACAAGTCTGTTTCCATTATGATCACTCCTCCCACAGGCTATTACATCAAGTCAATAAGCGGTGTGATCACAGGCGAGAACGGCTCAATGTACACCGGTAACGCAACTATTACTGCAAACGGTGAGCTCAACATTGTTTATGCCGAGAATCCCACAGTTTCTGCAGAGCAGAATCAGAACGGTACAATCACCATCAATGGTTCTGAAACACCCGTTGACGTAACTTACGGCGAGGACGCAGAGCTCGTTATTTCTGCTCCTGACCTTTACTACGTACAGAGTGTAACCATCAATGGTAGTTCCGTTTATAACGACTCCGATGAAACACAGCGTTCCTTCACTTACACACTTGAAAATGTTACAGCAGATACAAAGATCGTTGTAACCTATGGTAAGTGCTCAACTTACGAGGTAACGATCGAGCAGTATCCCGAAGAGGGCGGTAAGCTTTACTACGACGGTGAGCTCATTCCTTATGAGGGTATGGTGATCGAAGTAGTAGCAGGGGATAATGTTACTATTACCGCAGAGCCTAACTCCGGTTACGGAATTAACTACTGGGTCGCTGACAGCCAGACATCAGGCAGAGAGCTTACATATACATTCTCTGCTATCTCTGCTGATCACACACTTGATATTGAGTGGCAGGAGCTTCAGAATGTTACTGTTACTGTTGTAACAAGACCTGCAGGTGTTGCAAATTCAACAGCTAACGGATCTGTTACAACTACAGTTCTCCAGTATGAGCAGGTAACTCTCACAACACAGAATACTGATCCTTGCTATAAGTTCGTTAACTGGACTATCGAGGGCTCGTTCTATGATGCAGACAGCACAACAAAGAGCGACACAACCTATAACATCAGAGTAAGCGGCGGCAACATTAAGGCAACCGCAAACTATGATAAGGTAGCTCGCAAAATCTATCTCCAGAACGATGCAAATTGGTCACAACCCAAGCTCTACACATGGGGTAGCTCAACTACAACAACAGCTTGGCCTGGCGATTTAATGACATACGACAGCGCATCAGGCTACTGGGTAGGCTACATTCCTCTGGATGCAACAAACATTCAGTTCAATGACGGCACAAGCAGTAATCAGGTAGAGTTTTCCGATGTTGCAAAGAACCTCTATAACAACAGCACACATACATCTGATACTTACGTAGAGCCCGGTTATTACCTCCAGGGTCAATGGAATGGTAAGGTATACTCCGGCTATGATCTTCAGAAGTTTGTAGCAAACGGTGATGGAACCTACTCCTACACAATTACCGTTACTTCCACAACTGATGGTTATATCTACGTTAACCCCACAAATGAGAACTCTCATTTCTGGAATGCAGCAACTCTTAATGCTACAGGTAACCCCCAGACTCTGGTTCCTACCGGTGCATATCAGACTTCACCCAAATATGTAAAGGTCGAGATCGACACAACAAGCTATACAAAGCTCTACGATGTAACCTTTACTTTTAATCCTACAACAGGTGAATTCAGCTGGACAAAGGCTGAGAATGTACCCACAATTACTGTTATTGGTACAGATGGTATTGGTAAGAACGAGTCCGACACTAATATGGATTCATCTAACGGTAGAGTGGGTGATACCTACTTTGATGACACTACTATAAACAGACAGAGCTATCATACTTATTATAATGAAGCTCAGGTAGTTGCCGGTGAGGCTGTAACCTTCTTTACTCAGGTTAACAATAACACAAGCGGCATCTTCGATTATTATGTTGCAGGTTGGGTAATCAACGGTACAGATTTTGTTTCAGCTACATCTCTTGGTAAGGGACTTTACAGTGGTTCTTATGTATTTACAGAGGATGATACAACTGTAGTACCCGTTTATTTCCACACCAACGAGTGGCTTGCAGCAAATAATGTTTCTACAGTTACTGTTTACGCAGTGGCAGATATGGGTATCACAAACTGGAACCAGTATTTTGCATCATACACATGGTATAAGGATGCAGGTACAAAGAAGTATGAGCAGTTTGGTGCATATCCCGGACAGCTTATGATTCCCATTGCAGGTCTTGATAACGTTTACTACACACTTATTGAGACTTCTGCTTATGACGGAACTCCCATCTCCGGTGTTACATTCAGTAACTACGCACCTGGTGATGGTATGGATACTGTTGTAACTGATTACAGCAATATCCAGACATACGACTACTATGAGTTTATCGCTCTTCTTGAAGATGGTAAGGAAAACATTACCTTCGTAATCAAGGATACAAACGATACTTACAACTCAAACCGAGTTTCTACATCTTCTATTAATATCACAAACGGCAACTGGGATTTCGTTCAGTACACTGACTACTCAGGTCTGAAGACAGACATCTTCGGTAACGATATTGAGGATATCGACAGCACACTTTCCGACAACAATGCTCTTTATGTAATCCAGGCAGGTGACAAAAACTACTCCGGCGTAGGTAACCTTGACGGTCAGTGGTATGTTGACTGCTATCTCTACACAGCAACAGGCGCATATATCGGTAAGTGCTATTCCTACGAGCTTCACGATGAAGACTCAGCAATCTGGACTACACTCGAAGCTTACGAGGGCCAGAGAGCATACATCTCCTATGAGCATGTAAACGGCGCACGTTACGACGGTGAATGGTACGGTGACTCCGACCTTTCCGTTACAATCAACCTTGGAGTTAACGTTGCTCTTATGGGCATAGACGGCAATTATGTTATCGACACAGAAGGTAATGTAAACGAGGCTGACTACGGTACAGGTTACATTGATGCAGTTTATCAGAATGTAGACGTAACCCGTGGTACAGTAGTTACACTTTCCGCTATGCCTAAGGTTGGCTTTAAGTTCGTTGGCTGGTACTCAGCAGACGGCACACTCTTCTCAAATAACACAACAGTTACCGTTACAGCAGCTATCGGTACTACTTACACAGCAGTATTTGAACCCCTCGCAGAAGGCTCCTTCTACGTAAACCATTACATCTATCAGGGTCTTGGTAATACAAACTATTACATTCCCGATGTACATGGCGGTAACGCAGTTCTCTATGTAGGCATTCAGAATATTACTCAGGGTACAGGAACAACTCTCATTAGGGGCAATTCCGCAAGCCTTGAGGCAACAGAGGGCGATGAGCTCTACATCACAATCGCAACTGATGCAACAGGTGCAGATAAGTTCTATGCTTGGTACACTGATGCTATCGACGGCGAAGGCAATCCCACATTTGAAGAGGTTGGCGTTGATTCCGACGATAACCTTTACAACAACAACGGCACAGTAGTCGGACGCAGCGACATCGTTTACTTCCAGTTCAAGCACACAGTAGGCGATCTCTTCAGCATGAATCTCTATTCCGACCTTATGCCTCAGTCTATTGACGTAACTCTCGTTTATAAATACAATGACCGTTACGACAATATTAAGACTTACAGCGTGCCTTATATTCTCACAGATGAGGAAGTTGACGGCTTTGCCGGTAACAACTTCACACCTTACACACCTGCATATATCAGTTCTACTGATGGCTCATGGGTCAACACAGTAATTGTAAATGCTCCTTACGTTGAGGACTACTACAAGGATACAACATGGATCATCAGCAGTGCTATGTATGACACAATGACATTTAACCTCTGGGCAACACAGCCTTACACAATGTACACTGTTACATCTCAGATCGGTTCAGATGTTATCATTAATCAGGTACCCTATAACACAGTTCTTGACCTTGATGCTATGAAGCTCAGCGCAAACGCAACTCGTGAAGGCTTCTGGTACAACGACGTTGACCATAATGGTAAGTATGACGAGACTATTGATATCGTTCTCACATATCGTTCACATTATGGTTATCGCGTAACTCAGGATATGTCCATCAACTACGAGAACAAGTATGATTATGATTATGACTTTGATGTATCTCTCGACGCACCTGTATACGGACGTGAGCAGACAACAGACTCAAAGGGTAACATAACATCCGATAAGGTTTATGTTGACTATATCATCAACATTCTTACACCTGACTTCTATGGCAGATGGAACAGCTATAAGCCTTACTACAACGGTCAGCTTGTTAACGAGGATTGGCAGGGTAACCATTGTACAATTGAAACTCTCCTCAGAGAGGGTGCTTATAAGAGCATTTCTTACGGTGTAATTCTTGAGCAGGTTACATCTCTTGACATCAAGAATGACTACAATGGTGTATATGCTGATGCTGCAGCAGCTGCTGCTGCAAACAACGGCTTCGGCACAGCAACCGATGAGGAAACTCTTAAGGCATTTGTTGAAGCAGGAAAGAACGGCTGGATCGGCGGCGGTAATACTTATGGTACAATCATGGATGCAACAAGCCATAACATTACCAACAAGAACAGAATTCAGTTCGTTATTAACTTCAATAACACAGAGAAGAATCAGAACAGATTCTACAATGTATATTCCTATGTAACAGTTACAACAAACGATGGAGTAACTACAACATACATCAGTAATGTACAGACTCTCAATATCTATGAAACAGGCGTTTCTGACGCAACTGTTAATGATAATACTTCATTTGAATGATTACACTTGACAACAATTTGTTTGTATGCTAAAATGTAATTTAATAAATGATGTATATAAGGAGGTATTGGTACAATGAAATATGAATCACCTAAAATGGAAATTGTCAGATTCAACCTTCAGTCCGTTATTCTGACTGCGAGTGTTTTCATTACCGAGAGCCCTGTTGAAGATAATACTCCTGCTACACTTCCCGATGAAGATTTCGATCCCTTCGGCTAATAGATAAGCGGGAGGACCCTCGGTTCAATTTTCCAAAATTAAAATCAGGGTGGATGCCTTATGCATCCACCCTTTTTTTGTGCAAAACTTTAGATTTACTCCACTATTTTCTTGCATTCTTGTTCAATTATTGGTATAATATCATAAATAGTATGTCCAATACGGAGTTGGTTTTATGAAGAAACAATTTGTTATCTGCATATCATGTATTTTGCTCGTAATTATGGGTATCACAGGTGCTGTTGTGCCTTCTCTTGCAGCTACTTATTTTCAGGATGAAAACTGGAAATATGAGGCTGGGGGAGATTGCTACTATATAGCATCATATCTTGGAAAGAATACAAGAGCCAGTATTCCGGCATTATTTGAGAATAAACCCATAGTCAGAATTAACAATAACGCTTTTCTCAACAACACAAATCTGCATTATGTTGAGATCCCTCAGACTGTTAAAGAAATCGGGATGAACGCGTTCTATGGCTGCACATCGCTTAAGTCTGTAAAAATCCCAAGGTCTGTTGAAACCATTGACATCAACGCTTTTTATGGCTGCACAGGTATCACAAGTGTAACCATTGAAAACAATACAAATCTTAAGGTTATTCCCAGAAATTGTTTCAGTAGCTGCTCGGCTATGTTTTCTGTTACCATCCCCGAGGGCGTTGAACGTATCGAGGATAAGGCTTTTACCCGTTGCACAGATCTTACAGTGGTCAACATTCCTCCTTCGGTTACATATATTGCAGATACTGCCTTTGATGATTCCTACAAAGTTACAATTTACGGATGGAACAATACTTACGCACAATCCTATGCAAAAGAGAATTTAATCGGTTTCTTTTCCTACGGAGATTATGTAGAGCCCACAGAGAAGCCCTCCGAGACTCCCACAGAAAAGCCTTCTGAGACTCCCACAGAAAAGCCCTCAGAGACTCCCACAGAGAAGCCCTCAGAGACTCCCACTGAGAAGCCCTCAGAGACTCCCACAGAGAAGCCCTCTGAGACTCCCACAGAGAAGCCCTCTGAGATTCCCACTGAGAAGCCCTCAGAGACTCCCACAGAGAAGCCCTCGGAGACTCCCACTGAGAAACCCTCTGAGACTCCCACTGAGAAGCCCTCTGAGATTCCCACAGAGAAGCCCTCTGAGACTCCCACTGAGAAGCCTTCTGAGACTCCTACAGAGAAGCCCTCCGAGACTCCCACTGAGAAGCCTTCTTATTCCAATCCTCCTCTAAAAAAGTATCTCGTAGGCGATAGTGACCTTGACAATAAAATCACAGTCAAAGATGCAACATTGATTCAGAAGTATTCAGCAGGGCTTTCATTCCTTGACCACATTCAGAAATTCCTTGCAAATTGTGATTCCCAGGGTGACATCAATGTCAAGGACGCTACTCTGATTCAGAAGTATCTCGCCGGTTTTAGCGGAGTCCTCTTTGTTGGCAAAGAAGTGGAGATTTAACAGATGGCACTTTATAGGATTGCAGATCTGATTGTCAGTATGAACCAGATCTACAAAGAGACCGAAAGCTGGTATGCTCCCTATATTTATCAAGGTGAGGCTGAGCCTGATATCGTCGTTGATATATTAACTGATGATATTGACTATTTTGTGAAAAACGGCGTTGATATCACAGCCCCAATCTCAGAGAATATGTGTTTGTGTGACCGCTTCAATTATAAACTGTTGAAGTTTTACGGAAGCTATATTCATAGCTCCGCGCTTCTTTACAGAGGCAGAGTGTATTTGATTTCTGCGGACTCAGGTGTGGGAAAATCCACCCTTACCGCAAGATTCTGCAGACTTTTCCCCGAGGCTGTTATTATCAATGACGACAAGCCTTCCTTCAGACTCATTGACGGAAAGTGCATTGTCTATGGCACCCCCTTTGCAGGAGGAACTCCGGTTCAGAAGAATTTGAGCGCAGAGCTTGGCGGTGTAATATTCCTCGAAAGAGGAGACAAGAACCTTCTTTCCTCCATCCCTGCGTCAAAGGCGATTACCCTGCTTCTCAAGCAGGTAAAGCGAAGCAAATATCCCCAAAGAGTAGACAGGCTTATGTCTATGTACTCGGACATTATTGAGAATTATCCTTTTTATTTGCTCACCTGCACTAACAGTGACGAGGCTGCATACGAAGTCCTCAAGGCAATGAAACAGGATACTATATAAAAAAGGAGACATTATTATGAAGATCAAAGAAAATTTTATGCTCAGAAAAGTTGCAGATACTTTTGTTGTAGTACCTGTTGGTGATGCAGTAGCAGATTTCAACGGAATGATCAATCTCAACGAAGCAGGAGCTTTCCTTTGGCAGCAGCTCGAGAAGGAAACAACAGCAGAAGAGGTTGTAAAGGCAATGCTCGAGCAGTATGATGTGGATGAGGAGCTTGCAAAGACTGACGTTGATAAGTTTATCGCAGAGCTCAAGGCAGCAGATCTGCTGGCATAATTTTTAGAGAGACTAATCCTTTCAAAGGAGAAATTGTTTTGAAAGAAAAGAAATCTTTTAAAGACAAATTAGCAACGCTTACAGATGGTAAGGCTATTAAATGGGTACTCAGAAACGCAAAGAATCAGCGTGGAAACATTATTTTTCTGACTGTTCTTAATGTGCTTCTTGCAGGTATTGCGGTAGCAAATTCCTATATGCTCAGATTTGTCATCAATTCAGCCACAGGCAGCGGCTTCTTCGGAAGTTCCGTGGATGAGCGAATCCGAGGTATCTGGGTCTTCGGCGTCTTGTTTGCCTCTTTGATTCTCGGCAGAATTCTGATGACTATTCTCAGCAATCACCTTGTTTTCAAGATTACAGCCAGACTTACCATTGATATGAAAACAAGTCTTTACCGAAAAATTCTCAAAAAGAAATATTCCCAGATCACAGCCTATCATACAGGGGAGATGCTCAACCGACTCAACAATGACGTTGGCACCATCACCAATGCTATTACAGCCCTGATACCCGGTGTTGTTTTTGTTTTTTCAAAGCTTATCGGCATTATGGTGGTACTCTTTACCATCGACCCGCTGTTCACATTGCTGTTTTTCGGAGTGGGACTTTTTGTGTTCTCAATCTCCCTTCTCTTTAAGGGTGTGCTCAAGAAGTACCACAAGCTGATTTTTGAGACTGACGGTAAGATCCGTTCCTTTATGCAGGAGACTCTTTCCAGCCTTCTGGTTGTAAAGGTCTTCCGTTCTGAAGAGAAGGTTGTTGAGACAGCCGAAGAGCTTCAGGAAACCAACTATAAGAGAAAGAGTAAGCGAAACGTTATTTCTCTCACAACTCACGCTTGCTTCAATTTCGCTTTTAACACCGCTTATCTTTTCGGACTCTTTTATTGTGGCGTGAAAATCGCTGTGGGTGACCCCTTAATTACATACGGCGTCCTCTCACAGGTGCTTTCCCTTGTTTCTCAGATAAGCGCTCCCATCAATTCTCTCACAAGTGTTATTCCTACATACTACGGTGCAATCGCTTCTGCTGAGAGAATTATTGAGTTTGAAGAGCTGGAAGACGAGGACTGCGTCAACGACGATAACTTTGACGTAGAGACTCTTTATAGTAACATCGAGTCAATCGAGTTTTCCAACATTGAGTTCAACTACGGAAGAGAACTTATTTTTGACCACACAAGCCTTAGCATCAATAAGGGCGACCTTGTGGTTATGACAGGTATTTCCGGAATAGGAAAGAGTACCCTCACAAAGCTTCTGCTCGGAGTTTTCCCCATCTCAGACGGTGAGATTTACCTGAGACTCAAGGACGGCTCCAAGATTACGGTGGACCGTAATATGAGAAAGCTCTTCTCCTATGTTCCTCAGGGCAACTTCCTGCTTTCGGGTACTCTTCGCGAAAACATCACCTTTGTCAAGAGCGATGCAACGGAGGAGGAAATCTGGGCGGCAGTTGAATTTGCCTGTGCAGACTTCATTAAAGATCTCCCCGAGGGTCTGGAGACTCAGATTGGAGAGAAGGGTCTCGGACTTTCCGAGGGTCAGGTTCAGCGTGTTGCAATTGCAAGAGCAATTCTCACCGGTGCACCCATTATCCTTCTCGATGAGGCAACCTCTGCTCTCGATGAGGCCACCGAACTTAAACTTCTTGACAATATCAAGAAGCTTTCCGACAAGACCTGTATTCTTATTTCTCACAAAAAAGCGGCCAACGCTGTTTGTAATAAGGAAGTCAGAATTATAGACAGAAAGATTACGGTAATTGATAATGAAAAGAGCTAAGCCACAGTACAGCAAAAACTTTTCATATTTACTGAAACTTTTGGCCTGCGTATTGAATGACACCAAAACTCCTAAGCCCAATGCAGATACTGATTGGGCTTCGGTTTTTTATTTGGCAAAGTGTCATTCCGTCGCAGGTATGGTTTACTATGCTCTTATGCGTATGGATAAGGAGGATCTTCCCTCAGAGGATATTCTTTCACAGTTCCAAGAATGCTACAATATCGATCTTCTGAAAGAGACCAATATGGATCTGGAAGCCCGGGAGATTTTCCGCATTTTTGCAGAAAATAACATCCCCGTTTTACCCGTAAAGGGCTTTCTGATCAAGAATGACTATCCTGAAAAGTCCATGCGTACAATGACAGACATTGACCTGCTCTGCAGAAATGAGCACTTTCCTCAGATTTCTCAGATTTTTTTGAAGAGAGGATATAGCATCAAGGATCATAACAACATTGAACTTGATATTACAAAGGCTCCCTTTCACCATTACGAGGTTCATTCCTTGCTGATCAAGAATAACAGAAGCTACGGCGAGTATTACGAAAATTTCATGGACCGCGCAAAAGCTTCCGAAGATAAGAATTATCTGACTCTTTCTTCGAGCGACAGTTATATTTACCTTTTGTCGCACCTTGCCAAGCATCTGGAGTCCGGGGGTGCGGGAATCCGAATGATTATGGATGTCTACGTCTTTTTAAAGGCTCACAAGTCTGAACTTTCACAGGAGTATATCCAAACTGAGCTTGAGAAAATCCGCCTGCATAAATTCAGAAATATCGTGGAAAAAATGGCTCACAGCTGGTTTTCCGGTGAAGAGCCTGTTACAGATACACTGGCAGCTGACTATATTCTCTGCTCCACAACCTTCGGAACGGGAAAGAACTCCATACTTTCAAGCTCCCTCTATTACGAAAAGACCACAGGTAAAAAGCACACAGGCACAGGAAGAACCATAAAAAGCGTTTTCCCTAATCTGGATGAGCTCTATCCTCGCCTTAAAAAAGCAAGAATTCTTTATCCTTACTATTGGCTCTGCTACTGGTTCAACCGCGTTTTCAGGTACAGAAATCTCAACGTTGATAATCTGAAAAACTACTATCTCAGAACTGATTCCGACGAGGGTAAAAAGATTGAGAGAATGCTTTACGAGATGGGTCTTGATATCAGAATTGACAGGAATGATAAGAAATAAATGAAAGACTATAAAGTGATAATCTGGGATTTCAACGGCACACTCATTGACGATATCCATGCTGCTCTTGCATCTGTCAATGATATGCTTACAAAAAGAAACCAGAGTATCATTGACTTTGAAACATACAGCAAAGCAGTTGATACTCCGATCTGGAAGTTTTATGAGGTTGTTTTTGAAAAGGGAAGTATAACTCCCGAAGAAGCAGTGAAGGAGTTTAACTCAGGCTATGACAAGCATCTCAGAGAGAATCCTCTCATGGATGGTGCCAAGGAGATGCTCTCTTATTTTGAAGGGCTCAAAAAGCGTCAGCTCATAGTCTCAGCTTCCAATATAAACAAGGTAAACAAAAGCCTTGAGGCTTTGCGCATCAGGGAATATTTCACCGACGTTCTTGCTATGGATGATTTTAACGCAGGAGACAAAACCTTCCTTGCAAAAGCTTACCTCGAAAAAAATGAAATCTTACCTGAGGAGGCAGTGGTCATCGGCGACTGTGTATTTGACTACCGAATGGCTCAGGAGATTGGCGCAGACACAATTCTAAATACCAAGGGACATCAGGCAAGGGCTGAGCTTTCTCAGACAAAAGCCCTCATTATTGATGACCTGAGAGAACTGAAAAATCTTATAATATAAAAAAATACACCCGAACCTTTGGATAAAACCATGGGTTCGGGTGCTTTTTGTTTAGCAGCTTTGCTTTTTATCATTCATAAAGTAGGAGAGAGTCATAAGGCTTTCACTCAGATGAACGTTCTCTACCACAGTATCGGGATAATGAGCAGCAATATCAAAATGGCTGAAGTTAAGGAAATTTCTGATTCCTGCGCCGTAGAGCTTCTCAACCACCGCTTCAGCACTGAGGGTGGGGATGCAGAGAAATGCCACATCCACAGGATTGTTTTCAATGAAATCAACAACGGTTTTGTCATCGCGAATGATTTCACCGCGGATCTGCTCGCCGATCAGTTCCGGATTCTTGTCAAAAAGACCGCTTACCTCGTATCCCATCTTACCGAAATCAAAGTGACACATTACTGCACGTCCGAGATTTCCGATGCCGTAGATTATGGTCTTTTTTGGTTGATCAAGTCCCAGCAGTTCCTCGATTTTTTTCTTCAGGAGGTCAACGGAATATCCGCAACCCTGCTGGCCGAAACCTCCGAAGCAGTTAAGATCCTGTCTTACCTGAGAAGCGGTTATCTTCAGAAGCTCGGAAAGAGTGCGTGAGGAAACTTTATCCACATCGTTCTGTGAAAGATTGCACAGGCACCGATAGTATTTTGGCAGTCTGCGGATAACGGGTAATGAAATCTGTCCGTCTGTCTTATTCATAAGCTTTCCTCCTGAAGTATTTTTTCCCTTCGATTCCTTAGTTCATATATGTTGCAAGTCTCTTGCCGATTGCCTTAAGGAAGTCCTGAGTGTTGACCTTTTCCTTGGTCTCAAGAGTTGAGAGAAGATAAAGATCGCCTGTCATTATACCTGACTCAATGGTATCAATGGTAGCCTTCTCAAGCATATCTGCA
>JAZSME010000109.1:0-39726 GCA_045535715.1 Ruminococcus sp. | reverse complement strand
CTCCGCCTGCTCCGCAACCGAAGCAATAGAAGGAGCCGTTTTCGGGATAAAGGTTGAAGGAGGGAGTTTTCTCACTGTGAAAGGGACAGAGTCCTACCTGATTCCTGCCTCTTCTGTTGAGATTTACATAGGAGGAGACGATTTCCGTGATATCGGAACGTTCTTTTAATTCATACAAAAAGCCGTCAGGCAATGCCATTTTCGCTCCTCCTTCCCATAAAAAAATAAAGTTCTGATGATATATACGAATAAAAAATGAATTTCCCTGCATTTAAACAGAAAAATTCATCATTTTTTGTAAGGATAATATTTTTCTTCTTCAGAGTGTATCTCCACAGTGCCGCTGGTGGCGTCTGTGACTTTTTTCTGAAGAGCTGAAAGCTCAGATGATGGAATGTGAAAATCCATAAAAACTTTATCGGCAAAGTCGGCACTATCCACAACACCGCCCATTTCGGGAATGAGAGACTGAAGCTTTCCATATTGATTGTAGGTACATTCAAGGTGGCAGATGGAACAGCCACGCATATAAATCACACCGGCTGCCTCTGTGGCAAGGGATGCGCTGTGAGAATAAGCTCGCACAAGTCCGCCGCCGCCCAGAAGTATGCCGCCGAAATACCTTGTAACAACAACGCAGACATCGGTGAGTCCGCTTTTGCGGATAACATCCAAAACCGGCATTCCTGCTGTACCCTGAGGTTCGTTGTCATCGCTGTATCGACAGGTATTCTGCTCTCTGAGGACATAAGCATATACATTATGGGTTGCGTCCCAATGCTTTGCTCTTATTGAGTTGATAAACTGAAGAGCCTGCTCCTCTGTGGTAACAGGCTTTATATAGCCGATAAATCTTGAACGTTTCTCAATGAACTCAGGAGAAGCTTCCCTCTCCACAGTTTTATATTCAGTAAGCAAGCCTTCACCTCCGAAAAGAGAAAAACAGGCGGTGCTTCAAAAGAGAAGTACCGCCTCAGAATCTTAACTATTACTTTAAGCCGTAACGCTTCTTAAATCTGTCAACGCGTCCGCCGGTATCAACGAGCTTCTGCTTTCCTGTAAAGAAAGGATGGCACTTTGAACAAATTTCAACACGCTGGTTGGGCTTTGTGGAACCGGTCTCGATAACATTGCCGCAAGCGCAGGTAATAGTTGTCTGCTCATACTTAGGATGGATATTCTCCTGCATTTTAAGTTCACCTCTTTCGCTGATGCCGTAGTAACAGAAGAATTATACTACATATGATTTAAAAATGCAAGATATTTTTTATATTTCTTCAAAATTTTCTGAAAAATAGTAAAATTCATCATCATTGCATTGAAATGTGTGTGAAATACTCGTCTAAAGTCATACCGTATTTACGGACATTCAGAGCGTGCTCTTCACCAACATATCGGTAAAGCTGGGAATTATATGCCATCCCCTTTGAATTGGAGCTGTCCTCGGAATATCTCAGAATAAACCCATAGCTTACCGAGTTTTTTTCAAGCCAGAGCTGAGCTTCGCTTCCTTCAAAACTCTCTTCATCGGTGGAAAGCTTTACAAGAAGACCCGTCTGCGCTTCGCTGTGGCCTGCTTCGGGAACAATTTTCTTAGTTTCAGCCTCAGCAGTAACCTTTGAATTGTCCTTTTCAAACTCCTTGAGTGTTTTTTCGTAAAGCTCACCCTGCTCATCATAGGATATATATCCCTGCGAAACTGTGATCACAACACCATCTTTACCGGCATCGTTAATCATCTTTTCCAAAGCATCCGCCATGTAGACGGAGATCTGTACCCCGCCATACTCTGAAAGCTCAGGAACAAAATCAGGATCCAGAGGATTGCTGTCATTAACGAGCCTTAAAAGCTCCTCTTCAGGTACAAGCTCAACCTCGTCAGCAGTTGCAGCGGGGATTATCTCTACCTGCGGCTTATTAACAGCTATCTTATAGGAAATAAATATTCCAAGAAGGACGATGCCGATAATTACAAGAGGCATAACTATCAGCAGAATGGTTTTAAACACAACGGGATCATTGCTGCGTCTGCCTCTGTAATTATATTTGTTCTTTATATCGTATCTTTTATATGGCATTTTATCAGTTGATAACCTTTGTCTCTATTTCCTCTGCGGCACGCTGGATGAATGCATCAAGTGTCATTGCGCCGAGGTCACCTGCTTTTCTTGCTCTTACGGAAACCGTACCGCCTTCGATGTCCTTATCACCGATAATAAGCATATAAGGAACCTTCTCAAGCTGAGCCTCACGAATCTTATAGCCAACCTTCTCGCTTCTGTCGTCAACTTCTACACGCATACCCTTAGCTTCCAATGCCTTCTTAACATCGAATGCAGCATCGTGATGTCTGTCTGCAATGGGAAGGATCTTCACCTGAGTGGGAGCAAGCCACATGGGGAATGCGCCTGCATACTTCTCAATAAGAAGTGCAAGAGTTCTCTCGTAGCAGCCGATGGATGTTCTGTGGATAATATAGGGATTCTTCTTTGAGCCGTCCTTATCAACATAAACCATGCCAAACTGCTCAGCAAGAAGCTGGTCAACCTGAATTGTAATGAGAGTATCCTCTTTACCCCATACGTTCTTGATCTGAATATCAAGCTTGGGACCATAGAAAGCAGCCTCGCCGATACCGATCTTATAGTTAAGTCCAAGGTTATCAAGAATCTTGCCCATAATACCCTGTGCCTCATCCCACTGCTCGGGTGTGCCGATATACTTGCCGTTATCATCGGGATCCCACTGAGAGAATCTGAAGGAAACGTCCTCGTAAAGGCCGAGAGTCTTGAGCATATAAACAGCAAGCTCAAGACAACCCTTGAACTCATCCTCGAGCTGCTCGGGTGTACACATAAGATGTCCCTCGGAAATTGTAAACTGACGGACACGGATAAGACCATGCATCTCACCGCTGGCTTCGTTTCTGAAGAGTGTGGATGTCTCGTTATATCTTAAGGGAAGATCACGATAGCTTCTGCCACGGTTAAGATATGCCTGATACTGGAAGGGACAAGTCATGGGACGCAGCGCAAACACTTCCTTATCCTTCTCCTCATCGCCCAGAACAAACATACCATCCTGATAGTGATCCCAGTGACCGCTGATCTTATAAAGGTCAGATTTAGCCATATAGGGTGTTTTTGTAAGGAGCCAGCCTCTTCTCTGCTCCTCGTCCTCAACAAAGCGCTGGAGAAGCTGAATGATTCTTGCGCCCTTGGGAAGAAGAATAGGAAGACCCTGACCGATAACCTCAGAAGTTGTGAAAAGCTCAAGCTCACGACCAAGCTTGTTATGGTCGCGAAGTCTTGCCTGCTCTACCATTTCAAGATATGCCTCAAGCTCAGAAGCCTTGGGGAAAGCTGTTCCGTAAACACGGCACATCTGTGCATTGTTAGCGTCACCTCTCCAGTAAGCACCTGTGCAGTTTGTAAGCTCAAATGCTTTGAGAGGAGCAACGGACATAAGGTGAGGACCTGCACAGAGATCTGTGAAGTTGCCCTGTTTATAGAAGCTGATATTCTCGCCCTTATCAGCGTGTTCACGAGCAAGCTCAACCTTATAAGTCTCGCCCATATCCTCGAGATACTTCATTGCCTCCTCGGGTGAAAGTTCAAATCTCTCAAGCTCGAGACCTGACTTTACTATTGCCTTCATCTCAGCCTTGATCTTATCAAGATCGTCCTGTGTGAAGGGCTTCTCAACGTCAAAATCATAATAGAAACCATTGTCAACTGCAGGTCCGATTCCAAGCTTTGCCTTGGGATAAAGGTTCTTTACTGCCTGAGCAAGAACGTGAGAGCATGTGTGCCAGAATGCACGCTTACCTTCTTCGTCCTCAAAAGTAAGAAGCTCAAGCTTGCAATCTTTTGTGAGAGATGTTCTCAGATCACAAAGCTCTGAGTCAATTTTGCAGGCACAAACAGCCTTGTAAAGACCTGCACCCAGTGATTTAGCTACTTCTGCAGCAGAGATGCCGTCTTCGAATTCCTTAACAACTCCGCCTTTGAGTTCTACGTTAATCATATAGAAACATCCTTTCTGAAAATATACATAATAAAAAAACCGCCCGAAAGCCTCTGGCTATCGGGACGGCTAAAAAACTAGACGTGGTTCCACCCAACTTCGGCAGTAAAAAAACTGCCCTTATTAACCTTTAACGGAGTTACCCGCCACACCATTTCCTGTGCAGGCTCAGAGGTGGTATCCTGAAAAGCCCGACGCAGATATCTCAGCAAACTATCCGCTCTCTTTGGACGGGTGAAATTCAGACATTGTCCTCATCAACGCTTTGTTCAATTACAAATTATAATACACCGAAGTAATCGGAAAGTCAACTCTTTTTTATAAGGTTTTATCAATGTTTTTTCAGATACCTGCAAGGTTTTTCTGCACCTGTGTGGCATCTCTTACATTGATGACACAGTTAAAATCTGCGTCAGAGGCTACCTGCTGTGAGAAGGTAAGATCTACCATTCCCGCAACAGCTTTCTGAATCTGTGTTGCATCTCTCACATTCACTTTTGTATCAGAGTTTGCATCACCGATAAGGGTAGCCTTCTCCTTTGAATAAACGTATGCTTTGCTGTCTTTATTGCAACAGACATTCAGTTTCACGGCACCGGTAAAAACGCCTTCTCCTATGACCTCCACAGTATCAGGAACGGATACCGCCAGAAGATTCTTGCAATTATAAAATGCGTAATCTCCTATTTTTTTGCATCCTGACATAAGCATTACACCTTCAAGAGAGGTGCATCCCGCAAAGAGTCCGTTGGGGATATCTGCTGTACTTAATACCTTGGCGGTTTTTAGTCCTGTCGCTCCTATAAACAAGCTGTCGCCAAGGGATTTTACCGTGGAAGGAATCTCAACACTTTCAAGTGCTGTACAGTTTGCAAAAGCTTCGTTATCTATCACTTTGACGGACTTAGGTATATTGATTGTTTTTAGGCTTTTGCAGTTCATAAAAGCTCTCATTCCGATAAACGTTACTGTTTCGGGGATATTAACGGACTTGACGGAAGCGCCGTAAAAGGCACCGGACGCAATCTGTCGCACTGTCTCGGGAATTATGATATCAGAACCATTACCGAGATATTTAATAAGAACACCATTACCGACTGTGAGAAAATCAACAGTTTGATTGCTCAGCCACTCGGTACCTTCAAAGGCAAAAGCGCCTATATACGAGGTTTGTGAGGACACACTTACCTTTGAGAGAGAGGAGCAGTTCATAAATGCACCTTCCCCTATTTCTGACACGCTGTTTCCAATGGTAACAGAAGTAATGTTCTTGTTGCCGTAGAGAGCGTAAGGTGCTAAAGCGGTAACTTCAGCGGGCACAGTATACTCTCCTGAAATCTTTGTTCCTTTGAAAAGAACAGAACCGATCACGTCTGGGGTTTCGGTGTCTTTATAGAAAGGTGTGTTGAAAAACGCATAACCGCCGCAGGATTTTATATTTTCGGATACCGTAACCTTCTCAAGGGACTCACAGCCGTAAAAAGCTTTGTTTCCGATGATAACGGTGTCATTGAGATTTACTGACTCAAGAGTCTTGTTCCCCTCAAAAACTGAATCTGCAATGTAATAAACGCCCTCAGGGATTGTGATATTCTTTGAACTTCCCGTATATGACATCAGCACCCCGTTATTAACCTTGAAATCCGAAGCCGCTGAGACACCATACATTCCCAGAGTGGTGATAATAAGCAGAAGGGAAAGCAGAAGTGATAAAAATCTTTTCATATTGTCACCTGACCTTATCTTTAAAAAACGCAAAGGGGCGGATAGCCGCCCCTCACTTCAATTACTTTTTATCTTCGGAATCGTCTCCGCCCTGAATGCTGATGATAAGTCTGTCAATCTCATCCATTCGGGACTCGTATTTGCTGTCGTCCGCAACATCAGGAGTCTTTACTTCAGAAGGCTCGCCGAGAATGAAGGAGGAAATATCCTCGTCCTTGTCATAAACAGGTTTTTCTTTTCTGTCATCAGAAGGATCAATAGAGAGGATGAAGTCTTCATCTATCATAATGGATTCTTTTACCGTAGCACCTCGGCCACCTTTTTCGAGGGGGGCTTTCTGTACTGCGGGAGTAACGTTTTCACCTTCAACGATCACGTTTTCTTCACTCCTTGTGTCTGAATCATCGTAGTCTTTGGATGCTGATTTTTTCTCAGGATTGTTGTCTTCCTCGAAAAATCCGCTGTATTCATTACTGTTTTCTGTATTTTCACTAAAGGATAAGTCCTGAGTAAGATTCTCGTAATACTCAACAACTTCCTCTGCCTCTTCCTCCTCAAAAGAAGCCTCTGCCTCCTCTGAAAGCTCTTCCTCGTAAACCTCTTCTTCCTCAGGAAGCGCTTCGTCTTCAAGCTGAAGCTCATCTACGTTCTTTGACTTGAGAGAAAGCTCAACGGTAAAGCCGAGAACATAGAGTCCGAGGAAAAGAGCAGAAATTACAGGAAGGAAAGTTGAAATACTCTTAGTCTGAGAAGAAAGAACCTTAATAAGCTCTGCAACTGCATAGACAAAGCAGATCATAACTGTGGGGAATCCTACTGAAATTGAGGATTTAACAGCATTCTTTCCGGGAATAAGTGAGTGCACCATCATTGAATAAATAAAGAAAAGTGCCAAAGCAACATACATTACAAGGTCCAGGGTTTCCGAAGCAGAAACAGGATCTGCAGTATGGGCAAGGAATCTGGAAATCAGATGCACACCGCACCAAAGAGGAAGCGCAAGATAGAGTATGGAAATATTGCCTGAAGAATTGCTTCCGGTCAGATGATTCATTGCAATAAAAAGAAGTGCTGCAGCTGAAAGCAGTGTCAGCAAAGAAGTTATTACTCCGAGAAGTCCGAAAGAAGCATTTCTTGCCATTGAAGTAACTTCAAGGGCTGCCGTTGCAGACAGAGCAAAGGCACTGAGAGCCGCTGTTATGGTACAGAAAATATTCTTCAGAAGAAGATGGACTCTTGCTGTTTGCTTATCGAAAATCGAAAGTACAGCAAATAAAAGATACATACAGAGAAAAGAAGTGATCACGATCTCTGCAGCTGTGTTCATAGAAATTCCCGAACCGGCCTGATTCCCCCCCGAAGACAAGCCAACAAACAGCATAAGAAGCGTTGAGGCAAGACAGACAGGGACGAAAATCAGCCATTTGACTGTTGATTTCATTGTTGATCTCCTAACTGATTATATTTGAGCTTCCATTCATAAAGAACGAAAAACTCTAATATATTGAATTGATAAACCTATATTCCTAACCTATATTGTATTCCATTACGCACTCAATGTCAAGGCGTTTTACACTCTCTGATCAGGTAAGATTTATATGAAAAAAATACTATTCACCGGACTATTGATTCTGGCTCTGTTTATTCTTACGCCAATTATACTCCTCTCAGAAAACAAAAAAGAAACGAACACCACATCGCCCGAAACCAATATCACCCCCTCCCCTGCTATTATTGAAAACACCGTAACTGAAAATGACTTTTCTAAGGAGGAGGCTGAGTACATTGCCACATTTGCCACAAATCTTCTTAAATACGAGGACACAAAAGCACTCAAAGAGGCAGTTCTTGTTCTTTCCATAAATAATTATAAGTATCAGCTTCAAAACGAAGAACCACTGACCGAACTGAGAGTAAACAGTTTCAGCGACGAGCTGTTCTCGGAGCTTCAGTCTATGCTTAGAGACACCGTCACAGAACTACACTATGGCAATGAAAAGGTTTACATTCCGATCATAAGCTATGGCTCGATCAATACAGTAACAGACGAGAATTATCCATATCTTGTGTCGGTTGCTACCCCCTGGGAATCGGAAAACATAAACTACAACAGATTTTATGGTGCTACCTGCGGAGTAAGTGTAAGCTCTATGCGGTATCTTTCAGAAAAAGGTCTCAGTACTCAGGAAATATTAGCCTGGCATCTTCCTGAATTTCAGATAATAAATCACAAGACACACAAGAACTGAGCCCTTGTGTGTCTTTTATTTTTACATTCTTCTGTATTTCTTTACTCTCTTCTGTTTTGTGGAGTGTCTGACATTGGATGCAAGGATAATATAGATAACTATAAGCACCACAGCAATAAAAAGCGCGCAAATAAAAATCGGAGAAAAGACGATTTCTTTTGTCACATGAAGCGAATATGAAACCTGACTCTTATCGATGTTTTCAGAGGCTACAAGATTAACTGTCTGAACTGCTTCATCCATATAATAAACAGTTGCAGTGCCCACTACATCTCCCGCAGAAAGAGGTGCATCAACGGATTCGGGGACATCAGGCTCCACCCTCACGTTCTTAGGATCGTAGTTTTTGGGAAGGATGGTATTTACGTTTTTCTCGGGATAGAGCGTGGTTGTTTTATCTCCTGAGGAAAAGTTTACATCGATCTCACAGACAGGAGTTTCCTTTGTAAGCATTCTTGAAAGTTCAAGATTCAGAAGCGCCCATCTGAGGAGATTCTGTGCATCTACCATAGCTCCGTTCTTTTCACTGGTGTAAGGAGACTTCATACAGATACACATATATGCATAGCCATCAGAAATACCCGTTGTAATAACACATCTGCCCGCTTCCTCAGAACTGCCGTTCTTAACGCCTTTTGCGTAGGTGTAGAAATACTCTCCGCCACGGTTGAGGTCAATCATATAGTTTGTTGTAGTGAGCGGATAGGAGTCGCCCTCGCAATAATATGTTGCAGTATCACAGATTTCTGAGAAAAGAGGCAAAGTGAGAGCATAGGATGTAATCTTGTACATATCAGAAGCTGTGGTGTAATGCATTGGATCGTGAAGACCATGAGGATTTGTGAAGTTAGTGTCAGTACAACCCAGCTCAATGGCCTTTTCGTTCATCATCTCAACGAATTTATCAGTGTTGCCGCCGCCCACAAAGTCTGCAAGAACAACAGCGGCATCATAACCCGAGGATACTATCATACAGTGGACAAGGTCAATAATCGTCATCTGCTCCCCTGCCTTCTGGTCAACACCTGAGGTTGAGCAACCTGTTCCGCCGATGGTATCAAGGACACTTTGTTTGATTGTAACCTTGGTATTATAGAAATCGTCTACATTTTCCGAAACAATAATATAGGTCATAATCTTTGTAAGTGAAGACGGATATCTGCGCTCATTGGCATTCTTTTCATAAACAGTTATGCCTGTATCCATATTCACAAGAAGAACTGTTTCACTTGAAAGCTCTCCGTCATATTCATAAGAAACTGCAGTTGCGGGTAAAAATGACACAGAAACGAGTATCAGCGTCATAAGAATACAAAAAAGTTTTATCAAAAATTTCATATAAGTCACCTGAAAATTATACAATATTCGCCAATTTTTCCGAATGCTTTGACATCGGTTATAAGCTGTGATAAGATAAATGTATTATACTATATATGAAGATCTATTTCAATGCCAAATAGTTAATTCTAAGGGGTTTTTGACGTGATTTATATAACCGGAGATACACACGGCGATTTAGCCAGATTCAAAAAAAGAGAGCTCAAGAAGCTTAAAGCCAAGGATTACCTGGTAATTACCGGAGATTTCGGCTTTCTTTGGAATGACAGCGAAGAAGAAAAAGAAAAGCTTGATTTCTTAAAGTCACAGAAATATACAATTCTCTTTGTGGATGGTACTCACGAAAACTTTCAGAATATCGAAAGCGCCCCCTGCGTTCAGTACAAAGGCGGTCATGCGCACAAGATTGCAGATAACATCTATCACCTTATGCGCGGAGAAATATATAATATCGAGGGTAAGTTCATATTCACCTTCGGCGGAGGAGTCAGTTCCGACCTCCAGCAGATTATGGACACCGGCACATGGTGTGAAAGAGAGCTTCCCACCGAAGAAGAAATGATGTATGCAGTCAACAACCTTAAAAGCGTAAACTGCGAAGTCGATTATATTATTACCCACGAAACCTCTGCAACCTATAAGCATAAAATCTGGCGCAACTGCACCACAAACCCCGTCAACGATTTTCTCGAAAGTCTTCAGAGTGAGGTCCGATTTGAAAAATGGTTTTTCGGAAATCTGCACATTGACTTTGCAATCAGCGACAGCGTTTTCTCGGTTTTTGAGGAAATCGTTCCCATTGAAAGCGTAAAGAAGAGCAGACAGTTCTGATAAAAAGCAAAGCCGCTTCATAATGAAGCGGCATTTTTTATGTACTTATTTCTTAGTGTTCTGAAGACGACTGAGTTCCTCGAGGAAGGTATCTGTATCCTCAAAGTTCTTGTAAACAGACGCAAAGCGGATATAAGCAACCTTATCTGTCTCTTTGAGAACCTCCATTACAAGTTCACCGATATGCTGGGAGGTAACCTCTCGGTCATAACCGCTCTGGAGCTTTGCTTCGATATCATTGACCATCTTTTCAATCTGATCCATAGAAATGGGGCGCTTCTCACAAGCTCTGAGGAAACCTGACATAAGCTTGCTGCGATTGAAAACTTCTCTTGACTTATCGCGCTTCACAACAACAATGGGAACTGTTTCAATAACCTCATGAGTTGTAAAACGTTTTGCGCAACTCAGGCACTCCCTACGGCGACGAATTCTCTCTCCGTCGTCAGCGGGACGTGAATCGATAACCTTACTTTCTTCAAAGCCGCAAAAAGGACATTTCATATCAGGTACACTCCATATATAGTAGTTAATATACTCTACGTTAAATTATAACACAATATTTGACAAAAACAAGTTAAAATTTTGTTCGAATTATTACAGAGTCGAAAAGAAGCTTCCCCGTAAAGAGGAAGCTTCAGATAATCTGTTTATTATTCTGAGTCTCGTGATGACTTCTTATAATCAACCATATCAACCACGCTGACAGCAAGAATGCAGAGTATACCTACTACACCGACGATATGAGATAAAAGATATTCTCCGAAAAGTATCTCGGGTTCATATTTGGAGAGAAGCTGGACGCCCCAAAGCATAACAGAAACAAGCTCTAGAATCGGCTCTGCGCCCTTGAGCACGCGGACAAAAAAGATAACAAGTGCAAGGATTGTACCTGCCACTGCAGCCCAGTTGTCCATAACTATTTTCATAAATGAAGTATCCTGCTCAACAAACACAAATTCCTCAGCAATCATATTGCCTTCGATACCCTTGAGAATTATGAGCAAAACCTCGATAATCATGCCGATAAGACCGACAAGAAATGCATATTTTGTAAGGTTATTTTTCATAAAAATCACCTCTTGACAATATATTACAACAGTTTTTTTTCATTGTCAATGAAATTAAGTCGAGGTAAACAATCAAGACATTTTAGGACATTTCAAAGCCGATTTTTCTCTTCAAATCATAATTTTTGATAATCTTCTCAAACAAAAAGCGACACACGAAATCGTGTGCCGCTCTTTTTTATTTAACTAAAAGATTCTAAACCAAGAATTACTTGCCGATAGGAGAATCGGGTGTAAGACCTGCAACCCACTTCTGGATAGCAGTAGCATCCTTAACGTCAACCTTTTCGTCGCCGTTTGCATCAGCAGCTGCTTCTACGAACTTGGGAACTGCAAGACCTGCAATGTTCTTCTGGATAGCAGTAGCATCCTTAACGTTTACAGTGTTGTCACCGTCAGCGTCACCGAGAACAGCCTCTACGGGTGCATCTGTGGGACCATCTGTGGGTGCATCTGTGGGTGTGTTAGTAGGAGCATCTGTGGGTGCGTCTGTGGGAGGAGTTGAAGGCTTGGGAGTAATGTCGAAGAATGTGGGATCCCATGTGCCGATAGTCCACTTACCCTCAGCGCCGGAAGTATCCTTCATGTACATACCCATGTTACCCTCAACCTTAAGGTCGATAGTCTGGTTAGCGCCGCCGCCTGAACCGTTGTTGATGATGTAGCAGTTGTACTCTGCGGGAACGTAAGCAACCCACTGCTTCTCGCCGTAGTCATTAACACGAGCGAACTTCATCTCTCTGCCGGGCCAGCCGTACTCACTGTTATCTGTGCCCTCTACCCAACAGTAGTAGTAAACGCTGCTCCAGTTGGAAGAGTTGCTCTGAGAATAAACAACAGTGTTGTAGCCGTCAAGTGTGGGGAACTCCTCACCAACGATCTCATACTCATAAGGATCTGTGGGAAGCTCAGGGAATACGGGAGCTACGTCCTCAGCATAGTAGATAACAGCAATACCTGTGGAGCCGATCTTACCTGTGATGATGCTGTCAACAACGTAGAACTCGTTGCCTGTAAGAACATCAATGTAAAGACCGTCAGAAAGTGTGTAAACCTTTCTGTTTACATCTGTTGTTGTGCCGCCGAGGTTAACGAGTGTTGCACCAAGGCCACCACGCTCAACCATAGCAATCTTGTCGATTGTCTTGTTGTACTCAGATGCATCTCCGAAGTAGTTGTCAAACTGGTTAACAGCCTGAACTTCGGGAGTTGTCCAGGATGTGAGGTTAGCATCACCGAGAGTGATGTTAGCACAAATCCTCTCGATAGCTGCACGGTTTGCACCTGTTGCATCATCGGGACGAGCAAAGTAAACACCTGTGATCTCCTGACGAGCTGCAGAGAGAGCCCAGATCTTGTTTCTCTGCATAACTGTCAGAGAGGAAGTGCCACCGTCGATGTAAGTATCATGGGACTCGTTCCACTGGATAACGTTCTCTTTTGTGAAGTTTACTGTTGTGGGATCAGCGCCCTCTTTTTCGGACTTGTAGTAAGGGAATGCGTTACCGCCGTTACCGTTACTCTGAACAGCGTCCTTAATTCCCCAGTAAGAGGAAGAGTCTGTTACGTCCATGAGCTCTGTGTACTCAGAGAAGGGACGACCGTCGCCGCACTTGTTGAGGATCTCGCCGTATGCGTAGCACTCAACGTCGGGATAGTTAGCTCTGAGCTTGAGGAGTGTATCCTCCCAGAAGTCAGAGGGGAAGTATGTGTCGTGAACAGTTTCGATGTGCTTAGCAGCGTCAAAACGGAAGCCGTCAGCACCTGCGAGAACGAGCTCCTCAAGGTAATCATAGATAGTATCCTGAACGAGCTGTGTCTCTGTTGCAAGGTCGGGAAGACCGGATGTACAATGCTGTGTAAGAGACTCTTCGATGTCCTTCTCAGTAGCAGAACCGCCTGTTCTGTAGTTGCCGTTAGCATCCTTGAGAGGCTTGCCTTCTGCATCATAAAGTCTCATAGCCTGATTCATGTTCTCAACATAAGTCATATCTTTCCAGGGGCTGTGGAAAGCCTTAGCATCAAGAAGCTCCTTCTCGAACTCCTGAGCTCTGGGGTTAACGTGATCCATAGGATCAGTAGAATCGTTGTCATAAATGCCAACGTGGTCATCATCTGTACCCATGTGGTTGATAACTGCGTCAACAACGATCTTAACGCCGTACTGATGAGCTACCTCACACATCTCGATGAACTCAGCCTTTGTACCGAGAGCATTGTCCTCGGACTCGTTGAGCTGGAAGCCGGCGGGCTGATAGAACATCCACCAACCGTTAGGAGCAACACCGTCTACTGCAGGCTCGCAAACCTTGATACCCTTAGTGGGCATCTTGATCTCGTTGGGGGGAGAAATCTGGATGGCTGTAAATCCCTGCTCTGCAACTGTCTCCATGAGATCGATTGCATTTGCATAAGACCAGTTCCATGCCTGAAGGATCTTACCCTCATTGATAGTATCTTCAAGACCGTAGTTATTCTCGGGCTTGATGAACTCCTGGAATTTTGCATACTCGTTGTAATTAACGGTATCTTCTTCAGCTGCTGCGGGAGTTGCACCCATGATAACAGCACAGGAAAGAACCATTACGAGAGTAAGCAAAACACTGATAAGTCTTTTTGCTTTCATGAAAAGTCCTCCAATAAAAAAATTAGTATTAGCTTCGCAAGGAGCAAAGCCACCGGTATATCGACCGGCTTTCATACATCATTATTATATATCATTTTTTCAAAAAAGACAACAGTATTTTGCCATAATTTTGCCTTTTTTTAACTAATCCGTAATATTTGGCGAAAAGTGCAAAAGCACTTTCTATTTCTCGTCATTCTAACGAAGAAAACAATTTTATTAACACAAGTTGCATAAATTAACCTCCCTCTTTTTATACAAAAATCCCACAGTGAACTTTTGAGATATTCCTGAGAAAACGAAGCTTCGACTCTCCCCTCTTACCCTTATCTTTTATGTTGTGAGGATTATATATCTGATTCTCAGGTACATAAAACTTTGGTATTGAAATCCATCTTCTATATGTGATATAATACACAAATACAAACGAAAAAACTCGGAGATGATCCAAATGAAACAATGTGGATACTGTGCAAAAGAAATCGGATACAATGACATGTTCTGTTCAAGCGAGTGTGAAACCCTTTCGAACAGTCATTACACAGTCAGGGCAAAATTTCAGAAGTTGATTTCTGCTTTGAACATTTTAGGAACCTGTGCTATCGGAATCGGTATTTTTGTTTATGCTCTTGCAAACTTTGTAGGCACCGTTCTGATTGTGGGAGGCGCGGCTGTCACCGGATTATTAACACTCATTATCCCTACCCCGCCTGATAACTTCACAAAAAAATACAAACTTAAAAAAGCAGTTTTTCTCACCCGTATTTTCGGACTGGTGCTTATAGTTTTTTCAGTTGTTATGCTGTTTTTATTTATTTAAACAAAATTGAATATTTATGATTTTTGCGTCAAAACTATTAAAGCAAATATTAACAGGAGGTTTTATTATGCTTGACAGAATAGCTTTGGCGCTTCTTATTATCGGAGGCATCAACTGGGGCAGCGTCGGTCTCTTTAAATTCGACCTTGTTGCTTGGATTTTCGGCGGACAGACAGGTATTATTTCAAGAATTGTCTATGTTCTTGTTGCTCTGAGTGCCTTATGGTGTATTACACTTCTTTTCAGAGATCGCCATAATGAATATGACGAACACGCCGAATTCTCAGGTAATACCGGAATGTAAAAAAATAAGAACCGACAGTTTGTAACTGCCGGTTCTTTTTTATTATGATTTATCAGAGATTCTCAACGAGAGCCTTTGTATCACGAGCGATAACAAGCTCCTCGTTTGTTTCAATAACCCATACGGGAATTGTAGAATTATCTGAGGAAATCTTGCCTGAAACACCGCGCCATGCCTTTGCGTTGAAGTCAAGGTCAAGCTCTACGCCGATAAACTTGAGGTAATCGCAAACCTTCTCACGAAGCTGGGGCTGGTTCTCACCGAGACCTGCGCAGAATACGATACCGTCACAGCCGCCGAGAGCCACATAGTAGCTGCCGATGTACTTTGCGATCTGATAATAGAGCATCTCGTGTGCGAGATGTGCGCGCTCGTTGCCCTCTGCCTCAGCAGCAGAAACATCACGGTCATCGGAAGAAACACCGGAAATACCAAGAAGTCCGCTCTTCTTGTTGAGAAGGTTTGACATCTCCTCGGGAGAGATACCTTCCTTCTCAGCGATGAAGGTAACAACTGAAGGATCAAGTCCGCCTGAACGTGTGCCCATCATAAAGCCGTCAAGAGGAGTAAGACCCATGGATGTATCAATTACCTTGCCGCCATCAATAGCTGTGATGGAAGAACCATTGCCGATGTGGCAGGTGATAAGCTTAAGATCCTTGATGTCTTTGCCGAGATTCTTTGCCATCTCGCTGGATACATAGCGGTGAGATGTACCGTGGAAGCCGTAGCGACGAACCTGATACTTCTCGTAGTACTCGTAGGGTACTGCGTACATAAATGCCTTTGCGGGCATTGTAGAATGGAAAGCTGTGTCAAATACTACAACCTCGGGAACACTGTCACCAAATACCTGGAAACAGCCTCTGATAGCCTGAACGTGTCCCTTATTATGAAGAGGTGCAAGAGGAATAAGGCTCTCGATACCCTCAATAACCTTCTCGTCTACGATTACGGACTCGCTGAAGAGTGCGCCACCCTGAACGATTCTGTGACCGATAGCGGAAACCTCGGAAAGATCGGTGATTACACCAACCTCTTTGTCGAGGAGAGCTTCCTTAACCTGAAGGAATGCTGCTGTATGATCGGGCATATATACGTCCTTCTTCATCTCTCTGCCGTCAGCAGTCTTGTGACCGATAAAAGAAGCTTCGTCACCAATACGCTCGCAATTTCCCTTGCATACCATCTGCTCGTTGTTCATATCAATAAGCTGATACTTCAGCGATGAACTACCTGCATTAATAACAAGAATTTTCATAAAAATGCCTCCATTTATTGATTTATAAAATAACCTATAATATAATAGTACATATTGTCAAAAGTTTCAAGTGTTTTTTGAAAGGGGGACGCAAAATGATTGTCGGTGCCGTAATTTGTGAGTTCAATCCGTTTCATAACGGTCATAAATATCTTATAGATGAAATGAAAAAAGACGGTTGCGACTGTGTAATAGCTGTTATGAGCACAAGCTTCACTCAGCGCGGAGATGTTGCCGTTTACTCTAAATTTCACAGAGCAAAGGATGCTCTCATGGGCGGTGCAGACCTGATTATTGAGCTTCCCGTAGTGTGGGCTGTGTCCTCTGCTCAGAGATTTGCCAAAGCAGGATGTGAAATCATCAAGTCCCTCGGCTGTGTTGACAGGGTGTATTTCGGCTCCGAAAGCGGAAATATAGACCTTCTCAAAGCTTGTGCTGCCGCTACCGAAGATGAATCTGTTCAGAAATGTCTCAGAGATAATATGCAGAAAGGCGACTACTACCCTGTTGCTCTTCAGAAAGCAGTAAATCAATTATATTCTGATGAAATCAGCGATGTTCTCTCCTCCCCTAACAACACTCTGGGAATTGAATATATCAAGAGCCTGAAAGGAAGCTCCATCCTGATCAGAACAATCAAACGTGTCGGTGCAAGCCACGACAGCGAAGTGGCTGCTGATAATTTTGCAAGCGCTTCAAAAATCAGAGCGGATATAGAAAAGGACAGGGATGTCTCTATCTTTCTGCCCGAAAGTAACGCAAAAGAGGAAAACTTTGCATCCTTCTCAAACGGCGAAAGAGCGCTCGTTTATAAACTCCGCCTTATAAGTCCCACAGAGCTCGAAAAGTTACCCGATGTTTCCGAAGGACTTCACAACAGAATATTAAGTGCAGCAAGAACCAATCAGAACATTGCAGATATACTCGATACCATAAAGACAAAGCGTTACACCCACGCAAGACTTCGCAGAATAATCACCTGCGCCCTCCTTAATATCTCAAAGGATATTCAGGAGCTGTCCGTCCCCTACGTGAGAATTCTCGGATATAACACAAAATTCCAATGTGTTCTTAAGGAGATCTTCGAAAAATCAAGTCTTCCTGTCATTATGAATGTGGCAAAAGCTGAAGAGACACTTTCCGAAGATGCTCTTAGCATCCTCCGAAAAGAAATAAACGCCACAGACCTGAGAACTGTCTTTGAAAAGAACCCCACTCCCTGCTCTCAGGATTTTACTGAGCCTATTATTAAAATTTAATACTAACAGAAACAAGAAAACCTCCCTGATACCAGGGAGGTTTAATTCTTTATGAGAATTTATCAGACAGGATAAGTTCCTTTTGTTTTATCAAAAAGGTCAGGATTAAGGCCGACCTGAGCCTGCTTTCTCTTCTCGAAGAAATCAACAGATACCTTGGGGAACATTGCGTAGGAAAGAACGTCCTCTTCCTGCTGAGCGTAGGGTGCAGCCTCTGCCTTAAGCTTATCAAGCTCAGGAGCGATAAGGTCTGCGGGTCTGCAGGTAACGGGCTTCATATCGCCGATGATCTTCTTTCTGAATTCCTCAGAAACAGGAACGGGAGTTGTACCGTACTTACCTGCTACCATATCCTTGAACTCGTTTGTACACATCTTATAGCGCTCACCTGGGATAACATTGAACACAGCCTGAGTACCAACGATCTGGGATGTGGGTGTAACGAGAGGAGGATATCCTGCGTCCTCACGAACACGAGGAACTTCCTCAAGAACCTGAGTGAGCTGATCCTCTTTACCTGCCTGCTTAAGCTGGGAAAGAAGATTTGAAAGCATACCGCCGGGAACCTGATAAATAAGAGCTTTTGCGTCAGTTGCAAGCATCTTGGGATCGAGGAGTCCCTCTTTGATATACTTCTCTCTGAGAGTCATAAAATACTCACGGATCTCAGAAAGAGCCACAAGATCAATTCCTGTATCGTAGGGTGAGCCTTCAAGTGCAGCTACCATAGACTCTGTGGGAGCGTGGGATGTACCGAGAGCCAAGGGGCTCAGAGCGGTATCGATCATATCTGCACCTGCTTCAATGCCCTTTAAAAGGCACATTGATGCAAGACCTGATGTGTAGTGAGTATGAATCTGGAGAGGAAGATCGACTTCCTTCTTGATTGCTTTAACAAGAGACTCTGTCTTGTAAGGAGTCAGAAGAGCCGCCATATCCTTGATACAGATTGTATCTGCGCCTGCGTCTGCAATGCGCTTTGCATAGTCAACATAGTACTCATCTGTAAAAACAGGCCCGGTTGTGTAGCTGATTGCAACCTGAACCTCTGCCTTCTCACGCTTTGCGGCGGTGATAGCGCTCTTGAGGTTCTTGATGTCATTAAGGGCATCGAAAATTCGGAGAATATCAATACCGTTTGCAACGCTCTTCTGAACGAAATAGTCGAGAACATCGTCAGCATAGTGACGATATCCCAGCATATTCTGTCCTCTGAAAAGCATCTGAAGCTTTGTATTCTTGCACTTATCCTTAATGGTACGGAGTCTCTGCCAGGGATCTTCGTTTAAGAAGCGAAGGCAAGAGTCGAAAGTTGCGCCACCCCAGCACTCAAGTGAATAAAAGCCGATTTTATCAAGCATTTCAAGAGCAGGAAGCATTTCCTCCGTGGTCATTCTTGTAGCTAAGAGAGACTGATGTGCATCACGAAGCACGGTCTCTGTAATTTTTATCTTGTTAGCCATAACGTCACCTATCAGTTAAGAGTGATGAGCAGGGAGCCTGTCTCAACGTTTGCGCCCTTTTCAACAGCGATGGATGCAACTGTGCCGTCCTGAGGAGCAGGAATCTCGTTTTCCATCTTCATAGCCTCAAGGATAATAACAGCCTGACCCTTTGTAACCTTCTGACCAACAGAAACGTTAACGGAAAGGATTGTGCCGGGCATGGGAGCTGTAACCTTAACTCCGCCTGCGGGTGCTGCAGGTGCGGGAGTTGCGGCAGGTGCAGGTGCTGCTACGGGTGCTGCTACTGCTGCGGGAGCAGAAGATCCGCCAACTTCCTCAACCTGAACATCATAAGTAACGCCGTTTACTGTAATCTTTAAATTTTTCATAATTAGGTATCCCCCTTATACTGTTGCGTGTTTCTTAGGCAGAGAGAGCTCTCTCTTTGCGCTGAGAATATCGAGATAATTTGAAAGCTTTATTCTGAGACTCTGATAGTCTGTAACATCGTCAATAAATCCGTTCTTTGCGGCATTCTTTGCGGAAAGCTCTGTCTGAACATACTCATCAAGCTGAGCGTCCTGAGCCTTTGCATCACCGGTAAGCTTACCGCTGAGAGCTATGTAAGCTGCAGCCTTTGGAGCAACGGGTGAAATAACAGCATTCTCTGTTGCAAAAACTGCATCTGCACCTGAGCCCTTTCCGGCAAGCACCATATACGCAGTGCCTACTGCAGTACCCGTTACAACGGAAAGCTTGGGACAGGTTGCTTCAGCGAAGGCTGAAAGCATAGCTTTTGCACCGCCGACACACTCAAAACCTTCTGTATCAACTGCAGTAATAACAGGAAGAGCGAATGCATCACAGAAGCGGATGAAGGAAGCAGCCTTCTTTGCACCCTTTGAAGGAATTGCATTACCTGTTGTTCTGATAACACCCACAGTCTCACCTGTGAGTCTTGCAAGGTAAAGCTCAATGCCTTCCAGCTTCTCATAGAGTCTGAGAGCTGAGTCAGCATCAAAGGCACCTATAAAATCAGCAGCTGTGCCGTTCTCGTAGCCGTCACACACCGGAGGTACGGAAAGATTGTTTGAGGGAAGGTAGCTTAAAAGCTCTGCTGCTTTTTCAACAGCCTCCTTGTCACTTGAAGCAATGATTGCTGTATTTCTGTTTGACTTGCAACCGCAGTCTGAGAGTGAAAGCTGAGTATCCTCAAACTTAATGACAAAATCAGCATTTGCTGCAAGAAGAGCACTTGAAGCAAGGCAGTCATTCAGAACAACTGAAATCTGAGGAACAACGCCTGAAAGCTTGCCTGAAGCACAGAGAAGATCGCCCAGAGCGTCAAGAAGCATATTTCCCTCGCTGACTCTGCCACCCTTGCCTGTGTAGAAACCAACAACAGGATAGCCTGTTTTGAGTGCAAGCTCATAAACTTTCTTAAGCTTGTTGGCCTGAGCAACGCTCATTGCACCGTCGAAGCGGTCAATGCACTGAGCAAATGCATAAACGGACTCGCCGTTTACTTTACCGCAAGCGGCAATTGCCTCTGCATCTGTGTCAGCTGAGATGGTCATAGGAAACAGTTCTGTGTACTCTGACTGATCGAAAAACAGCTCCATAATCTGAGAAGCGGAAAGCTGTGAACCTGATTTGTTATTAGTAATGCCCATAAGAATCCTCCCGAAGCATTTTTTGCTAATTATAATTGTAATGAAATTCTTCAAAAATTACAAGAGAAATTTTCTATTTTTTTGTTATTTTGTCAATTTTTTCAGTGACAACTACCTGAACAGCCCTTGCAAACACCGGAAAACAGCTTGTTAAGGTACAAGGTCAGGTAATCTCCATGTGAAAAGAAACCCAATTCACTGAAGATTTTGTCAAATCCCTGAAGCTTTGTGCAAAGAGTGATTACAGAGGCGTTGAGGGCGATTGAACCCACAGAACGAATTAGTGCGTCCGCTACGAGAAATGCCTCGCGGGACTCGGGATCAGATACTCCCAGCTCCATTGAAATGATCTCAACGGCGGATTTGTTGGGAATATATGCAATATGTCCGCTCTCCTGAGAGTTTTCTGAGTAAATCAGAAGGGTTGTCCCCTCGGGATAGGACGAAAGTCTCTTTTCATCCTTACAAGGTAAAATTGTAAACATTGATAAACCTCGTTTCTTTATTTTACGTGACGTGAAGGATTGGGGTCAGCCATAAGCTTCTTAACCTCTTCAGGAGTAAGATCTCTCCAATCCCCCTTTTTGAGCATACCGAGCTTCACCTGGCCGATGGCAGTTCTGCGAAGTCTTGCAACTTCAAGTCCGAGAAGCTCGCACATACGGCGTATCTGACGATTCCTTCCCTCTCTGAGGAGAATTTCAAGAACAACTCTTCCCTCCTGTCTGGAGATAACTCTCACCTCACAGGGCTTGGTCATTCTTCCGTCAAGCATCATACCATGCTCAAATTCGTCTATCATTTCATCTGTCACCGCAGGTCTTACCGTTACACGATATACCTTATATATATCTTTTTTGGGATGCATAACGGTATTCGCAAAGTCGCCGTCATTGGTGAAAAGGAGCATTCCCTCACTGTCTCTGTCAAGTCTTCCGACAGGGTACACTCTCTCCTCAACTTCAGACATAAGGTCAGCAACACACTTTCTGCCCTTTTCGTCACTCATGGTGGTAACATAACCGCGGGGTTTGTTGAGCATTATGTATCTGAGACGGGGCTTTGCGCTGGCAGTTACTCGTCTGCCGTTTACCAGCACCTTATCTTTATACGGATTGACCTTATCACCTATCTCGGCTACAACACCGTTTACTTTTACCGAGCCTGCTCTGATAAGCTCCTCTGACTTACGGCGCGATGCAACTCCGCAATCAGCAAGCATTTTCTGCAAGCGTACATAATTCTTATTATTAGCCATAGTACATCCTTTATTTTAAATTCATATATTGATAAAATCAGCCGAACAGCCGATTCATTAGTCTCTTAAAAAAGTTTATCTGAACTCCGGAAACAGAGGATTCCGCAACTATGTGAGTTTGAAATAGTATCTCGTCATCAAGATAATAAACAAACTTTCCAACAATATCACCTTTATTTACCGGAGCAAAGGTGAAGGGAACGGTATAAACCATCCCGACTATTTTCTCTTTGTCCTCCAATGGCACCACCAAAGCACCGCAGTCAATCAGCGATGCCAAAACAAACGGGCTCTCTCCTCCTGCCACCTTTATCTTAAGATCATCCTCTAACGCAGGGGTCAAGGCCGAGTATCGGCTGAAGCCATAGTCATAAAGCGCTTTGTGATCATTCCAGTCGTCAGGTGCATTGAGCGTTACGCATATAAGCCTGAGTCCGTCTTTCTCTGAGAAGGTAACAAGGCATCTGCCCGTACTTTTTGCATAACCGGTCTTTCCGCCGATACAATAAGGATAAGAGCTGAGAAGTCTGTTGTGGTTTGAATATGTAACAGAGTGTCCCGAAGGGCTTATAAACTCAACCTCCACACTTTTGAGAGCTGTAAGCTCTTTGAAACTCTCATTATTCATTGCCTCCTGCATAAGGAGCGCCATATCGTAGGCTGTTGAAAAGTGGTCATCATCGGGAAGTCCGCTGGGCGTGACGAAATTTGTATCCGCCATTCCTATCTCCCTTGCTCGTTGATTCATAAGAAGAGAGAAGCTCTCATAGCCTTCTGAAAGCGTAAGCGCCGCCGCGTTGGCAGCATCGTTACCGGATACCGTCATCATACCCGCAGCAAGAGAGGAAAGCCTGAGCTTATCTCCTTCTTTCAGATACATAGAGCTGCCCTCAGCCATCATCTCACTTTTAAACTCAACGATGGTATCCTCTGTTTCGGCGCTCTCAAGTGTAAGCAAAGAAGTCATAATCTTTGTGGTGCTTGCAACACCCAATCTTTTGTGTGAATTACTTTCAAGAATGACCTGTGAATTGTTCACGCAAAAAAGCACATAAGCCTCAGCTGAAACAGAAGGTATGGGCCTCTCCTCTGCTCTGACTGGTACGCAAAAGAACATGAGAAACGCAACTACTGCGGAAATTACTTTATTCATAAAAACACTCCCCGATACAAAAAATATGTTCGGGGAAGCGTCTTTTATTCATCAGATAACTTCGTCGTCGCCAACCTCAGCATTCTTTTTCTTGTCCTTCTTGAAAAGGTCTCTGACCTTATCAAACATTTCGGGAACAAGGCCGACTATTCTGTCTGCGGGACCATCGTAGTTTTCAATAGCTACAAACTTAACCTCACCTTTATATACAGTAAGGAAGCCCACAGGCTTGATTGTGACACCTGCGCCTGTACCGCCACCGAATCCGGGAGGTGTGTTGTCCTTCTTGGAGCTAATATCTGCACCACCTGATGCAAAGCCGTAGCTTACCTTTGAAACAGGAATAATCACAGTTCCGTCAGGGGCAGTGATGGGAGAACCCACAATTGTGTTAACATCAACCATTTCCTTTATTTTATCAAGGGTGGTCTGCATAAGTCCGCTGATGGGATGGTCGCTCATAATTAAATCTCCTTTATAGTTAGTTACATTTATATCAATGATTTGATCACAGAATAAATCTGGGATTTTTTCGATAGAATAACTTTGATCAGTGAATAAACGCTGATTGCTGCCACAACCTCAAGGTCAACAGTTGACTTTGAGTCTTCATCGTAATCGGGTATGATCCTGATTTCATAGTCCTTATAGCTTTTGACGCTATTAAGGATACCGCCTGCCACGGGATAAACCACCGAAGAAGCCCAGCCGCAGGTTATGGCGGTTTTTGCCGCATCGCCCTGAGCAACGTTCAGTTCAACGCGGAATTTCTTGAGCTTTGCTTTACTGATAACTCCCGAAAGCAAACCGAACAGGGCACTCAGTGCATCAAAAACAAACTGCACAGTATCGGAAAAACCCAGCTTACTGAAAATATTTACTGATTTCTTTTCTTTATTATCCGATGATTCTTTATTCTTTTTGGATTTCTTTTTCGCTTTTTTAGGCTTTTTTTCCTTCTTGGGTACAAGCCTGAAATTAAAACAGAGAATTCTCAGGGAAAGCTTGAAAACATCCTCGCCGCTGCTGTATTGAATCTTTATGTTAATTACAAGGCTTAAAAGAAAAACAACGAGAAGTACCAGCACAAGAAGGATTATCAGCACAACTTTCAAGGGTATCCCCCCTATCAGAGTGTGACACTCCTGGTTAATTTGTAGCTTCTTCTATGATTTCCTCAACAGTTGCTGAAATCATTGCATCAAGGGGCTCCGAGGACGCATCTTCAGCATCATCAGAATCCTCTCTTTTTTCTCCCTGGAAGATACTCAGCTGAGAGTCATCCTGAGTCTCTTCTTCATCACTTTCTTCTTTCTTTGATGAATCGGGGATTTCAGGAAGCTCTGAAAGATCGGAAAGACCGAAGCATCTGAGGAAATTCTCTGTTGTACCGTAAACAAGAGGTCTTCCGGGAAGCTCAAGTCTGCCCTTCTCCTCAATAAGGTCCTTTGCGGTAAGGGAGCCGATAACACCTGAGCAGTCAACGCCTCTGACCTGCTCCACAAAGGCTTTTGTTACAGGCTGGTTGTAAGCAACAACAGCCAGAACTTCGAGAGCCGCCTGAGAAAGAGGTGTATTTCTTCTCAGATCCATTACAATACGAATCTGAGGAGCGAACTCCTCACAGCTCACCATCTGATAAGAATTATCAAGTTTTATTATTGTTATTCCACGCTGAGCCTCTCTGTATTCCTGCATAAGAGAATCTGCATATTTTTTTGCCTGAGATTCGGTTATTTCCAAAGCCTGCGCAAGTCTCCCGACAGGTACGGAATCTCCGCTTGCAAAGAGTATGGCTTCTATGGCATTTATTATTTTCTTATCTTCCATCACTTTCTCTCCTCAACAAGTCTCACCAGAGCGCTGTCTCCCTCTCCGTCAATAACAACTCTCTTGCCCTTAACAAGCTCAAGAACAGCAAGAAAAGTTGCAACTAGATCACTTTTTCCGGAACAAGCCTCAAACAATGCGCTGTACTGCACATTGCTTTTGTGCCAGAGATTTCGCATAACTCTGATAATTCTCGAGTTAACGGAGATGATCTTCTTCTCCACGATTCCCGAGAATGCTTCTCTGGAGGGCGGAAGCTTTCTTTTTCCTCTTCCCACCGCAGCAACATAGGCTTTGGCTATGTCAAGAGGAGGATGTATTCTGTTATATGTAAGGTCAAAATCCACAGGAGAAGGCTCTCTCACAAAACGATCAAAGCTGTACATAGGCTGAAGCTTTGCGGCAACCTCTCTGCAAAGAGCATACTCAATAAGCTGACCCTGAAGTTCTTCCTTGAGCTGTTCAGCCTCATCCTTATATTTGGGAAGAAGCATTACAGACTTTATATAAACAAGCCTTGATGCCATCTCAAGGAATTCTGAGGCTATATCCATATCCTCTGTCTGCATCCTGTTTATCTGCTCCATATACTGAGAAAGAAGCAGAGATATTTCAATATCACAGATATCGATTTTATTCTTAGAAATTAGAAGCAAAAGTAAGTCAAGCGGCCCCTCAAAAACGGGCAGCTTATAACTGAGCTGATTTGCATTTTCCAAGGCCGTCAACTCCTTTCATAAAAATAGAAAAAATTACAGCAGAAAGCTGAAGGTACAGAATTCAGTAAGTACGGATGTGAGGAAGTTTATGGGAGCATCAAGTACTCCTGCATAAAGAATTGCTATAAATCCAAAGAAAATATAGTTTCCATAGTAATGGAAAAACTCCAGTGCTTTGTCAGGAAGAAACAGGAACAGAACCTTGCTTCCGTCAAGAAGCGGAATGGGCATCAGATTAAATATCGCAAGTGAAATATTGATTGAAATATAATAGCTCAGGAAGGTGAGAACATAACTTCCGAATTTTGTGAAGAAAAAAAGAATATTTATCTTGCAGATAAGGAAGAAAATAAATCCGCCGAGCATTGCGCAGAGAATGTTAGAAACGGGACCTGCAAGTGCTGTGAGCGCCATATAAAGCTTTGGCTTCTTGAAATAATAGGTATTGACAGGAACGGGTTTTGCCCAGCCGAAACCTACAAGAAGCATTGAAAGAGCACCCAGAGGGTCGATATGAGCCAGAGGGTTGAGAGAAAGTCTTCCTCTGTTTTTGATGGACTTATCTCCCAGAAGAAGGGCAACCCCCGCATGAGCAAACTCATGTACGGGAAGAATCAGAAAAATCATAAGGGCAATAACAAACAGATAAATAAGAGCATCTGCAATTGTAAATCCGCCTCTGAGCAGACTGAGCAACATAGAAACTACCTCCAGATGAAAAAAATGCTAAAAAAGCAAGTCAAAGAAATTGATTACGTCGGTGGTCATGAGAGAAAACCATCCTCGTGGTCTTGCAACGGAAAAAAAAGATCCGAGGAAAATGAGAAAACTCACAAGAACTTCATTATTTTTAAGAGCATCCACCCAGTTTATTCTCAGAACAAGACCGAGGATTTCTCCACAGTCCATGGGAATAACGGGAAGGAGATTGATAAATGTAGCAAAGAAACAAATTCTCGAGAGAAAATACATAGTTGAGAGGAACCCGTGATAAAGCATGGGCATAAACTCAAGGGGAACCACAGAGTTTGTTACCGTAGCCACACCATAGATTCTCAAGGATTTGAAAAAGAGATAAATCAGAGTAAACACAATTGCCGAAAGTAAATAAAAAAGGTTTCCTGTCAAAGCAACAGCAACCGTTCCCTTAACTTCGTTATAAAAACGATGTTTTCTGTAATAAACGGGATGAACTATGGGTAAAAACAAAACAAGGGAGGACACAAAACCTATCCAGTTGAAGCTTTTCTTGGGTAAAAATTTCAGATGTCCCCGATCCTTGACCTTTTCATCTCCCTGATTATATGCAACATAAGCTTTGAGAAGGTTATGCAGAGGAGCAACCAGAAGATAAAATAAGGATGTTGCCAGAGCGCAGGATACCACAAGTGACACAAACACATGCAAATGGTCTGTGTAATTTGAGAGCAGTAAAATCAGCGAATACACTTCATAACCTCCTTATAAGATGCAGGAAAATACAACTATTCCAGTATAAATAAACAATATATACTTTATTATATAATAAACATTCTAAAAAAACAAGAAAAGTTTTTCAAAAAAACACTTGCATTTTGCAGACTTTTCTGTTATGATAACAGAGTTACAAATGATACTATGTCATTAAGGAGGTGCAGAAGCATGGCAAAATGTGAATTCTGCGGAAAAGACGTAAAGTTCGGTATTAAGGTTTCTCACTCACACAGACGCTCCAACAGAACCTGGAAGCCCAATGTGCAGAGAGTTAAGGCTGTTGTTAACGGCTCAACCAAGCACGTTTATGCTTGCACCCGTTGCTTACGTTCAGGTAAAGTTCAGAGAGCTGTTTAATCAGGTTTTCTGTCTATAACTAAGGTATTAAAGCCCTTCGATTTTTTCGAAGGGCTTTTTACTTTTCCCAAAACTTCAGATACAAAATGAAACACGGTCTCACCTATTATCGGTAAGACCGTGTTTTTTATTTACCTATCGGTAACTTATTTCTGAATCAGCCTTCTGTTGCAGGCTCCGTCTCAGTGGGAACTGTTGCAAGATACTCTGCACGAACTGCTTCAAGGTCGGGCTTCTCCTCATAGATTGTGAGGAACTCGCCCTTATTGATGAGATTGTAATCATCGATAATGATCCAAACCTCGGGAACAGCAATACCATCATAGTCAGAAGACTGGGGTGAACCGTTGTTGGAGATGATTACGGAGTATGTCTGTCCCTCAGGAAGAGCTGCATCAACTGTGAACCAGCCGTCGCCGTCTTCCATCATTGCAACGCCGGGCCATGTCTTGAATGCGTTTGTACCGCCCTCGCTCCAGGACCAGAGGAAAGGTGTCCATGTGGCATTTGCGTCAAGGTGAGCTGCGTGAATCTTGTAACCGGATGCGGAATACTCGTAATAATAGTCAACGTTTGTTGTACCGCCGGGAACGATACCGGATGCATTCTCAGGAAGAGTCTCGCTTACTGCGTAGAGCTCAACAACTGCAGCCTCTGTCTCGTACTCTGTGCCCACTCTGTACTTCTTGGATACGGGAGAAGCAACTGTTATAATCTCACCGTCGCTCTTCTGATAATAGAAGTTTGTAACGATTGTACCGATGCTTACATTCATACCTGCAAGATGCTTCTGGAGCATTGTTGCGTCACGAACGTTTACTGTCTCGGAATAGTCAAAGTCTGCAAGAGCAAGCTTTGCTTCATCAAGGTTTGCAAGACCTGCAACCTGCTTCTGAATGATTGTTGCATCGCTTACGGAAACTCTGCCGTCACCGTTTACGTCGCCTTCCTTAAGAGAAGGTGCTGTGTAGCGCTTATACTTGTAAGTGATGTTAGTGGTGCCTTCTGCGAAGTTTCCCTTCTCCTCGCCCTCTACGCCTTCGAAATCATACTCGAGAGCAAGGGATGTGTCCTGAGCTGTAACGTAGCCGTTACCAACCTTACCGGTGATAACCTGAGTTGTGAGAACCTTGCCGCTCTCGCTGTCAACATGGTTTACAACAACCTTGCTGTCGCCGGACTCAAGACCTACTGCGTCATAGCTTTCTTTATCAACAGCGATGATTACGCCTGAGGGAGCAAGCTTGAATGTGTTGCCCTTAACCTCATAGAGAGCGTCAACGCCTGCGGAGGTGTTATCAGCAATAACAACCCACTCTGATACAGAGTCATCCTTAAGAGTAACCTCAGTACCATCGAAAGAATCAGAGTTGAAGATTACTGCAACCTTCTTCCACTGACCCTCTGTGTCATTCTCAACTGTATATGCAATAACGGGCTCAACGCTTGCGAGTGAAGAATTGAAGGTGTAAGCGCCCTTATACTTATCTGTGCCGTCAGTAAAGGGTGCAAAGTTCTTTCTGATGTCAATGAGACCTCTGTAATAGGAAACAAGGTCTGCATTGGATACTGCAAGCTCCCAGTCAATCATATTTGTCTCGATGGGAGAATTGTAGCTGTTGTGGTCGCCATCCTTGGTACGAGCCATTTCCTCACCTGCGAGGAAGAAGCAGATACCCTGAGATGTAGAGATAATTGCGCCGCCGAGCTTGTTCATCTCAATGAGATCGCTGTATCTCTGTCTGTAATTAGCGTTTGCGCCATAAACGGAAGTAACCAGTCTGTCGTAGAGAGTGTGGTTATCGTGGCAAGCAACGTAGGTTACAACCTGAGAAGGTGCAAGGGGTGACCATGTGCCGCCTCTGCCTACTGTGTTTGCACGGATACCATAGGCAATACCCTCATAGCAGGACTTGGAGCCCTGAAGGAAGCCTGTGCCTGCTAACGCGAAAACATTACCCTTCATTGCGTCACGAATCTGATCGTTGAACATAGCAACTCTGGGATCAACGTACTCTGTGTATCTCTGACCGCAGCTTACTGTCTTTGTGCCTGCGCAGGTAGTTGTATCAAATACGGAAGAAGAAGCATTCCAGCCCTCGCCGTACATAATGAAACGTGTATCGATCTTGTCAAGGTCTGCACGGATGAGATTCATTGTCTCTGCATCGTGAATACCCATAAGGTCAAAACGGAAGCCGTCAACGTGATACTCTTCTGCCCAGTAGCGGCAGCTGTCGATCATAAACTTTCTGAACATTGCACGCTCGGAAGCTGTATCGTTAGCGCAACCTGAAGCATTGGACCAGCCGCCCATCTCATTCATTCTGTAATAATAGTTGGGAACTGCGAGCTGGAAGTTGGAAGTGTTGGTGTAGTATGTATGGTTAAATACAACGTCCATAATAACGCCGATGCCTGCATCATGGAGAGCCTTGATCATCTGCTTACACTCGTTGATTCTTACGTTACCATCGTAAGGATTGGAAGAGTAGCTGCCCTCGGGAGCGTTGTAGTTCTCGGGATCATAACCCCAGTTGTACTGGTCGGAAAGATCCTTTGCCTCGTTAACTGTTGCAAAATCATAGAAGGGGTTGATCTGAACATGAGTAATGCCCAGTTCCTTCAGATAGTCAACACAGGTGGGAATATCGCCCTCACCGTTTACTGTTGTGCCACTTTCTGTGAAAGCAAGGTACTTACCTCTGTTTGCCTCAGAAACACCGGATGTCTCAGAAGCGGAGAAGTCACGGACAACAACTTCCCAAACGATTGCATCTGTCTGCTCATCAACGAAGATATGAGCGTCCTGATCCCAACCCTCAGGGTCTGTGGAGTCAAGGTCAACAACCATTGCGCGGTCGCCGTTTACGCCTACTGCCTTAGCATAAGGATCAACAAATTCGGAAGTTGCTTCCTTCTCTGTCACAAGGGCAACAGACTCAACTGTGTATGTGTAGTACACGTTCAGGAGATCACCCTCAACAGAAACTGACCAGCAGCCTGTCTCTTCGTCAAATGTCATCACGTAGTTGCCAAGCTCTGCTGCACCCTCTTCCTCATCACTACCGGTAGAGAAAAGGTTAAGAGTCATAGCCTTTGCTGTGGGAGACCAGATTTTAAAAGTGGTCTTCTCGGGAGTGTAGGTACATCCCAGATCGTCACCATCATAAGCAAATTCCTTATCAAGAGCCTGTGCGGCGATCTGATAGGGATTTGTTACTTCATCAGGTGTTTCTTCAACTGCGGGTGTGTCCACCACATCTTCTGCTTCATCAGCTGAAACAGTTGCGATTGCACCTGTGAAAGCTGTAAGAAGCATCACAAGAGCAAGCAGCATTGAAAGAATGCTTTTGATTTTCATAATTATCCTCCTTTTTTATATCATTCTGCCATGCAGAAAAACTACCGGATTAAATAGATTTGCAGGTGTACTCATCTTTTGGAATAAGCACAAGAGCACTTGTGGCGGGAATATGAATTGTACGGCTGTATTCGCCGAGATATTCTATTCCTGAGTGAGTGCTGTCAACAACAGCAACCCACCAGCCGCCGAGACCGAAAGCGTCAAGATCGAAATGTTGTTCGCATCTTGAGCCGTTGAAAATAACGAGAGCCTTGTTCCATTCATTCTGAACTTTGTTTTCAATTGTATAAGCAACCGCTGTATCAGAAAAGTCGTAGAAATGCATATTATTTCTTACGGTATTGGGTGTGCTGTCTCTGAAAGCAGAGAATTTCTTTCTGAGCTTGATGAGGCCCTTATAGTATTCAACAAGATCGTAATATGTCTCTGTGCGTGTCCAGTCAATGCGATTGATATCACTGTGTGACTTATAGCTGTTGTGGTCACCCAGCTTTGTTCGGGCCATTTCCTCGCCTGCTACCATAAAGGGAATACCCTGGCTTGTGAGAAGAATTGCTGCTGAGAGTCTGTTCATCTTAATTATTTCCTCGTGGCGTCTCTCGTAGGGAGCTCTGTCTCCGATTACAGACAGGCAAAGCTTATCGTAAAGGGTTCTTCCGTCGTGGCAGGAAGCGTAATTCACAGCCTGAGAGGGAGCCTTTGCCCAATGTCCCACCTCACCGCAGATACCTCTGCAGAGGTCATTCTTTCTGCATCCGCTCTGAACAAATCCGAGAGAATGCTTATCGAACTCGCTTCCTTTGATTGCATCACGGATGTTGTCGCAGAAAGCACCCAGATTCTCGGGAAGCGAATACATATTACCCTGATGAGCCAGAGTTGTGCCGTATTCAGCCGCTGTGGGCATATTCCACGCCTCTCCGTAAAGGAGAATCTTCTCTCCGTATGGGAGCTTGTTAAGAGACTCTCGGATAAGCGCCATTGTGTCTGTATCGTGAAGTCCCATAAGGTCAAATCTGAAGCCGTCGAGATGGTACTCTCTAGCCCAGTACATTATGGAATCAACCATAAACTTTCTGTACATAAGATGCTCTGAGCAGGTATCATTACCGCAGCCTGAGCCAGAAGACCAGCTACCGTCCTGATTATATCGGTAATAGTAACCGGGAACGGAAATATCAAACCATGAGCCCTCACCTGAGTATGTATGGTTATAGACAACGTCCATAACCACGGCGATACCTGCATCGTGGAGAGCCTTTATCATTTCCTTGCATTCTCTTATACGAACATCACCCTTGTAGGGATTAGTAGAAAAACTGCCTTCGGGAGCGTTGTAGTTCTTAGGATCATATCCCCAGTTATACTGCTCTTCCTTTGATGCTTCGTCGATTGAGCCGAAATCATAGAAGGGATTGATCTGAACACAGTTGACACCCAGCTCCTTGAGATAGTCAACACAGGTTGCAGCTGCATCTCTTGAATCGGACACAGTAGTTCCCTTATGAGTGAAGGCCATGAACTTACCTCTGTGCTCCTCAGGAACACCTGAAGAAACACAATAAGAGAAGTCTCTGACCTGAACCTCCCAGATGATGGCATCGGTAGGTCTTGAAAAGAGGACGTTCTTATCCTCCTCCCAGCCCTTGGGATTTGTCTTCTCAAGATCAACAACCATGGAGCGGTTACCATTTACACCCACAGCCTTGCCGTAGATATCGGCTGTTTCCCTCTCGCCGATTTCGGGAACATAAACCTTGTAGGTGTAATATACACCGTGGAGATCACCCTGAACTTTATAGCTCCAAAGACCTGTCTGAGCTTCCTTCTCCATGGGATAGGTACCAATGCACTTGGCTCCCTCTTCCTTGTCCGATCCGGTTGTGTAAAGGCAGAGCTTTACTGTCTCTGCCACAGGAGACCAGAGTCTGAATTCAGTATGCTCCTTGGTATAAATTGAACCCAACTCTCCGTCATAAGCACGAAAATCAATTGATTTGCCCGATTTCGGGAGAATTCTTCTGTAATCAATCATACTTGCACCGCCTTAAAATATAGTCAAAAACACCGCAATTACAGATATACTACATTATAGCAGAAACTTACAGAAAAAGAAAGATTATTTATAAGAATTTACCATATATTTATAGTCAAATTTTGCTTTCTGATAAAAAAGGAATTCTTATTCAGATGATTCCGTATTTTCCCTTTCCAGAAAGCATTCTTTCAATCTCCAGAAGTCGGTTATACTTTGCTGTACGTTCTGAACGAGTGGGCGCTCCGCATTTGATCTGTCCCGAGTTGACGGAAACAGCAATATCTGCAATGGTTGTGTCCTCTGTCTCTCCTGAGCGGTGAGAGATAATAGTCCTGTACCCCGCTCTGTGAGCCTTTTCAATAGCCTGAAACGTCTCTGTGAGGGTACCGATCTGGTTGAGCTTGATGAGAATTGCATTACCTGCTCTCAGGTCTATTCCTTTTGAGAGTCTTACAGGATTCGTAACAAACAGATCATCTCCCACAAGCTGCAGCTTTTTCCCGAGCCTTTCTGTTATCTGTGTCCATCCGTCCCAGTCATCCTCTGAAAGCGGATCCTCTATTGAAATGATGGGAAACTGCACCAAAAGCTTCTCATAATAGTTCATAAGCTCCTCAGAGGTAAAGGTCTCTCCTCTTTTCGGCAGGGTGTATTTCCCCTCTGAGTACCATTCAGAAGATGCGATATCAAGAGCGATCTTAGTATCATCCTCAGAGTAACCCGCTTTTCTCACGGCCTTCATAATAAGCTCCAGCGCCTTTTCATCAGACTCAAGGTCGGGAGCAAATCCGCCCTCATCCCCTACTGCCACAGATTTTCCCAGACTTCTGAGTATTTCGCTGAGGGCTCTGTATATTTCACAGCATTGTCTGATACCTTCTCCGAAGTTTTTTGCCTTCACAGGCATAATCATAAACTCCTGGATATCAATATTGTTTGAGGCGTGGGCACCACCGTTTAAAATATTCATCATGGGAACGGGAAGTCTCTGAGAAAAGGGATTTCCCAGATACCGATAGAGAGGAATACCCAGAGCATTGGCTGCGGCTTTTGCCACCGCAAGTGACACCGAAAGGATTGCATTTGCACCAAGATTACTTTTATTGGGTGTTGAATCAAGCTTTATCATCACTTCGTCAATGTCACTCTGACAAAGTGCCGATTTCCCGATAATCGCAGGCGCTATGAGATTGTTGATGTTTTTGACAGCCTTGCTGACACCTTTGCCGCAGAATTCCTTCAGGTTATCGCGAAGCTCGCAGGCTTCAAATGCTCCCGTCGAGGCACCGGAAGGCACCATTGCTTCTCCTATGTTACTTGATTTTAGGGTAACCCTTGCGCCAACTGTGGGGAAACCTCTTGAGTCAAGGACCCAATAGCCTTTTACATCATTGATAAGATATTCCATATAAATCCTCCTTTTTTATATATCTTCTGCGGACATAAGGCGGTATATTCATGAACACTTTCTGACTTCGACGTATATTATTTAAAAGAAAGGAGTTGTTAACATGGACAATGTTCTCTATACTGTTCTTCCCGGCAACACACTCTGGGGAATAGCAAACTTCTTCGGTACAACTGTTGAAGATATTATCAAAGAAAACGACATCAAAGAGGCGGATCTGATTTTCCCCGGACAGGTTCTCAGGATCCCCGTAAAAGCACCCAGACCTCCGAAATACTATGCAGTCAGGCCTGAAGACACCCTTTACACAATTGCAAGCCGATACGGTCTTTCCGTAGGAGATATCTTAAGCAAAAATCCTCTTTCCAACCCAAATATGATTTATCCCGGTCAGATTCTGAGACTTCTCTAAAAAAATACGCCGCAGAATTCCCTTGGTGTTTTCTGCGGCATAATCTCTTTGGAAAATTTTTCTTTCATTTCCGACACTTTCGTGTTATACTCTTTCGGAGGTGTTTTTATGATAAGTATACTTTCGCGCATTTTTTTGAGAAAAAAAGATACTGCAAGCGAAGAGGGACGCAGAGCCCTCGGAATGCTTTGCAGCATTTTCGGAATCTTCCTCAATGTTTTGTTGTTTGCAGGAAAGCTCATTGCAGGTATTCTCTCAGGCTCCATTGCCATTACTGCTGATGCTTTTAACAATATCACCGATGCAGGGTCATCCTTCATTACTCTCATTGGATTCAAATTTGCAGGAATGAAGCCCGACATCAAGCACCCCTTCGGTCACGGAAGATTTGAATATGTTTCAGGACTTCTCGTTTCCATTGTAATCATCCTCGTGGGCTTTGAACTGCTCACAAGCTCTGTAAACAAAATCATTCACCCCGAGCCTTTGGAAGGAAACTACCTTGTAGCTGTGATTATCCTTCTCGCTTCTATCCTTGTTAAGGCATACATGTTCTTTTACAACAAGGTAATAGGCAAGAAAATCAACTCCTCGGGAATGAAGGCCACCGCTATGGACAGTCTCTCTGACTGCATAGCTACCTCGGTTGTTCTCATTTCTCTTCTTATCGGTGTAAAAACAGGTCTTGCCATCGACGGTTGGTGCGGATGCGCTGTTTCTCTCTTTGTTCTCTTTGCAGGCATCAGATCTGCTTTTGAAACACTTCAGCCTCTTCTCGGAACTCCTCCCGATGAGGAGTTTGTAAAAAGCGTTGAAGAACTCGTTATGAGCCACGAAGCTGTAATAGGCATTCACGATATGGTGGTTCATGACTACGGTCCCGGAAGACAGATGATTTCTCTTCACGCAGAGGTTGACGGCTCAGGCAACATCTTTGTCATCCACGATGAAATTGATCTCATCGAGCAGGAGATAGCCTCCAGATTCGGTTGCGAAGCAGTTATACATATGGATCCCATTGAAACGGATAACGAGATAACAAACTCATACAGACATAGGATCTCTGAGCTTGTGAAAACTATTCATCCCGAGACCACAATACATGATTTCAGAATGGTACCCGGTCCCACTCACACAAACCTTATCTTCGACGCCGTGGTCCCCTACGAGGTTTCTGAAAAGGATGATGTTGTCGCTCAGAAGATATGCACTCTTGTATCTGACAACCTAAAAAACTGCAACGCCGTTATTAAAATCGACAGACCCTACACAAAAGCATAAAATAAAGCGCACTGATAATCAGTGCGCTTCTTTTTTTATCTTCTGCGACCTCTTCCCGAATTTCTGTTGTCAGAATTTCGATTTCGGCTGTTTCTCTGAGGTCGATTTTGTGAACTACGAGTCTTATTCTGAGCCTTCTGAGCGCCTTTATTCTTCTCCTCGGGAAGCGGTGCCACAAGGCAGTTTTTGCCTGTACCGATAAGATCAGACCTTCCTGCCTTTCTGAGCGCATCAATAACAAGCTTTCTGTTCTCAGGCTTGAAATACTGAAGAAGAGCTCTCTGTTGAGCTTTTTCCTGAGGAGTTTTCGGAACATAAACCGGCTCCATGGTGTAAGGATCAAGCCCTGTGTAGAACATACAGGTAGAGACCGTTCCGGGCGTGGGATAGAAATCCTGAACCTGCTCGGGATGCATCCCCTCTGCTCTTAAGAATTTCGCAAGCTCAATGGCATCCATAAGTGAACTTCCCGGATGAGATGACATAAGATAAGGCACAAGATACTGCTTCTTGCCAACACTCTCAGTAAGCTCATAAAAACGCTTCTTGAAGCGATTATAAACCTCAACGGGAGGTTTTCCCATATACTTCAGAACGTTTTCCGAACAATGCTCGGGGGCTACCTTAAGCTGACCGCTGACATGATACTTCACAAGCTCCTTGAAAAAGCTCTCATCCTTGTCGGCTATTAGATAGTCAAATCGGATACCGCTTCTGATGAACACTTTTTTGACTTTAGGTAAAGCTCTGAGCTTTCTCATAAGAGCCAGATAATCGCTGTGATCAACATTCACCGCAGGACACATTTTGGGAGCAAGGCACTTTTTATCCGCACACATTCCCCTCTTCAGCTGGACATCGCAGGAGGGATAACGGAAATTGGCAGTAGGACCGCCGACATCGTGAATATATCCCTTGAAGTCGGGCATTTCGGTAATGAGCTTTGCTTCCTCTATGACTGAATCGTGGCTTCGGGAAGAAATCTGTCTGCCCTGATGATACTGCAGTGAGCAGAAATTGCAGGCACCATAGCATCCTCTGTTGTGAATAATGGAAAACTTCACTTCCTCTATGCCCGGAACGCCACCCAGCTTTTCATAGGAGGGATGATAGTTTCTCATAAAGGGAAGTGAATAGACCTCATCCATTTCCTCTGTGGTAAGCACAGGTGTGGGAGGATTCTGAATAAGAATCCTATCGCCATGACGCTGAATTACTCTGCTTCCTCTGATGGCGTCATGCTCCTGCTGCTGAATACGGCAGGACTTCGCATACTTTTTCTTTCCTTCATCAGAAGGGTCGGAAACCGCCTCAAAGGAAGGACATTCCTTTACAGGCCCCGGAGTGTAGTCGTGGGTTTTAACAGCATAGCAGGTACCAAGAACATCCGTAAGATCCCCTATATTCTCGCCGCTCTGAAGCCTTTTGGCTATCTCAACCACGTGCTTCTCGCCCATTCCGTACATAAGAAGATCCGCACCGGAATCGATAAGAATTGAGGGACGTACTTTATCATCCCAATAGTCATAGTGTGCAAATCGGCGAAGAGATGCTTCAAGTCCGCCGATGGCAACAGGCTTTAAAGGAAATAACCTCTTGAGGTTCTTTGTGTAGACAATAGTTGCTCTGTCAGGACGGGCGCCTGCCTTTCCCCCGGGGGTATAGGCATCGTCGCTTCTCTTCTTCTTGGCGGCTGTGTAATGAGCCACCATGGAGTCGATATTGCCGCCGTTGACAAGGAAAGCATAACGAGGCTCTCCCAGTTTCATATAATCGGCATCAGACCTTGGCTGTGAAATAATTGCAACATTAAAGCCATGATGCTCAAGGACTCTCGATATAATAGCAGTACCGAAAGATGGATGGTCAACGTATGCATCTCCTGTGACTATGATAAAATCCGCACAGTCCCAGCCTCTTTCGAGCATTTCTTTTTTTGTTATAGGTAAAAAGGGCATATCTCTCCCCCATTTCTGATAATTACTTATTATATCATAAATAATGCTTAATTACAACGAAGATATTTTAACAGAGTAAATTCACACAATTTTCAAATAATCATAAAGAAAGCATTAGAATCATCGGATAATATAAAAGAAGAAAGGAAATATAAACTTCCTTTCTCAAACAATGCTTTTTCCGTATCATTTTGCCCCTCTTGAAAAGGAAAACCGACATCCATCACAGGTGTCGGTTTTCTTTTTTCAAAAAAAAGAGGCGTCAAAAGACACCTCTTAAATAACTTATTCGCCGTAAACAATTAGTTGAGTAACACCATACTGATCAACATATACAGTCTGACCTCCGCCAGCATAATTCTTATTCCAGAAAGTAACACGATAAATCATCATATCTTTATCATAAGAAACAGAGATAACATTGTACTCCTTTGTGCATTCGTTCTTCGCAAGAGCAATAGCCTGCTCTTCGTTTTCGCAAACCGTCTTCTGATTATTGACAAAACCTTCGGTTATAACCCCGGGGTCGCCTTCACCATATACGGATTTTTCATCTTCAAACGCAAAAGTGCCCTTAACAACAATATCTACTTCACCATTCGATAGAGTATATTGGGGAAGATCAAATGGTATAGTAGGACCATTCGTCTCAGCAGGATCAACAGTTACAGTAGTATTATCTGATGAATTACAAGCAGATAAGGAGATTAAAGTAATCACAAGGATCAAAACAGATAAGAAACGTTTCATAAAGAATCACTCCTATAATAAGTACTTTTTCACCCTAGATATAGTAACATAAAGTTAGAGAAAAAAACAAGGCTTGAAACCAAAGAATACTCACCCTGATTATTAGGTCCGGGGTGCATCCTCTTGATTGACAATTATTTGATTTCAATCTTATGTCTGTTAGAAATCGGTGTGAAAAGGTTTGATAAAAAAGTATCACGATGGGATATCGCATAACAGATATAAAATTCTCGATCATCTATGGAGACCAGACGTTTTTCTGATTTATTACCGTCAACATAAATATCCTTATCAGCATCCTTATCTAAATATAAAAAGCTAATTGATTTCTTTCCCTTATCCGTTTTTATATTCGTGTAATAATAATAGTCTTCGTTACCCACAGGCTCTTCTAAACGGAAATCAGCAAATCCACTGTCAAATGAAAGTGTTCCATCATCATTATGTTTAAGAACTCTGACAGCGTAGGATGAGCTTTGTTCACCATCAAACTCACGACAGTAACTGTAAAACACAATAGTGTTATCATCATAATCAAAAGAATATTTCACTTCGTAAGGCGGGCAATAATCAAGGCTTGTGTCATTTGATTCTCTTTCACTTAGCTCCATAGCCTTAAAAGCTTCTTCTATTGAGTGAAACTTTTGACCTTTGCACACAACGTTAGTGCTGTCAATAATATTGGTTAATAGAATATTTGAACCTATCACAAGAGAAATCAGAAGAACAACAACTATAAAAGCTATAATTAAAGCTTTATGTTTTTTAATCATAACAATCTCTCCTTTTATTTCAAGATAACACAAAGGAAAAATAATATCAATTATTATAATAGCATTTTTCGTTACTCGAGTTCGAATTAAGCTTGGTCTGAAAACAAAAAAGACACCCGGCTGGGTGTCTTTTTTGTTTTGGCGGAGGACAAGAGATTCCCCTCTTGTGGTTCCCAAAATTTCTTACTCGCTTCTCGCTTCGTGAAATTTTGACCACTGCGCCTATAATTGCTCCCTTCTTCCGCCACAGGCGGCGGTCGCATTTATAGCCCGCGCCTCTCACCGCTCGAGTTCGAATTAAGCTTGGTCTGAAAACAAAAAA
>JAZSME010000086.1:0-10766 GCA_045535715.1 Ruminococcus sp. | reverse complement strand
AAGCATTGTCTTCATAAAGTAGATAAGGTTGGAGATGGAGATATCCTTGTCAACCATAACACCCTCCATCTGTAAGAAGGTGTTTTCGTGGCAGGCGTCTGTTGCTTCGTTTCGGAAGCATCTGCCGGGGAAGATTGCCTTGATGGGCTTGCCGTTTTCGATGAGGTCCTTGCCGTACTTTTTGAGAATTGCATTCTGTGCGGCAGAGGTGTGGGACTTGAGAAGCTGTCCGTTCTCAAGGTAGTAGGTGTCCTGCATATCACGTGCAGGGTGATGCTTGGGGATATTGAGAGCCTCGAAGCACTCGTAGTCTGTAACTACTTCGGAATAGTCCTCGATGTTAAAGCCCATTGTTCTGAAGATAGCCTCGCACTGTCTCTGAACGAGGGTGATGGGATGATAGGAGCCCTTCTCGGTGCTTGAGGGAGCGGTTACATCAATGAGAGGCATAGCGGCCAGCTCTGCTTCGATTTCCTTCTTTTTGAGCTCCTCGATTTTTTCATCCAGCTTTTCTGTTGCAAGCTCTTTGAGAGCATTCACCTCTGCGCCAAAGGTCTTTTTCTCCTCGGGGGAGAGATCCTTCATACCTTTGAGCAGTGCTGTAATACTGCCTTTTTTGCCGAGATATGCCACTCTCACTGCGTCAAGCTCTGAAAGTTCGGAAACAGCCGAAATCTTTTCCAGAACTTCATTTTGTAAGTTTAAAATCTGATCGTTCATGAAAACCTCCGTATAAATAAAAAATCGCCCATGCGTAAAATACGCAGGGACGAATGAAAATCCGCGGTACCACCCTGATTCTTGCATCTAAAAAGAAGCAAACACTCCTTCGACCGATAACGGTGTCAGCCGTTGAGACCTACTGGAAAATTTCAGCCTCACCACTCAGGAGTGAACTTCGCAGACTCTCACAATGTTGTCCCTTTCAGCCGCGGGGACAATCTCTTTGCAATGCGAATTGAGCTGTTACTCTCTCCGTCACAGTGTTTCACCCGCTAATTTTATCACTAAATTTTTAATTTGGCAAGTGTTTTATTGAAAAAACTCTGAGGGTATGGTATAATACCATCAATTACTATCAGGACAGGTGACTAAAATGGATGGTTTTTGCGAACAGGTTGTAAAATGTGAACCTAAACTCAAGAATAAAATTGCGACGGTTGCTCTTATTTCTTTCTTTGTTTTCCTTGAGCTTCTGTGCATTTTCATTTACATGGCTCTGGCGGATGTTTTCTTCCTCATTCTCACACTTATGGTGGGTATAGTGGCAGTATCCGTAATTATGTTCTTTGCCCCCAGACTCAACAAGTACGAGTTTGACTACTCCGTTGTGGGAAATACCTTCTACATCGATAAGGTAATCAACAAGGTTAAAAGAAAGAAGTTCGGAAGAATCAACATCAATCTGATCGAAGATATGGGAAAGCTCTCAGAGAGAGAAATCCCCAAGAGAGACTACTCCAAGAAAAGAGACTGCTCAGGAATCAACAAAGAGGACAAGTACTTCTGCGTTTTCAAGGAGGGCGGCAAGGGTTACTGTCTGCTCATTTTCTCTCCCAATGAGAAGATCCTTGAAGGAATGAAGCCCTCCCTTAACAGAGAACTTTACAAGAAGCTTTATCTCAATAAGGCTTAAGAGGTTGTTATGAGAGTTGCCGATTCGAAAATTCTGAAAGAAATACTTCCGAAACGCTCAGCCGACGCTAACAAATACAGCGTCGGTTCTCTTCTCTGTGTTGTGGGCAGCCGAGGCTTTGCGGGAGCAGCAGCTCTTGCTCTTTCGGGTGCGCTGAGAATGGGTGCGGGATTGGTGAGATGTGCGCTGCCTGAGAGCATCTATCCCATAGTGTCCACTCTGGTGCCTGAGGCGGTGTTTACCCTCCTTGCGGAAAATGAAGAGGGCAGAATTTACAAAGAGGCCCTCGGAGATATCCTTAAAGCGGCAGAAAAAGCGGATGCGGTGCTTATCGGTCCCGGTCTGGGACTTGACTCTGATACAAAGGTTTTGGTGCAGGCTCTTCTTGAGACTCTGGAGATTCCCGTTCTCCTTGATGCAGACGGAATAAACTGTATCAGCAAGCATATAGATATTATGAGCAGGGTGAAGTGTCCCTTGGTCCTCACACCTCATGAGGGTGAATTTTCAAGGCTCACAGGGCTTTCCTCTTCCTTTATCAGAGAAAACCGCGAAGAGGTGCTCAGAAGCTTTACTGCGGAGAATTCTTCGGTGGTTCTGCTCAAAGGAAGGGATACTCTTGTATCAAAGAAAGGTGAGGAAACCTTCAGAAATCCTACGGGAAATCCCGGGATGGCTGTGGCAGGCTCGGGAGATGTGCTCTCGGGTATGATCGCATCACTGATGGCTCAGGGAGTCAGTCCCTTTGAGGCGGCTGTCCTCGGTGCCTATCTTCACGGTGCAGCAGGGGATATGGCTGAAAAAGAGCTTACTATGTACTCATTGCTTCCTTCGGATCTTGTGATCTATATCCCGAAAGCCATAAAGGAGCTTTTACGTTAACATCGGAATTTCAAAGCAAAGGAATTTCATCAGATACTTATTTTTGAGAAGGTGTATGATGAAGCGTCTCCTTTGCTTTTTTGTTTTATTGGTTATTCTTTGCCTTTTCGGTTGCGATGTCACATCTCCCCCGAAAGTCCGGGGAGATTTTTCCTCTGAGGTGACGTTGAACTATCAGAGCATTTCGGGGAAATGCTGTGAGGTTCAGATAATTGTAAAGGGTGACTTCTCAGAGGGTGAGGGAGAGCTTTTTATCGCCACTCCCGATGAGCTGTCAGGTCTTACGTTTAAGTCAGGAGACACTTTCAGAACCTCTCTTTATGAGCTGTCCTCACAGACAGAGGAAAGTCGTCTCACAAAACTTTCTCCTATTAAAATTCTCATGGACTGTCTTTGTCATCTCACCCAAAGCGGTGAGTGCAAGGGTCGGGATAAGGAGTTCTGGGTTTTCGAGGGATTTATACAAGGGACACACTATAAGGCGCTGGTGGACAAAGAGGGATATGTGAGAAATATTTCCTCAAAGGAATTAAGCTTCTCTGCTGCCTTTACTTATGCCCATAAGAAATAAATTTTTAATACAAAAAGGCTGATGACACAACTTGTCATCAGCCTTTGCGCTTTTATGAAGAGTTTATTTGTGATTCTGTGCCTCTAAGAATTTCTCCTGCATATAGACGTAAATGTCAGAGGAGGGATTGAGGTACATATAGCACTTGTCAAGATATCCGGGATATGCGGTCTCGGGATAGATGAGGGGATTGTTTCTTGTCTCCTCATCAAGGAGAGCGTATGCAGCATCGTTGGGGGTGGCATAGCAGATGTACTCACTGTTGGAAGCACCTACTTCGGGATCCAGCATAAAGTTGATGAACATCTCTGCGTATTCGGGATTCTTGGAGTTTTTGGGAATGCACATTGCGTCAACGAAGAAGTTGGTTCCTTCCTCAGGGAGACAGTAGTTGAGGGATTCGTTGTTGTCCATCATAAGTGCAATGTCGCCTGCATAGTAGGGGGCAATGGCGGACTGGTCGTTCTCCATTGCGTCATAGATCTGATCCATAACGTACTGCTGTACCAGAGGTTTCTGTTCCTTAAGCTTCTCGGTGGCGGTGTCAATTGCCTCTTTAGTGGGCTTTGAGATGGTGCTGCCGTCGATACCGCAAAGCTGCATTGCGATTGCCATAGCGTCACGGCTGTTGCCGAACATAAGGATCTCGCCGCGGTCACCCTCGTTCCAGAGTGCATCGAAGCCTGTTACCTCACCTGAGACCATATTTTCGTTGTAGCAGAGAGCCACAACGCCCCAGGTGTAGGGAACGGAGTACTTGTTCTCGGGATCGTAGGGGAGATTCTTGTACTCCTCGCCGATGTTCTTGTAGTTGGGGATGTTGTCAAAATCCAGCTCCATGAGCATATCCTCTTCGATGAGCTTGTCTATCATATAGTCTGAGGGAATGATGACGTCGTAGCTTTCGTTCTGGATTTTCTGGTACATCTGCTCGTTGGATTCGTATTCATTGTAGTTTACTTTGATGTTGAAGCGCCTTTCAAATTCAGCAATAACATCCATGGTGCCGTCTTCGCCGTTTGCAATGTTTTCGCCCCAGTTGAAGACATTGACCTCGCCGATGTAGTTCTGATTACATCTGGTGTAGATAATGGTGCCGCTGAGAAAAACAAGGATTGCAAGGGCAACACAGAGGAGCTTTTTGCCTGTGAAGAAGGGCTTTTTCTCTCTCTCGGTGGGAGTGCTTTCGCTCTTTGCATCACGAAGGTTTGTGATGATAAGAACGGTGAAAACCACCAGAAAAAGAATTGCGGAAAGTGCGTTGATTTTGGGAGAAACTCTCTTTCTGAGCATTGTGTAGATCTCGATGGGCAGAGTCTGGAACTTTGTGCCCGAGGTGAAGAAGGAGATAATAAAGTCATCGAGAGAGTAAGTAAAGCTTATGAGAAATCCCGAGAGAATTCCGGGGAGAAGCTCGTGAAGAACAACTCTGAAGAAGGCCTGAAACTGGTTGCAACCCAGATCAAGAGCGGCCTCGTAGAGATGATTGTCCATCTGGCGAAGCTTAGGCGTTACCGAGAGGATAACGTAGGGTGTGCAGAACACGATGTGAGAAATGAGAAGAGTCAGGAAGCCTTTTTCAAACTTGAATATGCTTCCCGCTGCAACAAAGAGAAGCATCAGGGAAATACCTGTTACTATCTCGGGGTTGATGATTGGAATGTTTGAAATGGTCTGGAAAATCTTTCTGGGGGTACCTTTGAAGTTATACATACCGATGGAAGCAATGGTGCCCAGAATCGTTGCGAAGGTGGCGGCAAGAACCGCTACGATCAGAGTGTTTCCCAGCGCTGTCATTATTGCGTCATCACGGAAAAGCTTCACGTACCAATCCAAGGTGAAGCCTGACCAGACAGAGGATTTGCTGTCGTTGAAGGAATAGGCAATCAGAATGGCGATGGGAGCGTAGAGGAAGAGGAAGATAAGTCCGATATAGAACTTTCTGCCGAGAGTCTTTTTCTTCATATTCCAACCGCCTCCTCGTCACCGAATCGGTTCATGATTATCATAAACACAAGAATAACAGCCATCAGACACAGAGCAATGGCGGAAGCATTGTGCTGGTCGCCGCTGTTGTAGAGCTTTTCGATAATGTCACCGATCATCATATTATTGGGGCCTCCCAGATACTGAGAGACAAGGAAGGTACTGGCTGTTGGTACGAATACCATAGTGATACCGGAGATGATTCCGGGAACGGAAAGTGGGAATACCACCTTGCGGATAACATTGAATTTACTGCATCCCAGGTCCTGTGCTGCCTCAATGAGACTCTTGTCGATCTTACCCATTACGGTGTAAAGGGGGAGAATCATAAAGGGCAGGAATTCATAGACCATACCGAGGATAACAGCACCGCTGTTGTACATCAGGGGAACATCGATTCCGATCATATTCAGGAAGGAATCAATGGGACCTTTGTTCTGAAGAAGCAGTACCCAAGCGCGGATACGAAGAAGGAAGTTCATCCACATGGGCACCATAATGAGCATGGAGTAGGTGCGCTGAGCTCTCTTTGAGGAGCGTGCCATAAAATAGCTCAGAGGATAAGCCAGCACAAGGCAGATCGCCGTTGATATGAAGGCTATCCAGAGTGAATAGAAGAACTCCTCTTTGTAGTTGAGAGCGTTCTTAAGAAAAGAGAGGGTGAATGCTCCGTTTTCATCACGGCAGGCAGTGCTGATTACCAGTGCCAGAGGAATGACTGTGAAGAACAGTATCCAGAGAAGATAGGGGATAATAAGCTTTTTAGACTTCATTTTCGCCCTCCTGATTCTCAGAAGCGGTGATGGTTGCCTTTGAGAAGTCAAAGCAGATGGGGGCGTAGGTTGCAACCTGTTCGTCCTGAGCACTGTGCATGATCCACTTTCTCTCGTCGGATTCGAGGATGATCTCGTTATGAATGCCCTTCCAGATTACAGATTCGATATACACGTCCTTGAGATCTCCGATGCCGTTGCCGTCAACATAGAGTCCGTCGGGAGGAAGCACAATGTGAAGTTTTATGCCCTTTGTAAAATAGAGATTGGGGGCGCAGGATTTGGGAATTTCAACCTCATTGCCCTCGATTTCTACGGTTACGGATGTTGATTCTATGTCAGCGTAGGTCACAACAGCATCAAACTCGTTGTAATTTGTGGGGAAGAGCTTATTCATAATGTGAATATTGTAGGGATCAACCTTCATTCCGATGTGACTGCCTACGGGGCTTGAAACGGTGGAGTGGATAAGGAGGGTGTATTTGCCTACCTTGACCTCCATTTCGTAGTGAACACCCTTGAAAACAACACCTGTAACGTCGCCTTCTACTGTGCCGTCCTCAGGAGTTGTGATCTCGATATCCTCGGGACGGATAACGATGTCAACGGGTGTGTTTTCGCCGAAGCCCTTGTCAACACATCTGAAGTCTGCACCCAGAACGCGGACACGATAGTCCTTGAGCATAAGACCGTCAAGGATGTTTGCTTCGCCGATAAAGTCTGCAACGAAAGCGTTTGCAGGCTCATTATATATATCGATGGGAGAACCTATCTGTTCAATCTTACCATTGTTCATTACCACCACGCGGTCGCTCATTGTAAGAGCTTCCTCCTGATCGTGGGTAACATATACAAAGGTTTTCTTTGTCATCTTCTGAATGTTCTTGAGCTCTATCTGCATATCTTTGCGCAGCTTAAGATCAAGAGCGCCCAGAGGCTCATCAAGAAGAATGATGTCGGGGTCGCACACGAGAGCTCGTGCAATGGCAACACGCTGCTGCTGACCGCCTGAAAGCTTGGTAACGGAACGCTTTTCGTAACCTTTAAGGTCAACAATTGAGAGCATCTTCTTAACCTTTGCTTTGATTTCGTCAGCGGGAAGCTTCTTGAGCTTGAGACCGAAGGCGACGTTTTCAAAAACATTCAGGTGAGGGAAGAGCGCATACTTCTGAAAAACGGTGTTTACGTTTCTCTTGTTGGGAGGAGTACCGTTGATTCTCTTGCCTTCATAGTAAACATCGCCGCTGTCAGGCTCGAGAAATCCGCCGATAATTCTCAGAGTTGTGGTTTTGCCGCAACCCGAGGGTCCCAGGAGAGTAATGAATTCTTTATCCATAATCTCCAGATCTATGTTGTTGAGGATTACTTCCCCGTCAAAACTTACGTTGATATTCTTGAGTGAAACAATTGATTTCTGTTCCAAAAAACAACACCCCCATAATTGATGGAATTTAGTAGAGTAAATTATTAAATTAAAAAAAGCGTCCAACTTAGAATTATAAAGGCTCTGTGTCAATTTGTCAATGAATTTTAGCGTATTGTGGCGAAGGGTGGGGGATACGGGCGGTAACGCGTTCTTTGGATATATGGATAAAAGGGAGTTTTTTACCGCGAAAAAGGGACTTTAGGTGTCAAAAAATTAAGTTTTGTAAATTTGGATAAAAAACAGCCATATTTTCGTACATTTCTCCCCTTGATAACATATGCTAGGTGCTATATAATGGTATACGTAGGAATTTTCCGAATTTTACTGAAAGGAATGTTATGTATGAAAAACACAAAGAAGCTTCTGTGTCTGATTCTTTCTCTCGTGATGCTCATTTCAATGTGCGCCATCGGAATGACTGCTCAGGCAGCAGATACAGAAATCGAAGAAGTTGCTGCTACACTTTCAGGTGCAGATGATTTCACCTGGGACAATGCAACAGTTTACTTCCTTCTGACAGACCGTTTCAAGAACGGTAACACATCAAACGATAACAGCTACAACCGTAACAAGGACCGCAACGGTAACGTTGTAAGCATCAACAACGTTGCTGCTTTCCAGGGCGGTGACTTCAAGGGTATCACCCAGAAGATCAATGACGGTTACTTTGATGACCTGGGTGTTAACGCAATCTGGGTTTCAGGTTGGTTTGAGCAGACCCACGGTTATGTAGTAGGTGGCGACGGTAAGAAGAGCTTCCCTCACTACTCATATCACGGCTACTATGGTCTCGACTTCACAGAGCTTGATAAGAACTACGGCACAGAGGCTGAGTTCAAAGAGATGATCGACACAGCTCACTCTCACGGCATCCGTGTTGTTCTTGACGTAGTTATGAACCATCCCGGCTATAACTCAATCTACGATATGAACGAGTACGGCTTCGGTACACTTACCGGCAATGCAATGGATGTTTACTACAACTTCAACAGCATCAACCAGAGCAACTACCACGGTTGTATCAAGTACAACGACGGTCAGGCTTCTGACTGGGCAAAGTGGTGGGGCAGAGACTGGATCCGTGCAGGTATGGCAGGCTATGACAACAACGGTGCAGGAAATCCCCTCACTGAGGCTGTAACATACCTTCCCGACTTCAAGACAGAGTCCGGTGCCACAGTAAACCTTCCCGAGATCCTCAAGACAAAGTGGACAAGAGAGGGTACATACAACGCTAAGGTAAATGAGATCAACCAGACATTCAGCACTTACAACCTCGGCAACAAGACAGTTACAAACTACCTGGTTGCATGGTATGCAAAGTGGGTTGAAGAGTACGGTATCGACGGCTTCCGTTGCGACACAGCAAAGCACGTTGGTCTCGACGCTTGGAACAAGCTCAGCGTTGCATGTACTCAGGCTCTCAAGAACTGGAGACAGGCAAACCCCAATGCTGTTGGTGCTGACTGGGACGAAGACTTCTGGATGACAGGTGAAAACTTCGGCCAGGGCGTTCAGAACAACGATTATTACAGAAACGGTTTCGATTCAATGATCAACTTCTCCTTCTCCGGTGACAGCCAGGGTAACGGCTGTAACGGTCTCAAGAAGACAGGCAACCTGAATCAGACCTATGCTGATTACGCAAATCAGATCAACAACAACGCAAACTTCAATGTTCTCACATACATCTCTTCTCACGATACAGGTCTCTGCCGTGACGATCTCTACTATCAGGGTTCAGCTCTCCTGCTCCTCCCCGGTGGCGTTCAGATCTTCTACGGTGACGAAACCAACAGACAGTATGTTGACTGTTCCATCCACGACCACGAGTCCAGAAGTATGATGAACTGGTCGAGTCTTGACAATGGTGTGCTTTCACACTGGCAGAAGGTTGGTTCCTTCAGAAACAACCACGTTGCAGTCGGTGGCGGTTCACATACTAACCTTACTGCTTCCTCCGGTACTGCTTTCGCTCGTAACTATAACAAGAACGGCGTTCAGGACTCCGTAGCTTGCGTAATCGGTGCAAGCAAGAATTCTCAGGTTACAATCACTCTTAACAACACATTTGCAAACGGCGCAACAGTTAAGAACGCTTACACAGGCGACACAGCAACTGTTCAGGGCGGCAAGGTAACATTTAACTCCGGCGCTCAGGGCACAATCCTCGTTGAGCTCGTTGAGAATACAAAGCCCACAGAGAAACCCACTGAGAAGCCCACAGAGGCTCCCACTCAGAAGCCCACAGAGACTCCTACACAGAAGCCCACAGAGACTCCCGTAGGTCCTGCTGAGTACGTTGTGCTCGGAGACACAGACCTTTCCGGTAACGTTAACGTTAAGGACGCAACTCTTGTTCAGAAGTTCGCAGCAGGTCTTGATGATCTTGCAGACAAGAACTGGTTCGCAGGAAACGTTGATAAGAGCGACACAGTAAACGTTAAGGATGCAACAGCTATCCAGAAGTTCTGTGCTTCTCTCGAGAGCGGTTACGCAGTAGGTGAGAAGGTTCTCTACAAGGGTAGCGAGGACACACCTGTGACTCCCACAAATCCCCCTGTAACTCCCACAACACCTCCTGAGGTTCCCACAACACCTCCCGAGACACCCTCACTTCCCTCAGACGATACAATTGACCTGACACAGATTGACGGTCAGATCATTATCCTTACAAACAGCTCCTACGGCACACCCTACCAGCATTGCTGGACAGACGGCGGTAACCCCCACAACACATGGCCCGGTGACGCTCTTCAGCAGGTAGGTAACTACTACTTTGCAATCATTCCCGATGAAGCAAACAGAATCATCTTCAATGACGGCAACGGCACTCAGACAGACGACCTTATCATCCCCGGCGAGTTTGCTATCTATGATATGGCATCAGGCAGTTGGGCAGGTTTCCTCTCTGACTTTGTAGACGTTACAAAGTTCCCCATGGATCCCTCTCTCCTTCCCGGCGGCGGTAACACACCCGTAGTTCCCACTTCCCCCAACGTTCCCTCTGACGGCAACTACATCTACGTAAGAGATGCAGCAAACTGGGGCAGCGTATATTGCCACTACTGGTCAGATTCCAGCGGTTCTGTATGGCCCGGAGACCAGATGGAGAATATGGGTAACGGCGTATTCAGATTCGCTATCGGTAACGATTCCACAGGTGCTATGTACCAGAACGTTGTATTCAACAACGGAAGTGGTACTCAGACAGCCAACCTCACAGTTGAGCTTGGAAAGACCTTCAACAACCAGTCAAACGCTTGGGAATAATCCCTCGAAGGCTGTTTTTGAATAGTCTCACATAATTTATTCATCCCCCTTGACAGTTTTTCTGCCGAGGGGGATTTTTTTGTAACTCTTTAAGAGCATAAATGAATTGACAAAATCCTAAAAAGTTATATAATGTAAGAAGCTATACTGTGGAGTAGTATGTGCCAAAGCTAAATACAATTCTCCCCAAGGAGGAGTTTTATATTGTTTACTATTTTT
>JAZSME010000013.1:0-10480 GCA_045535715.1 Ruminococcus sp. | reverse complement strand
ACCTTTGGCGGTAATCCCGTCTGCTGCAAGGGTGCTTTGAGCATCATTGAGCGAATTGATGAAAAACTTCTCTCACAAGTAAGAGAGAAATCCGAATATATTGTATCTGAGCTTTCCTCTTCAGAGGGTGTTATCTCTGTTGATGGTATGGGTCTTATGCTGGGTATTACCACAAAGAGACCTGTTGACGAGGTCGTTTCTGAGTGTATGCAGGAGGGTGTTCTTGCAATAAAAGCCAAAAGTAAGCTCAGATTGCTTCCTGCTCTAAATATCTCCTTCGAGGAGCTCAGAAAGGCAGTAAGCATCATTAAAAACGTATGTGAAAGGAATGTTTAAGGATGAACGTTCAGTCAGATGTTTCTTCCCTCAAGGGAAAAAGCTTCTTAAAACTTCTTGATTTAACACCTGAGGAGATTTCCTCCCTTATCGATCTTTCGGCTGAACTCAAGGCAAGAAAGAAGGCAGGAATTCCTCATAATTTCTGCGTGGGCAAGAATATTGCTCTCATTTTCGAAAAGACCAGCACACGTACACGTTGTGCTTTTGAGGTAGCCGCTCACGATCTCGGTATGACTACCACTTATCTTGACCCCGATGCTTCACAGATCGGCAAGAAAGAAAGCATTGCCGATACCGCAAGAGTTCTCGGAAGAATGTATGACGGCATCGAGTACCGCGGATTTGGTCAGGAAGTAGTTGAAAAGCTCTCCGAACTTTCCGGCGTTCCTGTGTTCAACGGACTTACCAACGAGTTCCATCCCACACAGATTCTTGCTGATTTCCTCACAATTAAGGAACAGTTTGGCTCTTTAAAGGGCATCAACTTTGTATATATGGGCGATGCTCGCTATAATATGGGTAATTCTCTCATGGTTGGCTGTGCAAAGATGGGAATGAACTTTACCGCCTGCGCACCCGAGAAGTATTTCCCCGACAAAGCGCTTGTTGAGAAATGTCAGGAGATCGCCAAAGAAACAGGCGCAACCCTCAGATTCGAAACTGATCCCATGAAGGCTTGCAAGGATGCTCAGGTTATCTACACCGACGTGTGGGTATCAATGGGTGAGCCTGAGGCAGTATGGCAGGAGAGAATAGATGATCTTCTTCCTTATCAGGTGAAGATGAGTCTCTTTGATGTAGCCGATAAAAACGCAGTATTTATGCACTGTCTGCCTGCGTTCCATGATCTCAATACAGTTGTTGGCAAGCAGGTGGGCGAGAAGTTCGGCCTTTCAGCTCTTGAAGTTACCGATGAAGTTTTCGAGTCAGAAAAGTCCATTGTTTTTGACGAGGCAGAGAACAGAATGCACACCATCAAGGCTGTGCTTGCAGCTTCACTTCACAACTAAAACAAGATAAATTTATGCGACACAGAAACCATTTCGGTGGCTGTGTCGCTTTTTTTATAAAACTTCATTGGAGTTCACAAATTATTATCAAAAACAGAGGCTTAAATCCTTTACAAAATTTCCATTATGTTGTATTATTATATCAAGTATGAAACAAATTTATGGGGGTGTTTTTAGTGGAACCTAAATATAAAAGAATCCTACTGAAACTTTCCGGTGAATCCTTGGCCGGAGAGCAGAAAAGCGGCATCGATTTCGATACTGTACTCAGAATCTGCGAGCCTATCAAAAAGTGCGTTGAGCTCGGCGTAGAGGTTGCTATCGTTGTTGGTGGCGGAAACTTCTGGCGCGGCAGATCCAGCGGTAATATGGACAGAACTCGTGCAGACCACATGGGTATGCTTGCAACAGCAATCAACGCTCTCGGTGTTTGCGACGCTCTTGAGCAGCTTGGTGTTGATACCAGAGTTCAGACTGCTATCTCTATGAGAGAAATTGCTGAGCCCTATATCAGAGGCAAGGCGATCCGTCATCTCGAGAAAGGCAGAGTAGTTGTCTTCGGCTGCGGAACAGGTAATCCTTATTTCTCCACAGATTCAGCAGCATCTCTTCGCGCAGCTGAGATCGAGGCTGACATTATTCTCAAGGCTACCATGGTTGACGGTGTTTATGACAGCGATCCCAAACTCAATTCAGACGCCAAGAAGTACGATACTCTTACCTTCGGCGATGTTGTTGAGAAGCAGCTCAAGGTTATGGACGGCACAGCGGCTACAATGTGTCGCGAGAATGATATTCCTATCCTCGTATTCAGCATTGACAGACCTATGAATATTTTCGATGCTGTTTGCGGTGAGAATATCGGCACACTAGTTAAGTAATATTACTATTGGAGGATAATTTTATGAAAGAATTACTCAAAAAAACCGAAGATACAATGCGCAGACGTATTGACCATCTTGTTGCAGAATATGCTGCTATCCGTGCAGGCAGAGCAAACCCCGGTGTTCTCGATAAGGTAGTTGTTGACTACTATGGAGCACCCACACCTGTTCAGCAGCTTGCTGCAGTTAACGTTGCTGAAGCAAGAACTCTTACCATCCAGCCTTGGGATGCTTCCTGTCTGCGTGCCATCGAGAAGGCAATTCAGGTGTCCGACATCGGCATCAATCCTCAGAACGACGGCAAATGTATCCGTCTCGTTTTCCCTCCTCTTACTGAGGATAAGCGTAAGGAAATCACAAAGGACGCAGCTCGTCAGGCTGAGGACACAAAGGTTCAGATCCGTAACGAGCGCAGAGATACCATTGACCGTCTCAAGAAGATGAAGAAGGACTCCGAGATTACCGAGGATGATCTTGAGGTAGCTCTCGAGAAGGTTCAGAAGATTACTGACAAGCTCACAAAAGAAGTTGATGAGATCTGTCAGAAGAAGCAGAAAGAAATAATGGAGATTTAATATGTCGTTTATTTTTTCACGACGTAAAGATAAAAAAGGGAAGGGCGATAATATCGTCCTTCCTGAGCATATTGGCATAATTATGGACGGGAACGGCCGTTGGGCAAAGAAACGCGGTCTTCCAAGGTCTGCAGGACACTCTTCAGGAGCACAGACCTTCCGTAAAATTACCCGCTACTGCAGTGATATCGGTATAAAGCACCTCACAGTATATGCTTTTTCAACAGAGAACTGGAAACGACCCAATGACGAAGTTGACGCTCTGATGAAGCTTTTCAAGCAGTACCTCAACGAAGCCCTTACAGATTTCAAGGATGACAGTATCGTGGTAAAGTTTCTGGGAGATACAACTGCTTTTGCCGACGATCTTCAGGAGCTCATCAGAAGAACAGAGGAAGAATCCGCTGCTCGCACAGGTATGGTGCTGAATATCGCCATGAACTACGGAAGTCGCGATGAAATGCTGATGGCTGTAAGGAATATTTCCGAGAAGGTCAAGGCGGGAGAGATGACTTCTGACGAGATCACTGAGGAAACCTTCAGCAATGCCCTTTATACCGCAGGTCAGCCCGATCCTGACCTGATTATTCGTCCCAGCGGTGAATACCGCATTTCCAATTTTATGCTTTGGCAGGCCGCTTACACCGAGTTTGTTATTCTCGATAAGCTGTGGCCTGATTTTACTACCGACGATCTTGACGAGTGTCTCAGGATATTTTCGGCAAGAAACCGCAGATTTGGCGGTATCTGATCCGATTCGGTAATTCTTTAACAGGGGGATTTCAGATGAAAACAAGAATATTAACAGGAGCAATTGCTCTGGTTTTGTTTGTTGCAATACTTATTTTGGGTGAGCATGCTCCGTGGTTGATAGCCGTTACGATATCTCTTCTGAGTCTCATCGGAAGTGTTGAGTTCCTGACCGCAAAAAAGCTTCAAAGGGAGCCTGTGATTCTTGTTCTGACTGCTCTTTTTGCACTTTCAATGCCTTTACTCGCTCTCACCTCAGTCTGGTATCTTCCCATATTCCTCTATACCATTGCGATTTTCTCAACAATGGTACTCTTCAGACTCAGAGTTACTGTCTCTGATGTGACATTTGCTTATTCAGGTACAATGCTTATTTCCCTTTCCTTTGCTTGCCTTTCCAATCTTGCTTGCACAAACGGATGGAATTGTTTCTATGCTATCATTTCACTTATCGGTTGCTGGTGTGCAGACACAGCGGCTTATTTTACCGGAAGCTTCCTCGGTAAGCGCAAGCTTTGCCCCAACATAAGTCCCAAGAAAACCGTTGAAGGAGCCATCGGCGGCGGCATCGGTGCCATCCTCGGCATTCTCCTTTTCGGACTTCTCTTTGACTTTGTTATTTACCGCAATATGAATGTGAACTATGTGTCACTTCTTCTTATCGGTATCTATACCTCCGTATTCTCTGTGTTAGGCGATCTGGTCTTTTCTTCTGTCAAGCGTGATTGCGGCATTAAAGATTACGGTTCACTTCTCCCGGGACATGGCGGTGTTCTTGACAGATTTGACTCCTCCTTGTTCTGCATTCCCTTTGTATTCTTTATCTCAAACACAATGGGTCTTATGACAGCATAAATCAAAAGCTCTTACTTAAACTAAGGTTGTGACATAATGACTGAACGAATTTCCATACTCGGCTCAACCGGTTCCATAGGTACACAGACCCTGGATGTGGCAAGACTCACAGGAATGAAGGTAAACGCTCTCACAGCTCATTCGAATGTAAAGCTCATTGAGGAGCAGATAAGAGAATTTTCCCCTGAGCTTGCGGTTATGTTCTGTGAAGATGCGGCAAAGGATCTTAAGTCTCGTATTTCAGATACTTCCACTCGCGTTCTTTATGGCATGGAGGGACTCATTGAGGCGGCTACTCTTGAGTCAGCAGATACGGTTCTCAATTCCCTTGTGGGAATGGTAGGTCTGGAGCCCACTCTCGCAGCTGCAAAAGCGAAAAAGAACATAGCTCTTGCCAACAAAGAAACCCTTGTGGCAGGCGGTGAGCTTGTAATGAACACCGTAAGCGAAAACGGTGTAATGCTTCTTCCTGTTGATAGTGAGCACAGTGCGATTTTTCAGTGCCTTCAGGGCTGTCCCGACCACAAATTTATTAAGAAACTTATCCTTACTGCTTCTGGCGGTCCTTTCTTCGGAAAGACCAAGGATGATCTCAGAAACGTCACTGTTAAAGAAGCTCTTAATCATCCCAACTGGTCAATGGGCGCAAAAATCACCATTGACAGCGCTTCTATGATGAACAAGGGCCTTGAGATTATTGAAGCAAGATGGTTATTTGATATACCTCAGGAGAATATAGATGTAGTGGTACATCGACAGAGTATCATTCATTCTCTTGTTGAGTTTTCTGACAATTCTGTACTGGGTCAGCTGGGACTTCCCGATATGCGGATTCCTATCCAGTACGCTCTTACTTATCCTCAGAGAATTCCCTCTGACGTAAAGCCCTTAAGCCTTGCTCAGATCGGAACTCTCACTTTCAGCGAGCCCGATTATGACACCTTCAGGTGTCTCTCTGCGGCTAAGAGATCCCTTGAAATCGGCGGTACCGCACCTGCCATTGCAAATGGTGCAAACGAAGTTGCGAATTCTCTCTTCAGAGAGGGCAAGCTTTCCTTCCTTCAGATCGGCGACCTTGTAAGCAGTGCTGTGGAAGAAGTTGTGTCAACTGATCTCAGGACCCTCGAGGATGTACTCGATGCTGACAAAGCCGCACGTGAGTATGTTTTATCAAAAATCTAATTGTTTATCGGAGTGATATAATTGGCATTTATTGTCAACTTCCTCCAGACAGCAGGACTTATTCTGATAGGTGTTCTCCTTTTTGAACTAATTATTTTCTTTCATGAAGGCGGACACTTTATCTGTGCAAAGCTGTCAGGAATAAAAGTAAATGAGTTTTCTCTGGGTATGGGACCGAAACTCTTTTCCTTTACAAAGGGAGAGACAAAGTATTCCCTGAGGCTTCTTCCCATCGGCGGCTTCTGTGCAATGGAAGGCGAAGATGAGGATAGCAATAACCCCAGAGCCTTTAATAACGCAAAGGTCTGGAAGAGACTCCTTGTAATCGTTGCAGGCGCTGTGATGAATATCATCCTCGGTCTGATTTTTATGGCGATTATCCTCTCAGGCAGCAAGACCTTCTTGACTTCCGAGGTAAATTACGTCCGACCTGATTATTACAGCTCCCTTCAGGGACTTCAGGAGAGAGACGTGATTTACAGCATCAACGGCTATAAAATCAACAATCAGATGGATCTCAACTATTCCATTGCAAAGCTCAAGGTGCAGAAGGTTGATGGTACCACCTTCAAAATTTACAAGGAAGATACCATTTCTTCCATTATGACCATACTTAACTCCCAGATCGGTACCGATGCATTTCAGAATCTCTCACAAGAGGATCTTGATACCCTGAATCAGGAGTATCTGAATGCCCTCGAGAGTGCGAAGAATGTAACCACACGAGCACAGGCGGATAAAGTGATTTCTGATTTTTCTGATACCTACTATGCTTATTTCCCTGATGCCGAGAAGGTAATTCCCGAAAGAAAGACACTCCCTGAGAGAAGTCGTTTCAGAGCTGATATTATTGTGCTCAGAGACGGTAAAAAGGTTGAACTTCCTGACTTCGATTTCTATACCTACACTCTAGGGGACGATCCCACAGAAAGATTGGGTATCGATTTCTCCCTTAATGAGAAAGATAACGGTTTCTTTACCCTGGTAGGTGAGACTGCTTCACAGACTACTTCCGTTGTAAGAATGGTCGTGGATTCCCTTGTGGGTCTTGTTAAGGGTGAGTTCGGATTCAATGACGTCTCTGGCCCCGTTGGTGCAACAACAGTTACCGTCGAAGCCGCTCAGGCAGGACTTGAGAAGAGCTTCCTTGATGCAGTTCTCAACATCATGTATATTATGATGGTTATTACAGTAAACCTCGGTGTTGTTAATATGCTTCCTTTCCCGGCCCTTGACGGCGGAAGATTTATTTTCCTTCTTATCGAGGCGATATTCAAGAAACCCATTCCGAGAAAAGTAGAAGCTATTGTCAATGCAGTAGGTCTCTGTTTACTTCTGACATTTATGTTTGTGATTACTCTCAAGGATGTTTGGGTACTTATAAAATGAGGTGTAATAAATGGCATCTGAACTTTTCGTAAAAGCAGGTAATGTACAGATTGGAGGCGGAGCTCCCGTATCCATCCAGTCAATGCTCAATACCCCCGCACATGATATAGAGGCAAGTGTCGCTCAGGCAAAAGCTCTTGAGGCTGCAGGCTGCGAGATTATTCGTGTAGCTGTGCCCGATAAGGACGCGGTAAAGCTCATCTCAGCCCTTAAGGATGCTGTGAGTGTGCCCGTTGTTGCAGATATCCATTTTGATTATAAAATTGCGTTGGAGTGCGTTTGTGCAGGAGTAGATAAAATCCGCATAAATCCCGGTAATATCGGTGATGACAGTCGTGTCAAGGCTGTGGCAGATGCCTGCAGAAACAAGGGTATTCCCATCAGAATCGGTGTGAATTCAGGTTCTCTTGAAAAGTCGATACTTCAGAAGTACGGTCATCCTACTGCTGAAGCTCTTTGCGACAGCGCTCTCTATCACGCTTCTTTGCTTGAAAAGTTCGATTTCACAGACATTGTACTTTCTATGAAATCATCCACAGTAAAGACAACGGTTGATGCGTATAAGCTTGCGTCCTCAAAATGTAATTATCCCTTGCATCTCGGCGTTACTGAAGCGGGCACAGAGTACAGCGGAATTATTAAATCTTCCGCCGGAATCGGGGCTTTGCTTCTTCAGGGAGTGGGAGACACCATTAGAATATCTCTCACAGCAGACCCTGTCAGAGAGGTTGTGGCTGCAAAGGAACTTCTCAGAGCCTGCGGACTACGCACAGGCGGTGTTAAGTTTGTGTCATGTCCCACCTGCGGAAGAACAAAGATTGATCTGATCTCTCTTGCTAATGAGATTCAGGAGAAGCTTTCAGGCGTTAATAAGGATATTACGGTAGCTGTTATGGGCTGTGCTGTAAACGGTCCCGGAGAAGCCAAGGAGGCAGACCTCGGTGTTGCAGGCGGTGACGGCTGCGGTCTTATCTTCAGAAAGGGAGAGATTCTCTACAAAGTGCCTGAAAATGAAATAGTTAATGCTCTTATGAATGAAATTGAAAAAATATAATTCTTAATACGAAAAATAATGTGAGGAACGAATGAATACTCTTTTTAGTTTTTTTGAAAAGTATATAAACTCCCCGAAACCCTTATCAGAAGGTTTAAGCCGAGGAGTAATCGAAAAAGTGAATATAAATAAAGAAAAGCGTACAGTGACTTTAGCTGTGCGCTTTAGTGAGTTTATTGAGGAGAGAGAGCTTACAAACTGTGAAAAGCTTATTTGTTCCTCTCTTTCTCTAGAGAGAGCTTCCATCGAACCAACCTTTCCTCAGGAAGCTTTTACTCCTGAGAGATACGACTTTGTGCTTGAGATGCTCAAAAAAAGACTTCCCTCGACCTCAGCGGTGCTGGAAGGTGCCTCAGTAAGTGTAAACGGCGATGTTCTCACAGTTGAGATATTCCATGGGGGAGAGCTTCTTTTGAATTCCCTAGGCGCTGACAGAGAGATTTCAAATATCCTCAGCACTATGTTCGGATTCCATTGCTCAGTAAACTTTACCGGTGTCACTCAGTTGAGCGCAGATGACGATGCCTACATAGAAAACATAAAGAATTATGAGGAATCTGTAAAGCGTAAAGCTCTTGAAGCCTTTATGGAGGAAGAGGAAAGCTACGGCTCAGCAGAAAAAATCAGCCGTGACATAGAAGTGAGAGAGGGTCAACACCTCTTTCCTTCAATTTACCCCGGCTCAATGCGTCCTCTTTGGGGCAAGACCTTCAAGACCAAAACAGTTCCCATCAACACACTCTCCTATGATTCAGGAAAGGTTGCTGTCTGGGGTGATGTTTTCAGCATTGAAACCAAAACCACCAAAGCAGGGGACAAGAACATTATCACCATTTATATTACAGACTACACAAGCTCTGCAACCCTCAAGGTCTTTGCTCCCATAAATGAGTGCAAGCCTTTGGAAGTCCTCAAAAAAGGTATGACGATTGTTGCTCGCGGTGACTATGATTTTGATCCCTTTATGAAAGAATATGTTATCAGCTGCCGTTCCATTATGACCGCCGAAAAGTTTAACGTGGTGGATAACGCTCCCAAAAAGAGAGTAGAGCTTCATCTGCATACCAATATGTCTGCTCTTGATGCTATCACTCCCGCATCAGATCTTATCAATCGTGCCGCAAGCTGGGGCCATACTGCCATTGCTGTAACTGACCACGGTGTTGCACAGGCTTTCCCCGACGCTATGAATGCCACCGAAAAGCTTGCAAAAGGCGGCAAGGATATAAAAGTAATTTACGGAACTGAAGCCTACTTCGTAAATGATATTACCCATGTTACCGAAGGCACAAAGGACGAGCCTTTAAATGGCGAGTTTATTTGCTTTGACCTTGAAACAACAGGTCTTTCTGCAAAGAATAACAGAATAATTGAAATCGGTGCTGTTCTTGTGAAGGACGGAGTGGTAATGGATACCTTCTCAACCTTTGTAAATCCCAAGACAAAGATTCCTCCCAAGATCACAGAGCTTACCGGAATCTATGATTATATGGTGGAGGATGCTCCCGATGAGGAAACTGCAGTTAGGGACTTCCTTGATTTTTGTGATGATCGAGTAATGGTGGCTCACAACGCTCCCTTTGATATGTCCTTTATCAAGGCAGCCTGCGAGCGTCTCGGCATAAAGAAAGAGTTTACTTCCATCGATACTGTTGCAATTTGCCGTGCTATCCTTCACGATATCAAAAACTGTAAGCTTGATACTGTTGCTAAATATCTCAGACTTCCTGAGTTTAACCATCACAGAGCCTGCGACGATGCAGACGTCCTCTCAAAGATTTTTGTAGCCCTTGCGTCCCGTCTTGATTCGGATTATGGAATAAAAACCACAGCTCAGATCAATACAGGTATCTCAGGCGGAGATTTCAAGAAGCTCCCCATGTATCATCAGATTATTCTTGTAAAGAATAAAGCAGGTCTTAAGAATTTATATAAGCTTATATCCTACGCACATCTTGATTATTTCTATAAGAAACCCAGAATTCTACGTTCAGTTCTTGATAAACACCGCGAGGGACTTATCATCGGCTCTGCTTGTGAAGCAGGAGAGCTTTTCAAGGCAGTCCTTCTCGGAAAACCTGAGGGTGAGCTTAAGGAAATTGCTTCTTACTACGACTACCTTGAGATTCAGCCCGACGGAAACAATGCGTTTATGATAAGAAACGGAGATGTTAAGGACTATGAAGCTATTCATGAAATAAACCGCACCATCATCCGCTTAGGTCAAGAACTGGGAAAGCCCGTTGTAGCAACCTGCGATGTTCATTTCCTTGATCCTCATGATGCCGAGTACCGAAAGGTACTTCAGGCAGGTCAGGGCTATGATGATGTTGATAATCAGGCACCTCTTTATCTGCGCACCACAGCGGAAATGCTCAAGGAATTTGAGTATCTCGGTGAGGACAAAGCCTACGAGATAGTTGTTGAAAATACTAATAAAAT
>JAZSME010000031.1:0-14260 GCA_045535715.1 Ruminococcus sp. | reverse complement strand
CGATAAGCTTTTAAGCCTTACGGATGCATTTTCTCAGAATGACCAAACTCCCTTTTGCAAAGACGGCTTTTACTTAAAAGACAAGGATGCCTTCAGTGGAAACCACCCTTTGCACCACGCAGGTGCTGTGTATTTTCAGGAGCCTTCGGCAATGTCCGCGGTGACACTTCTTTGCCCCGAGAGGGGAGAGCGTGTCCTTGACCTTTGCGCCGCTCCGGGCGGAAAGTCCACACAGATTGCCGCTTGCCTTCAGGGTGAGGGGCTTCTGTGGTGCAATGAATACGTGAGAAGCCGAAGCACTATCCTGCTTTCAAATATCGAGAGATGCGGTGTCAGGAATGCCGTCATTTCCTCCTGCGACCCCGAGACTCTCTGCGAGAAGCTCAGCGGCTTTTTTGACAAGGTGCTGGTTGATGCTCCCTGCTCAGGGGAGGGAATGTTCAGAAAAGAACCTCAGGCTCTGACGGATTGGAGCGCGGAGCATTCCGACTCCTGTGCGGACAGGCAGTTTAAAATTTTAGAGAGCGCAAAGAAGGCTCTGAGAGCAGGCGGAGAGCTTGTTTACTCTACCTGCACATTTTCCGAAGCAGAGAACGAGGGAGTTTTACGAAGATTTCTCGAAGCAAATCCCGACTTTGAGCTTGTGAACACCGAGGAAAGCTTCGGTGTCAAAGGAAAAGACCGTATCGGCGTGAGGATTTTTCCGTTTCACGGCGGTGAAGGACACTTTGCGGTAAAGCTGAGAAAAAGAGAGGATTCCCTTTTCTTCTCCTCTGTTGAGTGCGAAAAGGTCACTCCCTTAAAAAACATACCAAAATGTGCCGCTCAGTTTTTCGAAAGCACATTTTATGATACATCAATGCTCTCAAGAGCCCTTCTTCGGGAGGACAAGCTCTATATCCTCCCCGCTGATACCCCTGCGCTTAAGGGAGTGGGAGTTATCCGCGGAGGAGTTTTTGCAGGCGAGATCAGAAAGAATTATTTCGAGCCTGCTCACGCGCTGTTTATGTCTGAGAAGCCTGAGAACATCAGGCAGACAGTAAGTCTTAATCTCTCTGACGAAAGAGTTAAAAAGTACCTTCACGGCGAGGAAATACCCGTAGAGGAGAAGATAAAAGGCTACTGTGCCGTCTGCGTCGAGGGCATAGTGATGGGATTCGGAAAGGTCTCGGGGGGGATGCTCAAAAACAAGTACCCCAAGGGACTGAGAATAATGTGATTCGGAGGATAAGATGGAAAGACTCTGGGAAATGGGCGAAATAAAAAGAATAATGGAAAGCTCGGGCTTTACCTTTTCAAAGGCGCTGGGACAGAATTTCCTTGTGAATCCTTCGGTGTGCCCCAGAATGGCAGAGCTTTGCGGTGCCGATGAGAATACGGGAGTTATCGAGGTAGGTCCCGGAATCGGCGTGCTTACCAACGAGCTTTGCAAGGTGGCGAAAAAGGTGGTTGCCATTGAGCTGGACTCAAGGCTTCCCGAAATTCTTAAGAAGACTCTGGCTGACCATGATAATGTCAAGGTGGTAAGCGGAGATGTTATGAAAATAGACCTTCATAAGCTTATGGAAGAGGAATTCCCGGGAATGGATGTGGTGGTCTGTGCAAATCTGCCTTATTACATCACCTCTCCCGTTATTATGAAGCTTCTGGAGGAGCGACTTCCCATAAAGGCTCTCACCGTTATGGTGCAGAAGGAGGCGGCTGACCGACTCTGCGCTCAGATGGGAACAAGACAGACAGGTGCAGTTACTGCGGCTGTGAGATATTATAGCGCCCCCCGTCTCCTTTTCAAGGTCAGTGCAGGCTCCTTCATGCCTGCTCCAAAGGTGGATTCCGCAGTTATCAGAATGGATATCCACGAGGAAAATCCCGTAAAGGTTACGGATGAAAAGCTGTTTTTCAGAGTTGTGAGAGGTGCCTTTTCACAGCGCAGAAAGACGGTGACCAATTCTCTTTCCTCTCTGCTTTCTCTGGAAAAGAGCAAGGTTTCAGAGGCATTGGAGAAGGCAGGGGTAAATCCTTTGGCAAGGGCTGAGCAGCTCTCCATGGAAGAGTTTGCGTCCCTTTCAAATGCCCTTTCGGAGGTGATGTGATGAGCATCACCATGACAGATTGGATTTTTCTTCTTATGGGCATTTTTCTCATGGTTGTGGGAATTGTGATCTGGGTCGGAAAGAAACTGGACCTTGTTCACGGAGAGCAGGCAAGTAAGGTTGAGGAAAATGACAGAAAGCCCTACGCAAGACTTATGGGTATGGGAGTTATCCTCATGGGTCTGGGGGTCAGCCTTTACGGCGGACTTGCTCTGATTTCCTCTATCCCGTCCTTTGTGAAATACATTGCCCTTGCACTTTTTTGCGGCGGCGGTCTGCTTCTGGCTTTCCTCGCTGAGAAAAAGTATTTTAAAGGTAAGGAATGAATAAAAAAATAAGGAGCCGTGAGTATTCACAGCTCCTTTTTTGTTTTCTGTGTGTAAAATCACCGAAAAAGTGACAAAACAAAAGGGCGCACTCAGGCGCCCAACATATACATATTAACATAGAAATGTGGAGAATGTCAATAACTTTAGGCTAATCTATATAATTTCTATGTAATATACTAAAAACTTCTGTAAACTTTATACAATATTACGTCTTGCAAAACCCCTATCCCTATGATATATTATAGACAGAAAGGATGAGTCCAATGAGAAAGTAAAAACGAAGTTAATAATTCAAACTTAAAAAAAAAGTAAGAATTAAAAAAAGTAAGAATTAAAAACTTCAAAAAAAATGAGCCCATCCAAATCAATAGAAACGAGAGGTAAACAAAGATGTTAGATAACAAGAGTTCACAGAAATGACCCTTGATTGGTGTAAAGAAACCGATCAAGGGTCATTTCATTTTTATGTGGCTTTTTTACCGTAGGGGGCGATGACCTCTTACCCCGAAATTCATCGGGAGGAAAGGTAACGGGTTGTCGTGGGCGCCAACCCCTACGATTTTATATTCGCCACTTCAGTCGGGGGCGATGCCCTCCTCCCCCGAAATTCATCGGGAGGAAAGGTAATGGGCGGCCGATGACCGCCCCTACAAATAAAAAAGGAATCCTCCTAAATTCAAGAGCCCTCTTTTCGGGAGGGGATTTTTTGGGGGAAGCTCGGTGCAAAAAACTAAAGGAGCCGCGAAAATGCGACTCCTTTTTTATATACTGATATTTACTATCAGAGCCGAGCTTCGCTATTTACTATCAGGGCTGAGCTATACTGCAATAAAAGTCATTGCAGGCTTTTCTCAGTCCTTCAGAAGGGGTGACCAGCGGTCTTTTTCTGTGTCATAGACGCTTTCATAGTTTACCAAAGAATCCGCGCTGTACTCATCGTTTACGCCGGAGCCCACGATGATGTAATGGTAAATTCCGGGCACAAAGTAGCGGTAATACTCTACGCCGTCGACTTCGCTTACTAGTTCAGCCTTTTCCCCGGGCCAAGCTACAATAGAGGAGTTATCGTTCCAGCAGTAGCAGTAGACATTGCTCCATTTTGCGGTGTTTTTGATGTATACGTAACCGCCCTCGCCCTTTTGATAGGGGAGCAGAATGCCCACCTTTGAATCTGTGGTGCTGATGCTTGCCAGATGCTTCTGAACCAAAGTAGCGTCCTTGACGTTTACTGCGCCGCTTAAATCTGCATCTGAAGCGAAAATGTTCTTATGATTCAGGAAAACAAGATTTGCCACCTGCTTCTGAATCAAGGTTGCGTCCTTGATGGTGATTTTTCCCGAAAGGTCGCTGTCGCCGACTAATATCATTTCATCAAAGGGCTGAGGGGGAATTATTTCAGTACCGCCCTCGCCGTCATCGGGAAGAGTAACGTCATCATCGGGAAGAGTAACGTCCTCGCCGAGGGCTTGGAAGGGGTGGTTGTTTTCGAGAGCGTAGGTCTCGGCGGCGGTGCCTTTGTAGCCGATAATGGTTACGTCAAAGTATTCGTTCTGGAATACACGTCCGCCGAAGGTCGTCACATTGGGTCCGATGATAACGGTCTGGAGGCTTCTGCAGTTTGCAAAAGCGTGGGTTTCAATGGAGGTAACGCTTTGGGGAATTGTGATATTCCTGAGACGATGACACTCAGCGAAGGCTGCCTCGCCGATGGTTTCGGCACCCTTGAGGTCAGGAAGCTCTGTAAGCTCCAGACAGTAGCGGAAGGTGTTTTCGGGAATAGTTTTGATGTTTTCGGGAAGCTCAACCTCCTCGAGGCTTACGCAGTAGTTGAAAACATCTGTTCCGAGATTATCGAGAGTTGCGGGGAGATGTGCCTTCTTAAGGTCGATGCAGGCACCGAAGGCGCTGTCTTCTATGGAGTATACGCTTTCGGGAATAGTAACCTCAAGAAGATTCTGGTTGTCATAGAAAGCGCCGTGTGCTATAACACCGAGATTATCGCCGAAATCGATATCGCTGATTCCGCTGTGATAGAAGGCGTATTCATCAATAAGCTTTACGGAGTCGGGGAGGATGACCTTGCCGATGTTCCTGCAGCTGAAGAAGGCGCTTTTGCCTATGACCTCAGTACCCTCAAGAACATAGTATTCCTCTGTGTACTCCTTGTCCTCGGGATAGCGCACAAGCTCATCCATGGAACTGTAAAGCACGCCGTCGATGGTTTTGTAATTTTCGTTTTCAGCGCTTATGGTGAGAGTTTTGAGAGCGGGGCACCGGTTAAAGGGCTCCTCGCCGATATACTCAATGTTTTTTCCGAAGGTTAAGGTGTGGAGATTATCGCAGTAATCAAAGGCTTCATCGCCCAGACCCACAAGGGACTCGGGAAGATGGATCTCCTCGATGCCGTCGTTCATAAAGAAGGCGTTTTGTCCGATGAAGAGAAGTCCCTCGGGAAGCTCAACAGTGAGAAGATTGTCGCAACCGCCGAAGGCCATGGGGGCTAAAACCGTAACACCTTCGGGAACTGTGTAGCTTTCTGCATTTTTGCCGTCGGGATAGAAGAGCAGAGTGCTCATGTCCTTTGTGAAGAGAATGCCGTCAACACTTTTGTAGAAGGGGTTATTTTCGTCCACAAACACATCGGTGAGAGTGGGATTAAAGTCAAAGACATTGCCCTCCATTACCACGATGCTTGCAGGCACAGTAACGCTTCTGATACCGCTTACCTGCTGGAAAGCACGCTCGCCGATAGTCTTTACGGGAAGCTCGTCAATGGTGGAGGGGATGACGATGTGGGTATCGTGTCCGAGATAATCAAGGATTTTTACCTCTCCGTCTTCAACGGTGTAGCGGTATTCACTGTTCTCAACATAGGAGAAAACAGAGACGGGAAACGCCAGCACCATAAGCAGAACAGAGAGCAGAACAGAGATAACGGATCTGAGACTTTTCTTCATAAAAAAGCCCTCCTTGCATAGTTTATACTCAGAATATAACAAATAAAAAAAGCCTGTGTCAATGTGTGAGAAAGCACTTGCGAAAAGTGCGCCACAAAAAATGACAAATAGGCAAAAAAAGGAAAGAGCCGCAGAGTTTTCTGCGACTCTTTAATTCTTAGCGTATATTACATCTTCTCGGGGCAGGTAATGTGGAACATTAAGAGAACGTTCTGAATTACTCTGCGTACACAGCCGCAAAGAGCAAGTCTTGCCTGAGTGAGAGACTCCTCACCGCACTTAACTCTGTGTGCGTTGTAGAACTTGTGGAAGAGGGTTGCAAGGGTGGTGACATAGCGGGTGATTCTTGTGGGATCGTAGTTCTCTGCGGAAGCGATGATCTCGCTTGTGAAGGCTGAGAGATGGTGAATAAGCTCCAGCTCCTCGCTTTCTTTGAGAAGGAGAAGCTCCTCTTTTGTGCAGTCACGCTTTACGATGCCGTCTGCCTCAAGATTTCTGAAGATACTGCAGATTCTTGCGTGGGCATACTGAACATAGTAGACAGGATTCTGATTGTCCTGAGTAACAGCAAGGTCAAGGTCAAAGTCCATCTGAGTGTTGGACTCACGGGTATTGAACATAAAGCGTGTGCTGTCAACGGGTACCTCGTCAAGCAGGTCGGAAAGCTGGATAGCCTTGCCGGTACGCTTGCTCATCTTTACGACCTCGCCGCCCTGAAGAAGCTTTACGAGCTGCATCAGCACGATGTCAAGCTTGTCGCCGTTGTAGCCGATGGCGTCCATAGCGCCCTTCATTCTCATAACGTGACCGTGGTGGTCAGCACCCCATACGCTGATGCAGGTGTCAAATCCGCGGTCAAACTTGTCCTTGTGGTAAGCGATATCTGCGGCAAAATAGGTGGGGTTGCCGTTTGCTCGGATGAGAACGTCATCCTTAAGCTCCAGCTTGTCGATCTCCTCCTGAGTCTTGCCTTCCTGAAGGAGCTTATTTGTAACTACCTCGGCGTTTTTGTACCATACTGCGCCGTCCTTCTCATAGGTGAGACCCTTTGAAGTCAGCAACTCAACGATTTCTCTTACCTTACCGCTTTCGTGAAGCTCGCTTTCGAAGAACCACTTGTCGTACTCAATGCGGTACTTCTTCATATCTGCCTGCATCTTCTTAATGTTCTTGGGAAGTGCGTATGAAACAAGGGCTTCCTTTCTCTCCTTTGAGTCTTTCTCAAGGAAAGCGTCGCCGTTTATTTCGTTGAACTCCTTTGCAAGATCTATGATATCTCCGCCCTGATAGCCGTCCTCGGGGAAAACTGTTTCGGGACTATAAATCTGCAGATATCTTGCCTCAAGGGAATTTGCGAATTTTTCGATCTGATTACCTGCGTCGTTTACGTAGAACTCTCTGTAAACATCATAGCCTGCAGCGTCGAGAACTGCGGCGAGACAGTCGCCCAGAGCGCCGCCTCGTGCGTTACCCATGTGCATGGGGCCTGTGGGGTTTGCAGAAACGAACTCCACCATGTATTTCTTGCCCTGACCGTAGTCGCTTCTGCCGTAGTTTTCGCCGTTTGTCTCGATTTCGGCAACTACCTCGGCAAAATACTCAGCCTTGTAGAAGAAATTTAAGAAGCCTGCACCGGCTGCTTCGCATCTGTCAAAAAGGGTATTCTCAAGGTCTATGGAGTTTTTGAGAGCCTCTGCTATCTTTATGGGAGCCATACGGAAAACCCGGGCTCCTGCCATTGCGGCGTTTGTTGCAAGGTCGCCGTTTGCACGGTTAGCGGGAGCCTCGATGATGAACTCAGGAGTCTCTGCCTTGGGGAGAAGTCCCTGGTCCATTGCCTTATTAAAGGCATTTTCAATTGCTGTTCTCAAACTTTTGAGTGCGATTGCGGAAGTCTGTGACATCTTAAATTACCTCTTTTTCTCTAACATCTATAATAATTTCGTTGTGACTTACGAGCCCTGCGTTGAAGTCAAGGGAATAGCTTACGTAAAGTCTGCCGCCGTAGGAGTCAAGGTCGCAGGTCATCCTGTCTGCGAAAACTCCCACCGTCAGGTCTCCGAACATGGTGCTGTAATGGCACTGATGTCTCCTGCCCTTTTCGAGGATGAGACGGGAGTCTCCCGGGGTGGTGCGGATCACCGTCACCACGTCTCCCTCAACAAGAACCGTGCTTAAAAAGCTTATCTCGGGATTCTCGTTGTCATATTCGCGGTAGGTGATTCTTATCTCCTTGTCGGTATATATGTATTCACCGGAAGTGGTGACCTCAATTTTATCTTTTTCACCGTCAACGGTCTGGATTCCCGTGACTGAAATCAAGTAGTTTTCTTTCATAATAATCGCCTTAGTATTCTTCTATATCGATCTGGGTTACGGATTTTGCAATGTCCCTTTGGAGAAAGGCGCCTGCTAGATTTTCAAAGTTGTGGGGAGTGTCGCTGACAAAGAAGCTGTATTCTCCCGACGTTTTCTCATCTTTGAGCAGATTTTTTTCTCTGAGGAGCTCTGCGGTGTAAAGAGCGGTGGCAAGTCCTGAGTCAATGAGGGTGACTCCTTCGCCGAAGGCCTCTTTGATGGCGTCTTTCAGAAGGGGATAGTGAGTACAGCCCAGAATCACCGTATCAACTTCCATATCTCTCAAAGGTGCGATGTAGTGCTCAACAACGGAGCTTACGATGTCGCTTTCGGGGTCTGTGAAGCCGTTTTCCACCAAAGGCACAAAGAGAGGACAATCCCTTTCGAAAACCTTTATCTCAGGGTCAAGCTTCTCAAGACACTTCTTGTAGCTGTGGGAATTTATGGTGGCGGTGGTGCCGATAACACCCACTTTTTTGTTGAAAGTCGCCTTTGCGGCAGCCTTTGAGGTGGGGATGACCACCCCGGTAAAGGGGACAGGAATTTTACTCTCAAGCTCTGTGGCAACGGAGCTTACCGTTCCGCAGGCAGCAATGATCGCCTTGACATTATTCTGAAGGAGAAAATTAGCGTCCTGAGCAGCATATTTTATTATGGTCTCGACGCTTCGGTTTCCGTAGGGAACTCTGCCTGTGTCTCCGAAATACACTATGTTTTCATAGGGGAGAGCGTTGATGAGCTCCTTGACGGCAGTCAGTCCGCCCAGACCCGAGTCAAAAACACCGATAGCCATATCTTTGGTTTGCAAAGAATCACCGCCTTGCTTTCAAAAAGTACATAGTTTTCCATTATCAATTTATCATTCTAACATATTTATATGTAACTTTCAAGTATAAAGGCAGGTCTCTGGTTTCTTTTTGTGCAGGAATTGTAAAATGTTTCGGAAGTCTTTGACAAATCCGAAAAGGGTATGTATAATAATAGGGTATGTATATAATATAAATTTCTGTACCCCACAGATTTGGAGGATATTATGAACGATTTAGTTAAAAAGGCTTTTGATACCGTTGCGCTGAAGGTTGAGACCGCTCTCAAGGCTCAGGGCTTCAAAAAGGAGAAGATCGACAGCACCGACAAGGAGCTTGTGGCACTTTTCACCGGCGAGACTGTGGCTTACTCCGTAATCTATACCATTGACAAGATGTATATGGTGCTTCGCACCTGCACAATGACCGAAGAGGGCATTGACAACGAGTGGAAGACCATGGGCACATGGGTGTTCAATCCCGACATCGACACCATGAAAGAGGCAGAGAGCATCGGAAACGATTTCACCGACCTTGTGTCCTCTCAGACTGCCACAAAGAGAGTTCAGCAGACAAAGAAGAAAAAGAACAAGGACGAAGGAAATGCAGACCCCAGATTCCTTGCAAAGAGATTCATCACATATTTCCCCGAAATCCGCGACCTTATCAAGGAAGAGGAGGAGACTTACAGAAACTTCAGAGGGGTTACCTTCTTCAGACAGAACATTGTCGGCAGAGTGAACAGCTTCATAAAAACCGCCTCCAAGGGCGAGAAGAGCAAGATGGGTCAGATGATCAGCACTCAGTACAACAACGGCGATATGGACACCCGCTCCATTATCACTATGGTCATCCTCAACGGCATTGAGGAGAAGTATGCAGATGAATTTTCAAAGCTTCTTTCCGATGAGCTTCAGAAGGCATGGAAATATGCAAAGAAGATGAAGGGCAAGAAGGTAAAGCCCGAAAAGAAAAAGAAGAGCATGCTCTCCTACACCACAGAGAGACTCTGATATAAATAAGGCAAGGCTCCCCGAAAAGGGGAGCTTTTTTATATATTGTATGCAGGTGTGTAAAAAGCTTTAAAACTAAAACGGCAGGAAGAGGTGAGTCTTCCTGCCGTAAAGCTTTATTTATGGATTTTTGTTCTTTTAACGGGGGTTATTTAATAAGCTTCTTGTCTGTGAGCATTCCGCCGAAGGCCTCGTCTTCCTTAACCTTGATGGAGCTGAAGCCAACGCTTACTGTGAGACAGCCTGCGTCGTTTTCGGGGTCAAGGTAGATGTACTTGCCGTCGCGCTCGTACTCGCCTTCGATAATGTAGTAGTTGCCGTACTCGTCAGTGCTTAAGGAATCAAAGGGGAGGGTTTCGCCTGTGAGTGCATAGAACTCATTGTTGGCGGAATCTATACTGTCTTTGAGTGCCAGGACGTCGTATTCATAACCGTCTGTGTAGAAGGTGATGATAAGGGTTACGGGAATATCATCTGCGTAGGCTTTGATTATTGCCTCTTCCTCTGCGGAGAAGGGTGTTTCGTTTGCTGCAGCTGCGCCGAGGATCATCTCGCTGAGAGTAACCTCAACCTCCCACTCGCCGTCTTCAGACTTGGGCATAAAGAGGAATACACCGCCGCCGATGAGTGCAATAACAAGGATTATTGCAATGATGGCAACAAGGGGAGACTTCTTCTTTTTGGGCTCGGGTCTCTGGGGTGAGAGAGGAGCGGGGGGAGCACTGGGAACAGGCTGATTTGTGATAACAGGCTGATAAGTGTTCTGAGGCTGATAGGTGTTCTGGGGCTGATTTGTAATTACGGGCTGATAGGTGTTCTGAGGCTGATAGGTGTTCTGGGGCTGATTTGTAATTACAGGCTGATAGGTGTTCTGGGGCTGGTTTGTAATTACGGGCTGATAAGTATTCTGAGGCTGATTTGTAATTACGGGCTGATAAGTATTCTGAGGCTGATAGGTGTTCTGAGGTCTTGCTGTCTCCTCGGGAATATCAAGGTCATCAGCAATCATGGTCTTGTGGACGGAATCGTTCTGCATAGCGCTTCTTATTGCGTCCTGACCCTGAGTGTTGCCTTCGTTCTTGAGAACGATGTCCTCGCCTCTGAGAGCCTTCTGTGTAAGCTCCATAAGCTCGCGCATATCCTGACAGCGGTTCTGTCTGAATACAGCCAGACCGTACATGAGGATTCTCTCCAGCGCAGGATTGATTGCGATGCCCAGCTCAGAGGGCTTCTTGAGCTCGTCGCCGTGGATTCTGTCGAGACCGTCATCGGGAACAACGCCTGTGATGCACTTGTAGATGGTTGCGCACAGACCGTAAACGTCAGTCCAGGGACCCTGCTTGCCGTTTTTGCTGTACTGCTCCTCGGGAGCGTAGCCCTGCTTGAGCATTACGGAGAGAGCCTTCTCCTGATTGAGGTAATGTCTTGCGGAGCCGAAGTCCATGAGCTTGAGAATGCCGTTATTGAGGTGCATAATGTTCTCGGGAGAGATGTCGCGGTGGATGAGACCTGCTGCGTGGATCTTCTCCAGAGAGCGCATTACGGGCATCATCAGAGCGAAGATATCCTCTGCCTTGAAGGTGCCGTGCTGCTTCATATAGTTGTTGAGGTCTGCACCGTCAAGGAACTCCATAACGATGTAGGCTGTGTTGTTGCTCTCAAAGAAGTCGCGGACATTTACAATGCCCAGCTCTCCTGTGAATTTTGCAAGACTTCTTGCCTCCTGAAGGAAGCGCTCCTTGCCGTTTGCGAAGAAGTCATTCTGCTTGTGAGTTGTGAGGATAACCTCGTTTGACTGAGTGTGGTTTCTGTTGGCGTAGCCTGAGGGGAAGAACTCCTTGATGGCTACCTTGATCTGAAGTGTGTTGTCAAGACCAACATAGGTGATACCGAAGCCGCCCTCGCCGAGGACTCTGCCGATGGTATACTTTCCGTTGAGGATGGTGCCGGGAAGAATGTGGTGGGCAACGGGCATTGCGGAGGTTGCCTTGTTACAGATGGGACAGGTGAGAGTACCGTCCGGAATCTGATTCATACAGTTGAAACAATACATAAATAAACCCCTTTATTTTTTATGATAATGTACAATGGAAAAATTATTGTGTGATGAGGACTGCTTCTCAGACAGTGCGCTCAATGACAATGCAGGTTACATTGTCAACGCCGCCGCGGTCAATGGCGCGGTTGGCAAGCTTTGCGGAGATTATGTCGGAATCCTTTCTGAGGATCGAGAGAATCTCCTCTTCGGAACACATATCGTAGAGGCCGTCGCTGCAGATAAGGAGTCTGTCGCCCTCTGCAAGATAGATGTCATCGTAAGCGTAGGGCTTTAAGGGCTTCTCGGAGGTGTCCATTCCCAGGTAAGCTGTGAGCTTGTGGCTGTCGTTACTGCTCTCAGCCTCTTCCCAGGTGTAAATGTTGGCATCGTACTTTTTCATTGCCAGGGTGTGGTCCTTTGAGATTCGTTTGAGTGTGCCGTCGGTGTAAAGATAGATTCTTGAGTCGCCTACGGAGTAGGTCTTTATCTTGTTGTCGCAGATATAGGCCATTGCAAAGGTGCAACCGCCGCGGCTGCCCTTTTCGCAGGAGAGCTTGGTGTAGATTTCCTGACTGCACTTGTTGACGAAGACGTTGATGTAATCGTCGATGTTCTTTCGGTCCTTTGCGATGAAGTTGTAGAAGCTTTTCGCAATGAGAGCGGCTGTCTCTGAGGCCACCTCGCCGTGAGCCTCACCGCCCATTCCGTCGAAAACCGTACACATAAGGGGCTCATCAAAACCGAGACCTCTCATATTCTGACGGTTGTCATCGGGACGCTTGATGGTGCCGTTGACAGCAAAGCTGTCCTCGTTGTTCTTTCTGACGGCACCTGTGTCTGTGGTCACATACACGTTATACTTCGGTGTGTTATTCATTTTTATCACCTGATTCGGTTAAGAATTTAATTAGGAGCCTCTGTTCTTGAGCTTGAGGCTGAGGATGCTGATGCCTGCGCAGACCAGAGTGATGAGCAGACAGAGTCCCCATGCAGCGAGAAGCACGCCTGCTTCCTGCTCGTAGATTCCCTCTCTGGGGAATTCGATGGTGTAGCCCGCCTGATCGAGACCTGCTTTGAGCATGGGATCATTTGCAAAAAGTGCAGGTTCCAGGTCATTGATGCCTGCGCTGGAGCCGAAGGCAGACATTCCCCACTTGCTGAGAGTGATACCTGCAACGATCTCCATTACGCCGTCAAAGCTGAAGAGAACACCGCAGAGTACCAGCTGAACGATAAGCACGAAGGGCATGATCTTCATAGCGGTGGTGGGAGTACCTGAGAAAGAGGATACCATCAGACCCATAACGGCGGAGCCGAAGGTGAGCAGGAAGATGGTGATGAAGTACTCCGGCAAGGCGCCGAAAATTGCACCCGAGGAGGGGGAGTTCTGGAAAATACCGAAGACAAGGCACACAACAAAGATGATGATGCTCTGAGCAAGACAGAGAACAGCCTGCCAGAGGATATGGGCGCTTATGTAGGAAGAAAGCTTTGTGCCCTGACGGTATTCGCTTCGGATGATTTCGTGTTCCTTACATACTGACTGGATGGAGTTGAAGATACCGATCCAGATACAGGCTGAAGCCAGTGTAAAGAAGCCGTAGAGAGTTTCCTCGTAGTTTGTAAACATTGAGTCGCCGAGAACGAAGCCTACGACCACCGCAATGATAACTGCGAATACAAGGAAGATCCACGCCTTTTCTCTGATAGAGATACGGGCGATCTTCTTGAAATAAACCCCTGTCTGGGTTGCGTAAGATGTGTTGTTCATAAAAACTTATGCCCTCCTGTGATTGTTGGTGAATTTATCGATATAGTGGTCAGCCATACCCTTGCCGCCTTCGTGGGGAGGATTGATTTCCACCATAATATCCTGAAGACAATCTACTCCGAAGTGAGCCATTGCCTCGTCGGGAGTGCCGAAGAAGGCAAGCTTACCGCAGCCTTCCTTTGCGCTCTTGGCAATAACCAGCACCTTGGTGAAGTAATATTCGCCTGTCTGCTTGTTCATAGCGTCATCGGGCTCGTGGGAGATGATCATAACGATCTTGCCGTTGTTGGCGATCTCCTTGAGAATCTCCATCTGCTGCATTCTGGATGCGGCGTCAAGACCTGAGTCGGGCTCGTCACAGATAAATACCTTCTGGAAGCCCAGAAGCTGAACTGCAACGGAAACCTTCTTCTTCTGACCGCCGGAGAGCTGTCTTATCAGGTGGTCTCTCAGGTTGGTGATACCAAGTCTGTCGAGAATCTCGTCGATTCTTCTGAGCTTGTCCTCTTTGGAGTAGAAGCGCTTGTCAAGCTTGATGTCGGCAACGTCCATAAGTGTCTGCTGAACCTTGTCATTGAGACGAAGGTTTATGAACTGGGGCACGAGACCGATCTGGGATTTCAGGGACTTGAAGTTGGAGTAAAGGTCCTGACCCTCAAGGATAACTCTGCCGTCAGCCTTACCGTCGCCGAGGATGGCGTTGATGAGGGTTGTCTTACCTGCTCCGGAGCCGCCGAGAATGAGAACGAAGTCCTTGGAGTTTGCGTCAAAGCTGATGTCCTTGATGATGGTCTTTCTGCCGAAGTTAACTGTCTTGCGACGGATCTCAACGGAGAGAGAGCCGGTCTTCTCGTCGGCGGACTTGGGATTGTTGTAGAGAATGGTGTCGCCCAGG
>JAZSME010000041.1:0-49492 GCA_045535715.1 Ruminococcus sp. | reverse complement strand
GTACGAGAGGACCGGGATGGATGCACCTCTGGTGCACCAGTTGTCACGCCAGTGGCACAGCTGGGCAGCTAAGTGCAATCGGATAAACGCTGAAAGCATCTAAGCGTGAAACCGTCTCCAAGATTAGATATCCCATCGTTTTTACGAGTAAGACCCCTTGTAGACTACGAGGTTGATAGGCTGCGTGTGTAAGCATAGTGATATGTTCAGCTTGGCAGTACTAATAGGTCGAGGGCTTGACCACAATGGATGAATCTCAGGATTTATCACTCTTTGGTCTAATCCCATCTCTCTTATCTTCTTCATTCTTTATTCAGTTTTCAGGGTGCATACCCATCAAGCTTCGAAGCAAATGCTTCGGAGCTTTTTTGTTTTACTTGCTAAAATCTTCCCTCTTTGGTATTATGTTTAAAGACGGAGGCTATGTTATGAAAAAACTTATCTGTATCCCTATTTTAATTCTTCTTGTTTTTACAGCCTGCAACAAGAATCCATCAGTGGTGGGTGTGTGGCAGACTTACGATATAGGTGTCAGCATTGATTCACCTGAAATCCCTGAGTACCTTACTTTTGTATTCAAAGAGGATGGTACAGGCTCCGGGCCGGTGGGGGATTTCTCGCGACTTGATTATCCCACATTTACTTATGAAGTAACGGATTCTGTTATTAAAGTACACAACGACGAGAACCGTTCTTTTGATATTGTCTACCGATTTGAGTCTGATAAGCTCATTCTCACCTACGACGGTTACACTCGTACGTTATTTAGAGTTTCGGAGAATTGATGATGAATAATAATGATACTATTACTTCGAAAAGAAACGGAAAAGATAACAGGCTTATAAATTTTCTTTTGTGTCATCCCGAGAGAATTCTTGTTGCCGTTGGTCTTATTTTCCTGTCAGTTACCATTCTTTTGAGCATTTTCTGGAGAGCTCCTGAGCCTGTAACAGAAGTGTTTGAGAATTCAGAGTCTTTTGCGGTGGGCTCAGAGACATCTGTTCTTGTTGATATTAACACCGCAGATGTAAAGACTCTTATGAAGGTGCCCGGCATAGGAGAAACTCTTGCGGGAAGGATCGTAGAATACAGGGAATTTCATGGAGATTTTGAAAGTGTTGAGGACCTTATCCTTGTGGAGGGTATCGGGGAAGGTACCCTTGATAATATAAAATACTATGTAAAATGCTCCTGAATACCTATTGGATTTGACAAAATCTCTGATCGGGTGTAAAATAGTGAGGACGAAAGTCGATAAATTATTGGAGGTTATACTATGAAAAGATTTTTTGCGCTGGCACTAGCACTTTTAATGGTGCTTTCCCTTGCTGCTTGCGGCGAAGAGAAAAGAACCACAAAGAAAGACCGTGGTGATAAGCAGGAGGCAACTGTAACTGTTCCTGCAGGCACAGAGGCTCCCATTGCTACTGATGCTCCTGTGGACAACAATCCCGATGCTATTTTTGACACTGCTGACTATGCTCTCACAGTAACTGACATCAAGTTTGATGACGATTACTATGGCATCAACATCGAGCTTAAGGCTGAGAACAAGACTGACGACGAAGAGTATACAATTATGGTTGAGAGCTTCTACGTTAACGGTCTTCAGACAGACGGCAGCTGCTACATTGACATTGCAGACGGCGAGGTTAAGAACGAGAACGCTTATGTAACCGCAGACTTCCTTAAGATGGCAGGCATCGAAGATGTTGAGGGCTTCGAGGTTACTTTCTATGTAGTTGATGATGACTATGACACAATCGACACACAGACTCTCAGCTACGGCACAAACAACGAGTACACAAGAGATGCTCAGAGCACAGATCAGGTTATCGTTGACACCGACGAAGCAAAGGTTACTATCGTTGAGAAGAAGTGGGAAAAGTATTCCGGTTATCAGGTTGTAGTTTATGTTGAGAACTACACAGACAACGAGCTTTATCTCACAATTGAGAACATTACAATTAACGGTACCGAGTATGAGACATATCTCGGCACAAACGTAATTCCCGGTGCAAAGACCTACGATTACATTACCTTCTATGAGTATGAAATTGAGGAGATGGGAATCGCATCTGAGGCTGACATTGATGAGATCAAGTTTGACCTGGTTGTAACAGATTGGGACGAATATGAGGATCTTTCTACAACACCTGTTGTAGTTAAGCCCTAAGTTTATATTTGCAGATAAAAATTGCGGCAGAGTTTTACTCTGCCGCTTTTTGCGTTTTAATAACTGTTTTTCTTTTGTTTTGCAACTGAGAGGTGGATTTATCTGAAACAATTATAGGGTAATTAGTTTTCTGATAACCATTTCAAGATGATACTCATATCATCTTTGGAAATTCCGTGAGTGCTGTCATCACGAGTTACAAAGGATACCTCGGTGCCCTGTGCTGTTAGCATTTTTGCAAGAGTTTCTGCCTGAGAGAAGGAAACCTGAGAGTCTCCTTTGCTGTGAATGATCAAAGTCGGAACAGTGATTTCGCTTGCCCAGCAGACAGCAGAACGTTTTTCATATTCTTCCGGAAGTTCTTCGGGAGTTCCGCCGATAGCGTTTGTAAGCAAAGCTTTCATATCTTCACGCTCGTTATATGCACTCACCAGATCGCTGACAGCAGAAATTGCTATTATCCGCTTAATCCTTGGATCAGCTTTTGCCGCCATATATGTCATCATTCCGCCGCGGGAAACGCCCACAGCACAGAAATCTGTCATATCAGTAAAGGAGAAGGTTTGTTCACAAAGGTCGATGAGTCCGAATATATCCTGAAGATCCCTTCCTCCGAATTCGTCCACGCCTTCGCTGCCGACAGAGCCTCTGTACTGGGAAGCGACTACTATTCTGCCTGTTGCGGCACAGATATTCGCAGTATCTGTATCCGAAAGAAGACCCAGCTTGCTGTTGCCCCCACGATTGTAAAGGATACATTTTGAAGGGGAGTTTTCCGTACAGTCGGCGGGGATGGATATGTACGCCTGAATACTGAAATCGTCGCTTCTATACAGGAACTTGTAGGAACGACATATATTAGAAAAGCTATCGGGGAGAAAAACTTCCTCTATATTGGAGATGCCGTTGCAACCCTCGTAAGAGGTAAAGTCGGAAGGGTTGGTTGCTTCGGTTGGTGCTGTGGTATAAGCAGGTATAGTGGAGTGGTTTTTTGCGTTGATATCATCAGCCTTTCCTGTACAAGCAGAAAACAAGAAGCAAGCACAAAGTGTGCAGATAATAATAGTTGAAACGAATTTCATTTTGCTCATCCCTTTCAAGGAGAATTATACACATAGATAATAGAAATATCAACAAAAAAAACAGCACCCACAAAAGTGAGTGCTGTAATTGTTTTGTTCGTATGAAATAATGTTTTGCCCGGGGCAGAAATTATCTCTTTGAGAACTGGGGAGCTCTACGTGCGGCCTTGAGACCGTACTTCTTACGCTCTTTGATTCTGGGATCACGTGTGAGGAAGCCAGCCTTCTTAAGTGTAGCTCTGAGAGCCTCGCTGTCGTACTGAAGCAGTGCTCTGGAGATGCCGTGACGGATTGCGCCAGCCTGACCTGTAACGCCGCCGCCTGCAACTCTGCAAACTACGTCGAACTTTGCGCCTGTCTCTGTAAGCTCCAGAGGCTGACGAACGATGAGCTTCAGAGTCTCGAGACCGAAGTAATCGTCGATGTCACGATCGTTGATGGTGATTTTACCTGTACCCTGATAGAGACGAACTCTTGCTACGGAGCTCTTTCTTCTACCTGTGCCATAGAAATAAGGTGCCTTATCGTACATTATGTTTTGCCTCCTTCCTTACATTTCCCAAGCCTCAGGCTTCTGAGCCTGGTGCTTGTGCTCTGCACCTGCGAAAAGACGCAGACGGAGCATCTGTGCTCTGCCGAGAGAGTTGGAAGGAATCATGCCCTTAACAGCAAGCTCCATAGCCTTCTCAGGACGAGTAGCCATAAGTGTCTTATAATCTGTTTCCTTCAGGTGACCAACATAGCCTGTGTGTCTCTGCCACTTCTTCTGAGTGAGCTTGTTACCTGTGAGAACAGCGTCTTTGCAGTTGATGATAACAACGTGGTCGCCGCAATCAACGTGGGGTGTAAAGATGGGCTTCTGCTTACCTCTGAGGAGCTTTGCAGCCTCAACAGCTACTTTACCCAGGGGCTTGCCAGCTGCATCGATAACATACCACTTGCGCTCAACCTCGCCTGCTTTTGCCATAAAAGTTGACATACGCGTCGCCTCCTTGAATTTCAATACTTTTTTACTGCCTCAGTATAATAACACAAGGCGAAATGGAAGTCAACACTTTTTCTTAAATATTTTAATGTACCTTGTAGCAATCTCTCGAAATCTTTAAAATACTCCAAAATGCTCCCAAATGCTAATTTGCTATTTTTGAAAAAATTACAATGTGTCTGAATATTTTTTGCGAAAACCCTGCTATAATCGTAAAATCCCTCTTTTCTATCGGAATTGCTTGTGATATAATGAATGTGTATGAGCGAACTCAAAAACCCTAAGAAAGGATGTTTTTAATGTATAAATTAGGTATTGATTTAGGCGGAACAAATATTGTTGCAGGTGTTGTTGATGAGAATTTCAACATCGTTGCAAAGGCAAGCTGTCCCACAAACGTGCCCAGACCCGAGAGTGAGGTTTGTGACTCCATGGCTGAGGTTGCAGTTAAGGCTGTTGAGAAGGCGGGCATTACAATGGACGATGTAGCTTGCGTCGGCATCGGTGTTCCCGGCGCAGTAAATCCCGTAACAGGAATCATCGAGTATTCTGCTAACCTCTTCTTCCACAACTGGAATGTTGTTGAGATGATGGAGGAGAGACTCTCAAAGAAGGTTATCATTGAGAATGACGCAAATGCCGCTGCCTACGGTGAGTTCCTTGCAGGCTCCGCAAAGGGTGCACAGAATGCTCTTGCAATTACCCTCGGCACAGGTGTAGGCGCAGGTATCATCATTGACGGCAAGATCTACTCAGGCTCAAACTATGCAGGTGCTGAGATGGGTCACATGGTAATCGTAAAGGACGGCAGAGAGTGCGCTTGCGGCAGAAAAGGTTGCTGGGAGGCTTACGCATCCGCTACCGGTCTTATCAATATGACAAAAGAGGCGATCCTTAAAGAGAAGCCCGATTTCTCCTATATGCTTTCTCTTTGTGACGGTGACATAAACAACGTAAACGGCAAGACTGCTTTTGATGCAAAGCAGGCAGGAGACGCAACAGGTACCGCAGTTGTTGACGAGTGGATTTCCTACCTTGCTTGCGGTATTATCAACGCTATCAATATTTTCCAGCCTGATGTACTTTGCATCGGCGGCGGTGTTTCCAACCAGGGCGAGAATCTTCTTGCTCCTCTGAGAACTATTGTTGAGAAGGAGCGCTACACCAAGCACAATCCCAAGCAGACAGTAATCTGCAAGGCATCCCTCGGCAATGATGCAGGTATCATCGGTGCTGCCTGCCTTGATAATATTTACGCCTGATTATAGCTTTGGCTATAAACAAGAAGTACCGACACGGAATGTGTCGGGGCTTTTCTTTTATCTTACGTATTCGTTTGTGATGATTTTGCGGGGCGTTTCGGAGAAAAGCTTTTTTGTGTCCCAATCTGTGGAGAGTGTGGAGAGCGCCTTCTTGTTGTCGGGGGTGCGGTGATGGGGGCTGTGAGCATCACTGGCCACAACGTTTATAAGTCCGCGCCTGAGAAGGGAGAAGGCGGTTTTCTCGGAGCCCTGACCGTATTTCCCGAGAAAACTGTCCTTGTTTGCCTGAAACAGACAGCCTTTTTTTCTGAGTAACAGGGCAAAGTCGGGATCGTACTTTATGAATTCGTAGCGTTCGGGATGGGCGATTACGGGAGTGATCTTCATCTCGAGGATACGGTCGGTCATAAAGTCCACAAAATCCGATTCCTCGCCGAAATCAAATTCGATAAGAAGATAATCTGAGTGGTTTAAAGTAAGAATCTTATCCTGTCTTATGAGGTCAGGTAGGTCAAAGGTGACGAACACTTCCATACCTGACAGCAGCTTTACGGGAATGTGCGCCTCAAGAATTGCCTCTCTGGCATACTCAAGAGCTCCATAGTAAACACTTCCTGCGTAATTACGGACCTCGCCGGGAATGTTGCAGTGGGGTGTTGCCACAATATGGGTGATTCCGCAGTCAGCGGCAATACGAGCCATCTGGAGAGTATCTGAAATATCCCTTGCACCGTCGTCGATGCCGGGGAGAATATGGCAATGAATGTCTGTCATAAAGCGTCCTCTTCGATCTCAATCAATTTTTGCCTTTAGCTTTAGAAGAAAGGGTCTTAAGGGTACGAGAGCAAGCCAGATATGTCGGTAGAAAAACCAGGTAAAGCTTTTCTCGCCCAGAATTTTCCCGTTCCTCTTAACAGAGGTTACCAAAGCACAGATGTTTTCTTTTTTTATGCCTCGTTCCGTCTCTGTCTGTCTGTCTCCGATGAGGAAAAACTCTTCGTCCTTTATTTTTCTGATGCGATGAAGAACGTAGTCTCCGTTCGGTCTCTTGTAGAGCACAATGTCACCGCGCCTGAGCTTTCGGGAGATTCTCTCAAGGAAAGCGTAGTCTCTCTGCGGAGAGAGGAAGGGAAGCATACTTCCGCCTGAGATTACGGTGGAAACGATTTTTCCCTCTGAAACCAGTTCACAGAGTGCGTCGAGGTAGTTTTTTGTATCAATAGTTTTCACGGTGGTTTACCCTTAGGTATCGTTGAGGACTGCGCCCAGAACGGAGATTCCGCTTTCACTTAAGTGGGAGATAGCATCATCGATGAGGTCGATTCGGGCTACATCCTTACGGATAACCATAATGGCGGCTTCAGCGTGCTGCGCAAGAACAACGGAGTCGGTCAGAAGTCCTGCAGGAGCGCTGTCCAGAATTACGTAGTCGGACTTTTCCTTTACGCATTCGATGAGGTGCTTCATTCTCTTGCTTGCGAGAAGGTTTGAGCCGTCAGAGGCGGTGGCACCGCCGGGGAGGAAGAGGAAGTTGTTGAAGCCGTGGTCGTTTTCCTGCTGAGCAAGAGTAAGATATTCCACAAGCTCCATATCGCCCTTGAGGTATTCATAAAGACCCTTATCCTCTTCCATATCAAAGATGCTTCGGATGGTGGGGTGTCGCAGGTCGCAGTCGATGAAGGTGACACGTTTTCCTGAAGTGATGAGGGAAAGCACCAGGTTTGAAGAGAAGAAGCTCTTACCCTCGGAAGCGGTAGCACTTGTAATGAGAATGACCTTGTGGTTGTCACGCTGGGAGAGGTATTCCACCTGATTCTTTACCATTCTGAAAGGCTCTGAGAGCAGATCCTTTACCTTGGAGTCGGTTATGAGCTGATGCTCTGAGGTTTCGTGGGTTCGTTCCTTTTTGGGAACTCTGGGAATTGTTCCCAGATGGCTGATGCCGAGCTTGTTCTTGATGTCGTTCTCGTTGCGGACGGTTCTGTTTGTGAGGAATACGAGCACGCCCCAACCGAGAGACAGAAGGAAGCCGATAAGCGCGCCTACGGCTGTTTCTTTCAGGAAGTTGCGGGGGTTGCGGGGAGCTGCGGGAACGCCGGATTCGTCCAGTATCCTGAGGTCAACCTTTCCAACGATAGGCTCGGATATCATGGGGTAATTCTTGATAACGGACTGAAGAGTCCGGTATGCCTTGTCGGGATTGCGGTCATCAACATAAAGAGTCAGAATGTTGGTGTTTTTTACAACCTCAACGGAGATGGCGCTGGTAACAGGCTCGTTCATATCCTTATTTACGGTTCTGTGAAGGAGTCCGCTGGTGAGAATGTAGGGGAAGGTAGAGGCCAGATGCTGTGCCTGAGCATCGTTATAGTAGTTAATGCTTGCGCCGAAAAGGCTCTGGTCACTCTTGACCTTTACGATAAATGTGGAATAAGCTCTGTATATGGGGGTGTAAGCCTTGCTGGCTCTGAAATAGGAGAGACCGCCGCCCAGGAATGTAAGGATCAGAATCCAGACCCAGATTCTGGGCAGGATTCTGAGGAAGTCCCAGAACACTGATAACTGTTCAGAGTCCACAGCGGTTTCTTTTGTGTCTTTTTCCTGTTCACTCATGCTTTATCCCCCCTTCTGCTGTGTCTTGTACGGGAAGATGAGTTCTGCTCGTTTGCGTAGGCTCCGTACTTGCCGTAGTGGCCATACTTGCCGTAGTGGCCGTACTTGCCGTAATTTCCGTATTTGCGGCCATAGCCGTAGTTGTATCCGTAGCCGTAACCATATCCGTAGCCGTAGCCGATATTGATAATGGCGGCTGAGGTGTAAACATTGTTGAAGATTACGCCCACAAGACCCTTGCCGTAACGGTTAAGGGTGTCGATGGTGTCGTTTATAACGGGAATCTTATCCTTGTTCTGTGCAACTACCAGCATGGAGAAGTCGGAGATAGAAGCGAGAATTTCCATATTTGCGCTGGATTTTGCAGAGGGAGCATCAATGATGATGAAGTCAAATTCTTTCTTTGCTTTCTGAATGAAGTCCTTGAATTCATCGACAGAAACATAGTTTCTGACACTCTCCGTAAAATACACGCGGTTTGTGTTCACAAGGACGCTTACCTTACTGTCGGCTTTGGTGTATACCATATCCTCAAGGGCAGGATGTCTTGTGTTGAAAAATTGTGCGTCGGGATGCACATTGAGAATATCCATAAGCGAAGAAAGAGAGGATTCACTGATAATAAGCACCTTGTGCTTTCTCTGACCGAGAGAAGTGGCAAGGTTAGCTGCGATGGTGGTCTTACCCTCTTTGTCGCTGTATGAGGTTATAAGCAGAACCTGACCCGGATGCTTTTCTTTGAAGTAAAGCAGGTTTGTTCTGATTTTCTTTATGGTTTCGCTGAAACCGAAACTTACTGACGGAGCACCCATGAGAAGTCGCTTTTTCTTCCGTTTGAAGCGGTCTCTGAGACTTCGGTAATGGGATTCGTGGTAGAGAACACCAAGAAGCTTTGCATCCAGTTTTTCCGTAGCGTCCCACTCATTCTTGACGGTTTTTGTCAGGAAGGAAAGTGCGCCTACCACAAAGATGGTAAATCCTGCGGCAAGAATAATGCACCATGTAATGGTTTTCTTATAGGAAAAGGCGTTTGCCGGGGAGGAGGGGTAGCTGGGTGCTTCGAAAACCTGAATAACTACATCGCCGAGGGTATCGTCAAAGTGGTCGGGGTAAACCTCCAGCATAGTTTTCAGAAGCTTGAATGCCGTATCCGGCGCGCTGCTGGTTACGTGTATCTCCAGCAGATTTGTGCCGGGGAGAACGTGAATTGTGATTTTGCCGTTAAAGGAGGGTTCTCCGAGAGCCTCAGCTGTTTTTGTCTTGAGGATAGAGCTGGAGAAAACACCCTTGAAGGTATCTGTCAGACGCTCGGCTGTGTTGGCGTTCATATATCCGTTACTGCTGTTTGCCTTTGCCGAAACGACCAAGGAACAGCGAGAGGTGTACTTTGGAGTGTAAGAACTGGAGAGAAAAATATACGACAAAAATGCTGCGGACAGAGCTATACAAATAATGGAAAACCAATTTTTGAGAATATCTCTGAGAACAATATAAGCAACATCTATGTTACGTGAATTGTTTCGTTGCATATTATCAACCCTTTCTTTCGGGAACCGATAAAATTAGTAGACGACTACTGTGAGTCTGGCTTTTCCCGAGGCATGTTCGGCATTAACAAAATAATCTACGTGGTAGGTGCCGGGGGTGTTGGTGTCAACCTCTCCGGAGATACTTCTGTTTCCCTCGATGTTACTGCCTCTGTAATAGGAAACGGGGTCAAAGTCGGAGCCTTGGGGTAGATAGACAAGGTAGTCTGAGAGGTTGACGGTGATGGTTGAGTACACTGAATCGTAAATCTCAATTTCTGTCTCAAAATATGTTGTCCTTCCGGCGCTGTCCGTAACGTAATACTCGATGGGATATGAGCCGGGGATCAGGTTGTCTACCGCTTCGGGAACGTTGTATCGGATGTTTTTTGTTATGTTGCCGTCAAGACTGCTCACGGCGGTGATTCGGTTCAGAAAGTCGACCTTGGAGTTGAGAACAAAGCTCAGCGGTCTTTTCAGCTCGAACTGAGGGGGAGTGTAGTCAGTATAAACGAGGATTCTCTCGATAGTTCCTACGTTGAGGCTGTTGTCTATTGCAGCGAAGGTGATAACTCGTTCGTTTTCGCTGATAAAGTTGGAGATGCCCTGAATTACCAGTGTGTCGGAAACGTCTCCGTCACGGTCATCAAAGGCGGTGATGCCCTTGAGAATGTCCTCCTCAGAGGCTTTTACGCTTACCTCGATAGACTGGGCCTCGCAGGTGATTCTGGGAGGTGTTGTGTCGTCGTTTGCCTTGTGGTATTGGGTGTAAATGAGGAATGCGATAAAGGATATCGCCAACAACGCAAAGCTCAGGATGTTCTTTTTCATTTCGGAACCTTCTTTTTTAAGAAATATTGAACGAGGGAGAGTCAAGTTTCGTCTCCCGTGAGAGAATAGTACTTAATCAGCTCAGCTCTTTGTGCTCCTATTTTTGCTGAAGTTATGGGATTGCTGTCTTTTCTCTTCAGGACTTCTCCCGAGTAGTCAACAATACGGTGAACGTAGGCTATTGGCAGAAGCAAAGGGCTCTTTGCATATCGATATTTTCTTCTGACTGTTTTAGCAGAGGGGAATACCTTAGAAAGCACAGAGGGCTTCTTTTTGTCACCGCTGATTTTTGTGAAGTTACTGCTGTGGGCGCGTGACAGTGTGGAAGTTCCGTAGATTCCGCTATCCAGAATATCCTCAAGAAGAGGTTCAAAGGAGGCTGTGTCCTCAAGGAATCTGCGGGGAAGTGTTGCTTGCAGATTAAACCCGAGCTTTGAGTCAGCAAGGGAAAAAAGTGCTTTTGTAAAAGTTGTTGCGTGAAGCTCATGGAGGGTTTCAAAAAGGAAATCCCATTGGATTTTATCACTCAGAGCTTCGGCGTGCATGGCGATGTCGCAGACCTGACGGATGCCCACTCCCGTATGCAGGAAGTGCTTGAGCGTGTGAAGTATCAGATACAGGAGCCCGTAAGTGGGTGAGAGTGTAGTGACGGTATATCCGCCTTCGTATGAAAAAGTCTCTGTGGGAGGATTTTCAAAGAGCTTGTTCCAGGGGGTGAAATAAGCTTTTTCAGCGGAGAAAAGACTGCTGTGTACCTCTATGTGCAGACCGTCAACACGTTTGTATGAAGTCTGATAGCCATCCTCTTCGTCAAGACCTATGAGGCAAAATCCCGAGTCGCAGAGAAAGTCCTTGCAGGCTTTCAGGTGGTCTTTGTCTAAAAGAAGGTCCTCGTCGGAGGAGATCCTCAGATCGGGATTTTTGTAAAATCTTCGGCAAGCAATACCTTTTACAACGATAACGGGGATATTTTTGCTTTCGAGACCTTTGAGAAGCTCTAAAAAAGCAGAGGTCTTGATGGCCTGAGTGATGATCATTCCTTTGGAAAGATCTCTGATGGCGGTGGTGTCTGTGACTTTGAGGGAGTCGCATTTGTAGCAGGTGTCATAAACAAGGGGAAGAACTTTATGTATTCTCGCAAGCTCAAAGATTTCCGACCATTTCTCTTCGGATATCTCTCTGTCTGCCTTAAAATCCCTGCCGTGAAGAGCACAGCCGAGAATTTCGAGAAACAGTTCCTTTGCCATAATATCACTTCCCTTGCCTCAAAAAACACCATATCAGTATTATTATAACACATATACCTTGTATATTAAAGAAAAACTTTCAGGAAATGAGAGACTTTTTTGAAAGAATTTGTAAATAAAAAAGAACTCCCGTCGCAAAAGACGGGAGTTCCGGGTATTGTTTGAAATCAGGGGTTGTTTTCTACTGTGCCTATAAGGACGGGAATCTTTGATTCGTTGTCATAAATAACGTACACAAAGGGTCTCGAAAAGGTGAGCTCGCAAGAGGGTAGGGCGTTTTCCGAGGAGTACTCACCTGTGCTCTGTGAAACGCCCTCGGGAGTGATACCCACAGATGAGTAGTGGAGAAGGTCATTGAGCACAACCTTGTCGGAGCTTGAAAGGTCTGAGAAATTGGCGCTCTCGGGGTCAAAGGCACGACCGGCGCCTAGACTAGTGAGAGTGTCCCTGAGGGAAATGTCTGTTTCACAGGAGAAAACAGGAAGTGCCACCTGAACCTTTCCTGCAGGGGTTTCACTGTCTATGAGATTTTTGAGTCTGGTGGGAGTAAGGAGTTCGATAAACTCTGAAATGGAAATGTCCTCTTTAGGCATAAGTGCGCAGAATCTCACAGGAGAATCCTTGAGACTCTTTGTGAAACCCTCTGCGATGTCAGAGGATAAGTAGGATTCCGAGGAAAGCATAAACACCTCGTCGGTGGTTTCGTCTGTGCCTCTGAAGCTGTGGGAGTAAAGGGAACTTTCGTCAAAGGGACTGAGCCAGCTGTCCTGAGAGAAAACGTCGCTTACTGCAAACATCATATACTCCGGGGAGATGCTGTTCACCTCACCTTGTTTTTTACCGCCGTTTTGCTCAGCGGTATAGCCGTTGACTTTTTCGTAAAACTTTTCACCGCTGAAGTCAGTGCGGATGATTCCGCTCTTGAAATAGTCTGCGGCGGTCTGAAGGAAGGTGGGTTTTACGTCAAAGCGGTTGTTGAGCCAAAGAGAGACGGAGTAGTTAAAAGTTCCCTCTTTGCTTATGTCCGAAAGACGCTGCCTGAGGTAGTGATTACAGAGGTTGAGCTCCTGAAGGCTCAAAGTTTTGCCTGAAACATTTTTGAGAGTCTGGGATGTGTGGGAGACGCTTCCGTTTGAAAGAAGCGCAACAAGCTCGGAAACACCCAGAGGAGAAAGTGCGGTATTGTTTCGTTTTCCTGCAATCTCTCTGAGGAGATCTAAGGACAGCTCGAGGGAGGCATCGATGTAGATATCGTAGTTTTCGGGCATCAGATCGGCGCTCTCTCTGAAGTTGTATTTGGGCACTGAGGAAGAAGGGGAATAGGATGAGAGAAGGTTTTCCTCATCTGTTATCAGAGAGTCTTTTTTCTTGCAGGCTGTAAAGGAAAGAAGTGCAAGAATAAGGCAAAGTGAAAGAGATAAGATTTTAACTGATGCTTTCATAAATTATGGCTCCTTTAGCTTGTGCAAAATATGCACAGGGTGGGTCAAAGATTGGCTTAATTGCACATAGGAACTAAAAAAAGACTAAGGGCGAATTTGAAGTTTGGAACTTTTACCATATTAAATTTGCGGTAATTCTCTTCCTTTTTTCAGTTCTTTAGGGTATTATATATGTTGAATATGAAGATAGTGTGAACAAACAGTATTTACATAAATTATAGTGGAGGTTCGACCCATGACATCGGATTTCAATAGCGCAAATAAGGAGAAGAGAAATCCTCTTTCAAGAGTGCTGGCGCTGATGCTTGTTCTTGTGATTTCAGTTACTGCATTTGCAGCCTGCAAAAGCAAGACTCCTTCAGAGGGCACAAATAGTAATGTATCTGAAACAACTATTGACGAAGAGACCTTCAAATTGGCAGAGGGTATCACCTTCGGCTCTCTCGAAGTGGGCTCAATGGTAGTGAAGGATGTGCGTGAGCTGGCAGAAGAAGAGTGCCTTAAAATGATAAATGATTTTACTCTTACTGTCAATGCTGAGGACAAAAAGTTTTCCTTCAATAAGGATAGTTTCGTGTGGGATACCAACGTAGAAGAGCTTATCGAGCAGGCGATCACCCACACCAATAAGGTCAATAACGGCGAAAACACAGCAGGCTCAGTTCACTTTGAGCTTCAGGTGAGTGTAAACGAAGCATCCGTTGAGGAGGCAGCGGCAGCGCTTTCTGCTGAGGTTGACATTCTTCCCGTTAACGCTAACATTGATACATCAGGCACAGATATCAAGTTCACCCGCGAAAAGAAAGGTCTTCAGGTTGACCAGAAGAAGCTGGTGGAGGATATGATCGGCGCAATTGCCAACTTATCCGTCGGTAAGGAGACAAAAGCAGAGGTTACTGCACAGATGGTAGAAACCGAGGCGGCTGTAAAGATGGAGGATATTGAGGGCAACGTTACTCTTCTTGCCACCTTCTCAACCACCTCTTCAAGCACAGTTAACGGCAATCATAATATGAAAACAGCACTTAATGCTTGTAACGGTTCTGTTATTGAGCCCGGTGAAGTGTGGTCTTTTAACGCTTGCACAGGCGACAGCAACCTTATATCCACAGGCTATCTCCCCGGAACTGTTATTATCAATGGTGAGTTTGAGCAGGGTGTAGGCGGCGGAATCTGTCAGGCAAGTACAACCATCTACAACGCAGCAGTAAGAGCTAACCTTCAGGTTGTTGAAAGACATTCCCACTACTATCCCTCTACATACGCAGACCCCGGAATGGATGCAACCATCGACTATCCCGCTCTTGACCTTAAGCTGAAGAATATCACAGAGCATCCCATTTACATCCAGTGCCACATGGATGGTGTGACTCTCTACTGCAGCATTTACGGTTGGCAGGATCCCTCTTTTGACGAGATTAAGATTACTTCTTATTTCCATGGACACAACAGAGCAGAGAATATCTACTACGGAAGCGCATACCGCACCTTCTACAAGGACGGCAAGGAGCTTTATTCCGAGGATCTCCCCGGCTCTGTTTACAGATACACAAGCCCCAAGGACCACACAAAGCCCACAACTGAGCCTACAACGGAGACAACAGTTCCTGCCTTAACCGGAACAACCGTGCCTTCTGAGGTTCCCTCAACTTCTGTGACAACTCCTCCTGAGACCCAGATACCGACACAGCGTCCCACAGAGGCTCCTACACAGAAACCCACACAGCCTCCCACAGAGCCTCCCACTAAGGCTCCCACAAATCCGGAAAAACCCGAGGACGAGCAGACCCCCGCACCTCAGGATATCATAGAATAATAAACAACTCCCTTTTGCAGAAACTAAAAGAAATGCGAAAGGGAGTTTTTATTTTGATAAAAAGACTTGGAAAATACACAGTTACTTTTGAAAGACCGGTTGAGGTTGCAGGTTTCGCAGGAGTTGCGGGAAGCAGGGAGGAAAAGGGACCTTTAGGCGGAGAGTTTCATAAGATAATATACGATCCAAAGGGAGGAGGAAACTCCTTCGAGGAGGGAGAGAGCCGACTTCAGCAGGAGGCGCTGAGTCTGGCTCTTAATGAGTCGGGATTCAGAAGTGAGGATATCGACTATATTTTTGCAGGGGACCTTTTGAATCAATGTATATCCTCAAGCTTTGCCCTCTCAGCTTTTTCCATACCTTATCTGGGTCAGTACGGAGCTTGTTCCACGATGGCACAGTCTCTTTTTATGGCGTCTGTCTTCGTGGCTTCAAAGGCAGCCAATATAGCAGCGGCGGTGACCTCCTCTCACTTTGCAAGCGCAGAGAGGCAGTACCGTTTTCCTCTTGCTTACGGTTCTGTGCGGACACCAACGGCACAGCGGACGGTGACCGGAGCGGGAGCTTGCGTCGTAAAGCCCGCAGAAAAAGGGAAAAATCCTTTGATCTGCGGTGCCACCATAGGCAGGATAGTTGATCCCGGAGTAACGGATGCAAACAATATGGGAGCTGCAATGGCGGCGGCTGCAGCGGACACGATACTGAGATATTTTGAGGATACCGGAGAGTCTCTCTCTGAGTTTGATGCGATATTCACAGGGGATCTGGGATTTGTGGGCTCTGAGATAACGCTGGAGCTTCTCAGAAGAAAAGGTCTTGATATCAGCGGTATTCACCACGACTGCGGAAAGATGATATTCAGGAGAACTGAGCAGGATGTTCACGCAGGAGGATCAGGCTGTGGCTGTGCGGCATCGGTACTGTGCGCGCACATTCTGCCGAGAGTCAGAAGAGGGGAGCTTTCCAAGGTGCTTTTTATGGCAACGGGTGCGCTTATGAGTCCCACATCCTCTCAGCAGGGTAAATCCATACCCTCAGTAGCACATCTTCTCAGGATAGAATCCCCAATAATCTGAGAAAGGTCTACCCAAACGGAGAATGTTGTGATATAATCATAATATAAATGTTAGCGTGGAGAAATAATATGATTTCTAAAATTAAGAAGCTGGATGGTTTTGTTGTTCGTGAAATCAGCAGAATCCACAGCAAAGCACTAAACAGAATAATGACTTTCTTCAGCAAAATCGGCTCAGGCGGTATGGTTTGGTTTGCGTGCTGCCTTCCTCTTTTGATGAACAAAAAATACCGAGTGGCAGGAATAACCATTATCTTTTCCTTGGTTGTGACTTGGCTTATCGGAGAAATCATCATCAAGCACATTGTCGGAAGAGTCCGACCCAGCGAGCATATCCCCGAGGAGGAAATGCTCGTGAAGAAGCCCAGATTTTACTCCTTTCCTTCGGGTCACTCTGCTTCTTCCTTCTCCGTTGTGGGCGTTTCCTGTCTGCTTTGTCCTTATTATGTTACCATCATTTTTGCGGTGGTTGCTCTGAATATAGCCTTCAGCAGAATCTATCTCAGGGTACATTATCTCAGCGATGTGATTGCGGGAGTGCTTCTCGGTTTTGTTCTGGGAATGGTAAGTGTGCCTCTTTTCGAAATTATTGCAAAAGCCATGGGAGCTTCGTTATAAAACGAAGCTCTTTTTTGTTGCCTTTTTAATTCTCGTAGAAAAGTATAAAATATGGCTCAAAAGAATTATACGAAATGTATTATTCATATTTATCATCATTTATGTGGAAAACTATGTGGAAAATGTGAAGAACTAAGGGTTGAGACCTTGATTTTTACTAAAATTAAGGTTTTTTTCCAAATTTGAATTAAAAATAATATTGACAGTTTTATTTCTATTTTAGGATAATTTCAGATTTGGGAATACTATTTGTAATATAGAGACAGTCAACGCAAAAAACAGGAACTTTTAAAAATTTATTATCGGAATGAAAAAGAGAACAAGAAAATGATATGAAATTTCGGTGAATATAAAAGTGCAATTGAGCCAATCATAAGAGAAGAAGAATATGGAAGGCGGAGAAGCGGATGATAAAAGGAGTCAACAAACAGATAATTGAGGTGTCGCAGACCGGAAATCGCTACTATGAGAAGGCGTGGCTTGTGGTGAGCGCCCAGTACAGCGAGACTGACAGGGACACGCTGGAGTCGGAGGCTCGAAATCTCGTGAGCACAATGGGAATTCCCTCGGCATATAAGGCTTCGAAGGCACGCAGGCATCTCCTGCTCAGAATGGGACTCTCGGCTTTTGTGGGAAGCGGTGTCACAATACTGATTCAGGCTCTTTTGAAGTAAGTAGGCTGAAAAATGGTTTTATCACGTACCTTTATAGCATATATTTATGTGTGAAAGGGGTGCGGTTATGAAGAGAACAGTAATAACAGAGGGTGTTCTGACGGCGGCAATATATCTTGTTGCCGTCTTTCTTCATTTTTTTTATAAACTGAGCGGAGGGGTGGTGCTCTCGGCTCTTGTGGGAGCGGTGAATGAGAGTGTCTGGGAGCATCTGAAGATTTTTGCGGTGTCCTATATTCTTTTTGCGGTGGTGGAGTATCTTATTCTGACCCCGCCCCTTCGAGCTTTTCTGGTGGCAAAAACTTTGGGAGTTTATTCTCTCTTGATTTTTATGTCGGTATTTTTTTATGTCTACACCTTTATTCTGGGTGCATCCTATTTTATAACGGACGTGGTGTCCTCTTTCGTTTTTACCGCTTTGTCCCAGTATATCTCCTATGTGTTGATGACCGGATGGGAAAAAGCTCGGGATTACTTCTATGTATGCCTGTTCCTTTTACTTCTTTTGTTTTCTGCGGTGCTGTGTCTGAGTTACTATCCTCCGAAACTTCCGCTTTTCAGGGATCCCGTTACGGGGCTATATGGTGTAAGACCTGAGAATTTCGATGAGGGAGCCTTGATTTTGGACTATGCTTTTGGGGAAAAACCAAAGATTCACAGATAAAGGCAACACTCTGAAAAATTACGTCAAAATTTTTGCTTTTTCTATTCTCAAAGTAAGGCTTTTGTGTTACAATATACAATGTATAACTATGAACATAAAAGTAAAAAAGGAAAGATATTATGCAGGATATGAAAGAAAAGAGAAATGACAGAGATTTCCGAGAGGAAAGAACTGATGTAATATTCGGAAGAAACCCCGTTAGTGAGGCTATCAGAAGCGGAAGACCAATCGACAGCATCCTTGTGGCAAAGGGCGGAAAAACAGGTGCAATTGTGGGAATCCTTGCAAAGGCAAAGGAAAAAAATCTCAGAGTTAAAGAGGTTGACCCCAAGAAGCTGGACTATATGTGCTCAGGGGGACATCATCAGGGTATTGCGGCGGTTGCTGCTGTCTGCGAATACAAGGAGCTTGAGGATATTTTTACTCTTGCAGAGGAAAGAGGAGAAGCCCCCTTTGTTGTGGTGCTTGACGAGATAGAGGATCCACATAATCTGGGAGCAATAATCCGTACCGCAGAGTGCTCGGGTGCTCACGGAGTTATCATTCCCTCAAGAAGAAGTGCGGGGCTCAGTTTTACCGTAGGAAAATCCTCTGCAGGTGCGGTGGAATATGTTCCCGTAGTGCGCGTACCCAACATCCCATCTCTTCTTGACACTCTCAAAGAGAGAGGATTGTGGGTTTACGGTGCAGATATGAACGGCGAGGATTACAGACAGGTTAATTTTTCAGGTGCGGTGGCACTTGTAATCGGAAACGAAGGCAAGGGTATCGGCAGACTTGTGAGAGAAAAATGCGATGTTATCGTATCTCTGCCCATGAAGGGAAGGATCAATTCCCTCAACGCCTCTGTTGCCGCAGGAATTCTTATGTATAAAGTAAGCGACGGAAGATAAAGGAAGTGAAATCACCATGAGCGAAAACAAAGAGAAGACTCCAAGAGATAACAAGGATGCGTCTATCGACTCCATTATCGAGGAGACACGTTTTCTTTCCGAACAGGAGAAAATGGAAAAGGCCGCCAGAAAAATAACAGGCGGACCCAAGATGGAAGAAATTTTCAGCAATACCAGCAAGGAGGTAAGGCTCAAGAGTCAGAGCCCTCTGGAGGCAGTTCCCGACGAGCTTGAGATTGATGAGATTGAGGGAAGTGCCGAGGTGGAGCAGGAGCCTGATACCATTGTGACGCTGGCACCTACATACGACGAGAATACAACCGTAAGCGAGGATATCATAGATGACGTTGAGGCTCTCAATGTTCGTTCCATCCGAATGAAGGATGTGGACACCATTGACATTTCTCTTGAGGAAGAGCAGGAAGAGGAGCCTCTTTGTGCAGAGAATCCTCCTGAGCACAGTGCGGATATAACAAAGAATCCCCCTGCACCCAAGGCGGATGATGAAAACTTAGGAAGCTTTGAGCGTCTTTTCGGAAAGCCCAAGCCGGTCTGCGCGGTGCAGACTGTCGTCTCCCGAGTTCCCGTATATCAGCACGAGAGCAAGGTTGAGAAGGTACACGTCCGTGCAGGAAAGTTTTCCGCAGTAGTTGAGAACGAGTACAAAAAGTATCTCGCTTCCCCTAACCCCGTTATTTCACAGTCCCTGAGACCTGAGCCTGAGACTCCTTCTGAGGAAGAGGAAGTAAGGGTTACTCCCAAGAAGGTAGCCACCAATATTATGGGCAAGGTGGTAGGCTTCTTTTCATCAGAAGATGAGGAGGGCGAGAACGATTTCAAGGAGAAAACTGTTCAGATAGAGGATTACAGAAGTCATCAGGATGCAAAGTCAATTATGCTGGAGATAAACGCAAATATCAGAAAGATGTTTATCAACAGCATCTACACCGGCGGAATTGCCATAGCTTCTCTGATACTCTCTGTCGTATGCCGCTTTGCAAAGGACGCAATCAAAGAGAATTTTACAGCATCCCTGCTTCTTTCCATACTGAGCCTTCTTTTCCTTGTGGCTGCTTCGTGGATTTCAAGGGTTACGATTACAAACGGACTTTCATCTCTTAAGAAGTTCAAGGGAAACTCAGACACAGGTGCCGCAGTTTGTGCAGTTGCAACTCTTGTAGAGGGTGTGGTTGCCCTCTTTGTGCCCCAGAGCTTCTACTCCGGAGAATATCACCTTTACGCAACTTTAGGCATATTTGCTCTTTTCCTGAACACCTTGGGAAAATTCTTTATGGTCAGACGAGTCAAGGACAACTTCCGATTTGTTTGCGCAGAGGCTCCCACCTATGCAGGCAAGATCTACACCAATGAGGATATTGCATCTCAGCTTATGAGCGGCACCGTAATGGACAAACCCATCGTGGCCTATCAGCACGAGACAGACTTCCTCTCAGATTTCCTCAGACTTTCCTATTCTCCCGACCCTTCTGAAGATATGGCGGGAAAGATTGCACCCGTAACCCTTCTTTGCGCACTGTTTACAAGCGTGCTTTACGGAATAATCGCAAAGGATATCCCCGGTGCTTTGTGTGCTTTTGCGGCAATCAGCTGTGTGGCAACGCCTGTCTGCGATATGCTTGCGGTGAATCTGCCCTTACATAAGCTTTGCAAAGAGACCCTTTCAAAGAACGCTATGATAAGCGGATATCCTGCGGTTCGTCAGTTCTGCGATACAAAGGCGGTTGTCTGCGAGGCAAGAGACCTTTATCCCATTGAAAGTATTACTCTCTGCGGTGTAAAGGCTTTTACAAATCACAAGGTAGAGAGTGCGATGCTTTCTGCTGCGGCAGTTCTTAAAGAAGCAAAGAATCCTATGACCTGTGTTTTCGACAAGGTTATGGAAGACAACGCAGGCAAGCTTCCCGAGGTTGAGAGTGTTCTCTACGAGGATAAGGCAGGCCTGGTAGGTTGGGTAAGCGGTGATCGTATCCTCATCGGAAACCGCACCCTTATGGAAAAATACGCTGTTCAGATTCCCGACGAGGAGTCAGAAGAAAAGCATAAAATAGACGGAAGAACAGTTACATATCTTGCACGTGCAGGAGAGCTTGTGGCTATGTTTGTGGTGTCTTACAGCTCTACACTCCGAATTGCTCAGCTCCTTCAGCAGGCGGAGGAAAACGGGATCAGCTTCCTTGTGCAGACCACAGACTGCAACGTTACCGAGGAAAAGATTTCCGAGGATTTCGGAATTTATTTCAGAAGTGTCAAGGTGCTCCCCACAGGACTTGGCAATGTCTGCGTAGAGATAACCTCTCAGAAAGAGGACAAGTCAAGAGCATACCTCGCAACCAGAGGCTCCTTCTTCTCATTCCTCAGAGCTCTCTCAGGCTGTGTTAGACTCAAGAGCAACATTTCTCTCGGAGTTATCATTCAGCTCATCGGTGTTGTGCTGGGTGTTCTTATCGGCGCAACTCTGGCACTTTGTGCAGGAGTGGGAGCCCTCAAGACTCTGGAAGGCTTCATTTTCATTCTCTTCTGGGTAGCCGCTGCAATAATCGCTCCCGCTTTGCAAAAACCATAAATTGTTTTGAGACAAAACCCATAGCTCAGAAGTATATATTGTAAGAACAAGGAGATGTAAAAATGCTTATTGCCCCTTCTCTTCTTTCCTGCGACTTTTCCCGCTTCGGCGAGGAGATCGCCCGCATGGACAAAGCCGGTGCTGACTATATGCACCTGGATGTAATGGATGCACACTTTGTGCCCAACCTTACCTTTGGTGCCCCAGTGATCAAGTGGGTCAGAAAATATTCCGAAAAGCCCTTTGACGTTCATCTGATGATTTCAGAGCCTCTTCGCTATATTGACGATTTCGCTGATGCGGGCGCTGATATCATCACCTTCCACGTTGAAGCGGACAGTGATATTCAGGCCACCATTGACAAGGTCAAGTCTCACGGTATCAAGGTGGGTCTTGTAGTGAAGCCCCGCACCGAGGCTGAAGCGGTATTCCCTTATCTTGATCAGCTGGATATGGTGCTTGTTATGTCTGTTGAGCCGGGTTTCGGCGGTCAGTCTTTTATGGCAGATATGCTCCCCAAGGTTGAGGCTATCCGCAAGGAAGCAGACTCCCGCGGTCTTTCTGAGCTTCTCATTGAGATCGACGGCGGAGTAGGCGAGCAGAACATAAAGGCTTGCGCTGACGCAGGTGTTGATGTGTGTGTTGCAGGTACTTCTGTATTCAAGGCGGAGGATGCAAAGGCGGCAATTGAGAAACTCAAGTCTCTTTGTGAATAACAAAGTGCTTCAGCCCAAGACTATTTCGGGTAGGTTGAAGCGTTGACAGGAGGTTTTCAAATGAAAATATTCAGGAAAATGCTTGCTATGGTACTGGTAACTCTCACACTTTTGTCAGCTTGTGTTGTCTTTGCCTCTGCTGAGAGCTTTACCCCTTCTGAGGAAAGCGTTATCTATTTCGAAGTTCCAACGGATTGGGCGAATTTCCAGAAGGTTTATTGCCATATATTGGACAGCGAAACGCAGACATCCCTTGCAAACTGGCAGAGCAAGAAGGAATTGTGTACTCAGGTGGAAGGGAATCTTTATTCTTACGATATCTCGAAAGCAGGCATCCTCACAGAGGGAAAAACCTACGAGGTTATCTTTCACCTTGATATAGGGGCCCGGACTTACGAGACAACCTTCTCCACAGAGTGCTTCTCAGATACACTTTACTGCAATGATACAGTGTATGAAAATCCCTATGACAGCAGCAAGGTCCTTCGAGGTGCTTTCTGGAAGAATCAGGACAGCGCTGTCTACGGTCCTGCATTCCGATTGACATCACTCTGCAATACCATCGGCACAGCAATACCCAAAGAGCACACCAAAGAGGATGTGCTCGAGTTCTTTATTTTTAACATACTCTCCGTTGCACAGCGCGATTCCCGGAAAGATGATCAGGAAATCATCGACGATGCTATGCACGCGCTGGGACTTTCTCCCTCTCAGGTCAGAAATGTGCTCACCGAGGCTTCAAAGGGAGACTGCGATTTTTCGGTGAAGTGGAACGGAACCTATTACGGAAACACACCTGCAAATGTGCCCATAGAGCCTGACAGCGAGCCTTTGCTTTATTTTGAGGTGCCCGCTGCCTGGCAAGACTACAAATACATTTACTGTCACATCTGGGACTGGGAAAGCAGTGTACCTCTGCTGTCTTGGCAGTCCAGAAAATCAAGATGTACTCAGGTTGAAGAAAATTTCTATTCCTATGATATATCAAGTGTGGCAACGCTTGAAAAAGGAAAGCTTTACGGCGTTATTTTTTCTGATGATACCGGTCGTCAGACCTACGATGTTATGTTTTCTACGGATTGCTTCTGCGACACCCTCTACTGGGACGGTACGGTTTACGAGGATGTGTTCGGAGGCGATCAGGATGCTTATGTATCCTACTGGAGAGATCAGGATAAACTCTACTATGGTCCTGCTTTTGTGAAGGATAGTTTTGGTTATGTGTATGGAACGGCCATTCCTTTTGACACGACAAAGGAAGAGGTAGTCGGAGACATCCTTCAGAATTCCTGGTGGAGCTCTCAGGGCTTCCCTTACAGAAGTGATCAGGAAATCCTTGATGATATTATGAAAGCCCTTGACCTGTCTAAGGAGGATATGGAGAGGATTCTGCTTGAGACTCCCGGTTACAGCCCTGTTATCTGGAACGGAAAGCAATACACCGGCAGACCTATATGGGATGTTCCTTCAGAGACGCCTGACGAATCACCTTCAGAGCCCCCTATGGCAACTCCCGATGAAGGCGCTGAAGAAGTGCTCTACGGTGATGCAAACTCGGACGGAGATGTGAACATCAAGGACGCGACCTATATTCAGAAGTACTGTGCAGGAATGGTAACTGAGCTTAACAGGACAGCCTCTGATGTAAATGTTGACGGCAGCGTAAACATCAAGGATGTAACAGTAATACAAAAATACCTTATAGATATGTATGTAGGCCTGCCCGTAATCAGTTGGTCTCTGGCTTAATACAAAAATGGTGGAATTTACCGGGTTTTATTTCAGCAATATTTTCTTGACGGAAAAGGGTAACTGAACTATAATTTGGTTAATCAATAAAATTTAGTACTGGAGGAAAACAAAATGAAAAGTTTTAAGAAAATCCTTGCCATGATGCTCGTAGTTCTTATGTTTGCAGCTACCTGCATCGTAAGTGTATCTGCGGAAGCCTTTCAGCCTTCTAAGGAGCCCGTTATCTACTTTGAGGCTCCTGAGGAGTGGATAGAGAACGGCGCAAAAACCATTTACTGCCACATTTGGGAGTATCAGGGTGATGCCTTAGCAAATTGGCAGTCTAAGAAGGAAAAGTGCACTCTCGTTGAGGGTAATCTCTATTCCTACGATACTTCAAAGGTAGGCGATGTGGTAGAGAGCAAGCTTTACTGTGTAATTTTCTCTGCTGACACAGGCGCACAGACTTATGACACTTTCATGACCATAGATTGCTTTGGTGACACAGCATACTGTGATATGGGTATTATCTACGAGAATCCTGAGGATAGTGCAAAGACTTGCCAGTCCGCTTTCTGGAAGAATCAGAACCCCGAAATTTTAGGCCCTGTAAAGCAGATTACATCTATCGGTAATGTAGTTGGTACAGCTCTTCCTTACAATAAGACAAACGTTGATATCTTCGTTGACTTTGTTGTAAACGGCAGATTCGAGAATGCAGTTGCAGTTACAGGTATTACAGCTGAGGAGATGGTTCTTAAGCTTATCACAGAGCTTCAGTTTACTGAGGCTGAGCTTTACGAGCTTCTCGAAAGACTTGAGGCATATCTTCCCACAGAGACACCTGATGAGACTCCCGATGAGACTCCTGATGTAACTCCCGACGAGACCCCCGATGAGACACCTGACGAGACTCCCGATGAGGGCATCATCCTTGGTGATGCTGACAAGGACGGCAAGGTAAACGTTAAGGATGCAACATACATCCAGAAGTTTTCAGCAGGCCTTATCGCAGAGATCGACAAGACAGCAGCAGACGCAAACCTTGACCTTACAGTAAACGTTAAGGACGCTACCGCTATCCAGAAGTACTCTGCAGGACTCACAGTCAATACACCCATCGGCATCAGAGTTGCTTAAGATAACAAAATAAATAAACCGCAAGGAATTTCTCCTTGCGGTTTTTTGCTGCTTATTCTGAGTGGAAAGAGGGCAAGACCCCGGTTAAAATAAAAAAAGCCGAGCTTTTGCTCGACAAAACTTTGACCGTTGTGTGGTGCCGGTGACCGGACTTGAACCGGTACGGATTTTACTCCGAGGGATTTTAAGTCCCTTGTGTCTGCCTATTCCACCACACCGGCAGATAAATGAAAGTGGTGACCCGGACGAGAATCGAACTCGTGTTACCGCCGTGAAAGGGCGGTGTCTTAACCTCTTGACCACCGGGCCACGTGGTAGCGGAAATAGGACTTGAACCTACGACACTTCGGGTATGAACCGAATGCTCTAGCCAACTGAGCTATTCCGCCACGAAGCTACACAAACGTAGCAAAAGTAATTATATGATAATCAGGGCAATTTGTCAACTGTTTTTTGAAAATTTCTGAAAAATTTCCCGAAAGCTGAGACGAATAATGGGATTAAATCCCCTTTTTCTCGTTGTAACGGGATTGTAAGTTGATTTTTTCTTTGCATAGTGATATACTATGATGTGATTAAAAGTATAAGGAGAGGTTTGTGCTCCGAAAGAAAGGATGATATTTTTGTCCACAGAAAACACATCTGAAAATAAAGTTACTGCGGGCAAGGCTCCTGAGAAAAAAGAAAAAGAGCCTATGTTCACAGGCAAAAAGATAGCTACATCTTTGCTTGCAGGTTTTACCGTTCCCTTTGTGTATATTATATGCTCAACGCTTTCGGTTTATTTTACCAATGCAAGCCAGTTCCGTTTCGGTGTGTGGGATTTTCTCCCCACACTTATCTGGATATCACTTGCTATGTTTGCCGTTATCAGCGCTGTGCTCGTTTTCACTAAAGGTGTGATTCGAGATACAGCCTATGCATTGATATCAGGCTTTGTTGGTGCTGCAATGGTGCAGAACTTTATTTCCAATCTCACCTTCAAAGGCTTACCCGGTGACGGAAATGTTGCTGTGACCCCTGAGTGGGTCAACGTGGTGAACATTCTCGTCTGGTCCCTTGTTCTGGTGGCTGCGGTCTGGTTTGCAGTTATCTCAAAGTATAAGAAGGCGGCTTCCTTTGTTCTCACTTATGTGCTGGTGCTGGTGCTAATTATGCAGCTTGCATCCGTAATTCCCAGCTACCTGAGCTTCCTCGGTCAGGATAAGTCAAATAACGAGGACACAACTGCCGTGACTACTGTTCTGGATGAGAACGGAAACGTAATTCCCGAGGAAGAGCTTATGAATCCCTACCTCTCCACCAACAACATCTTCGAGGTTTCCAAAAAGGAAAATGTAATTGTGTTTATCCTTGACCGCTTCGATGTGAGATACTACAACGAGCTGGTTAAAAATTCCCCCGAAATCAAGGAGAAACTGGACGGCTTCACTTGTTACAGCGATAATCTGGCTCTTTATCCCAGAACATACCCTGCAGTAACCTCTATGGTAACAGGCGTCAATCAGGACTTCTCAATGTCAAGAACAGAGTATCTTGACACAGCCTTTACTGAGAGCACCTTCCTCAAGGATCTCAAAAACAATAATTATAAAGTCAACCTCTATGTATCAGAGTTTTATTCCTACAACAACGTAGAGGATCTTGAGGGTATAGTAGATAACTTTTATCGTCCCAGCGCAGCGGATGAGATTCAGATTCCCTCTAAGTTCGAGCTTGCAAAAACAATGTTCAAGACAGGCGCTTACTTCTGGGCGCCTGAGGTATTCAAGCCCAACGATGTTTCCACAAGAACCATCAACGAGAATGTTGTCAGAGCAGGCGAATATGTGCTTGACGATGTGGGACTTTATGAAAAGTTCACTGAGTCAGGTCTTTACACGCAGGATGATAAGGGAACATTTACCTTCCTTCACATGCGCGGATGCCACTCTCCCTTTACAATGAACGAGAATTGTGAAGAGGTGGAGCCTGACAGCGTAGGGTCATTTGCTCAGACCACAGGCTGCTTCAAGTTCATTTTTGAGTATATTGATGAGCTTAAGTCCTTAGGTCTCTATGAGGATGCAACCATTATTATCACAGGTGATCACGCAGCTCTCAATTCCGACCACGAGCTGTACACAGATGAAAACCTGACCGCCCTTCTCGTTAAGGAGAGCGGCAAGAGCTCAACTCCTCTTGTGACAAGCGATGTTCCCGTCTCTCAGGATAATTTCCTTGCAACAATCGTGAAATCCGCAGGTATTGACACCGACACAGATTACGGCAAGGCTTACTCCGAGGAGACCAATGACCCCTCAAAGGTAAGACATCATTTCTTCCAGACTGCACCCTATGCCACCTCAAAGAACTACGGTTACGAAGTAAAGGGCGACGGCAGAAACTTTGCAAACTGGGAAATCAAGACAGAAGAGGAAATCGGATCCCTCTACTGATAATTAAAGACAAAAAAACCGCCGAGAGGAGCTCCTTTCGGCGGTTACTTTTTTTCTTTTATTTTGCAACAAAGCCTATCTTCTTCATAGCCTTGGAGAGAGTTCTGCCTGAGAGGTTCTGGGCGAAATCTGCGCCCTTTCTCCAGCACTCCTCAAGATAAGCTTTATCTTTTACGTACTGCTCGTATTTTTCTCTTACGGGTCTCAGCTCCTCGACAACAGCTTCTCCGACGGCTACCTTGAAGTCGCCGTAGCCCTTGCCCTCAAACTCAGCGGTAATAGTCTCAGCGGACTTTCCTGTTATGGCGCTGTAAATGCCGATGAGGTTATTTACGCCCTCTTTGCCTTCTCCGATGCAAACCTTTGCTTCGCTGTCGGTAACGGCACGCTTGAACTTCTTCATAATTACCTCAGGAGTGTCAAGCAGAGATACACAGGCGTTTACGTTTTCGTCGGACTTGCTCATCTTCTTGGTGGGATCCTGAAGGCTCATAACTCTTGCTCCATTTTTGGGGATGAAGCCCTCGGGAACGGTGAAGACCTTGCCGTATCTGCCGTTGAATCTCTCAGCGATATCTCTGGAAAGCTCCAGATGCTGCTTCTGATCGGCGCCTACGGGAACAAGATCTGCCTGATATAAGAGTATATCTGCTGCCATAAGGCAGGGATAGGTGAAGAGACCTGCGTTGATGTTGTCTGCGTGCTTTGCAGATTTATCCTTGAACTGAGTCATTCTGGAAAGCTCACCGAACTGTGTGTAGCAGTTGAGGATCCAGGCAAGCTGTGCGTGAGTGTTAACGTGGCTCTGAATGAAGAATACGCTTTTCTCGGGGTCGATACCGCAGGCAAGAATGGAAGCGTAAGCGTCAAGCACGTTCTTTCTCATAACTGCAGGCTCCTGACGGACTGTGATTGTGTGCAGGTCTGCAAGTGCGTAAATACAGTTGTGTTTGCCCTCGTTCTGCATGGTTACCCAGTTTCTCAGAGCGCCCAGGTAGTTGCCGAGAGTGATGGTGCCCGAAGGCTGGATTGCACTGAATACAATTTTCTTTTTCTCGGGAGCGGATGCTCCTGCTGTGATGATTTCTTCGCTCATATCTGTTCTCCTTATCAGAGCTTATCGCAAAGCTCGCCAAGTATTCTGATTCCCTTCTCCAGCTGTTCGTTGGTAGGAGTAGAGAAGTTGATTCTGAAGTCGTGAGAGGTAGCACTTTCGTCGGTGAGGAAAGCAGTACCGGGAACTACGCAAACCTTGTTCTTAACAGCATCAAGGCAAAATGCAGGCATATCCACGTGCTCGGGAAGAGTACACCAGATAAAGAGACCGCCGTCAACGTCAGCGTAGGTTACTTTTCCCTTGAGGTGTTTGTCAAGAAGCTCCATGGTGAACTTTGCCTTCTCTGAGTAAAGCTTTCGCAGATATCTCAGGTGTCCCTCAAAGTCGTATTTTGTCATAAACTCGTGGCAAAGCACCTGAGACCAGATGTTTGTGTGAACATCGCTGCCCTGCTTGCAGACGGTGAGCTTCTGGATGATTGCCTCGGGAGCAACGCACCAGCCCACACGCATACCGGGAGAGATGATCTTGCTGAAGGAGCCTGCGTAGATAACAATACCCTCGGTGTCGAAGGATTTGATGGTGGGGATATCCTTGCCCTTGTATCTCAGCTCGCCGTAGGGGTTATCCTCAAGGATAAGCACATTGTACTTAAGAGCCAGCTCGTAGAGCTTCTTTCTCTTTTCAAGGCTCATTGTGATGCCTGAGGGATTCTGGAAGGTGGGGATAGTGTAAATGAAACGCACACGGTCATGAGTACTGAGGGTCTTCTCAAGAGCCTCCATATTCATTCCGTCCTGCTCCATAGGTACACCGAGAAGCTTTGCGCCGTAGCTGCGGAAGGTGTTGAGAGAGCCGATGAAGGAGGGAGCTTCGCAGATAACCTCGTCACCCTCGTTTACAAGGGACTTTGTGGTGAGGTCCATAACCTGCTGGGCACCCGAGGTAACAATAAGGGAATCACCCTCTTTGCCGATACCGTTTTTTGCCATATACTCCTTGAGGGATTCTCTCAAGGGAGCGTAGCCTTCGGTGATGCTGTACTGAAGAGCAAGGATGGGATTTTCCTTCATAAGTCTTTCAGAAATCTCTCTGAGCGCCTCAGCGGGGAATGCCTCGGGAGCGGGGTTTCCTGCTGAGAGAGAAACTACTGTGGGGTCTGCTGCATATTTGAAAATTTCACGGATTGCGGAGGGCTTGAGTCCGCAGATTCTGTTTGCAAATGTGAATTCCATAAATAACACGCTTTCTTTTTTTAAAGTATCAAAACTTATTTTAGCACAATAAGCCGCGATGTGCAATAAAAATGCGGGTTTTTCCTATTTTTCTGTAACAGAAATTTCTTTTTTATTCTAAAATATTACAATAAATTTGAGATATAATCACAATTCGGTTACTTTTATTGCCTTTGACATTTCTATATATTATACTCTATTATGTAAAAATAGCCGTAGAATCGGATACGGAGGCGAATGAAATAATGAGAAACAAAAACGATTATTTCATTGGGATGGTGGATACCTATGCCGCTAACCAGAAATACAAAAAAATGAAGAGAAAGAAGAAGGGAAAACTCATTGCAAAGAGAGTTTTGCTTATTCTTCTGTGCTGTGTGCTTCTGACCGGTATAGTCCTCGGAAGCTACTTTTACGTAGTTCCTTTTGTGGGAAATCTTTTCTCAGGAGACAACAAGCCCTCCTCGTCGGACAATTCGCAGAAAAACTCAAGAGGAGAGAATCCCTTAGGCGGTGCAACCTCGGATGAAGCCGAGACTCTCACAGAGACTGAGACTCAGCCCACGACCCAGGCGGCGACCGAGCCTGCGACAACAATACCCACCGAAGCTCCCACCGAAGCTCCCACCCTGCCTGCACCCGAGGAGGAGTTTATCAAGCCTACAATTGCTGATGACGGCAAGAACGGAACCCTTTACTCAAGCACCCTCTATCTCAAGGATAACAAGGGCTTTAACCTGTTCTTCAGCAGCGATAAGGTAGCAAAGAAATATTCAGACGCGGTGAACAGCTTCTCTGAGAAGCTGGGGGACAAGATCACCGTTTACAATATGGTAGTTCCCAATCACACAGAATTTGCCTTGCCTGACAGGATCAAAAACAGCGTAAAATCCGTATCTCAGGCAGATAATATCAAGTGTATCTATGACAATGTAAACGACAAGGTAGTAAACATCAATGTTTACAATGCCCTTTCAAAGCATAACACAGAGTATATCTATTACAACACAGACCACCACTGGACTTCTCTTGGTGCTTACTATGCTTACACCGCGTTTTGCGAGGAGCTTTCTCTTGAAGCTGTTGACATCAAGACCCTTAAGAAGAACACAATAAACGGTTTTACGGGAAGCTTCTATTCTCTTACCTCCAACGCAGGACTCAAGAAGAATGCGGATACGGTTGAGTATTATGACATCCCCGTCAAGACCTATGCCTATATGAAGGAGCGTATGAGCTCCGACAATATCAGGGTGGATATGTACTATCCCGCATCAACGGGCGGTACTCTCACCTACGGTGTTTTCTGTTGGGGTGATACAGCGCAGTTTGTGATTCATTCCGAAGCAAAGACAGGCAAGAAGATTGCTGTTGTCAAGGACAGCTACGGCAACGCCTTTGCTCCCTTCCTTGCAAATCACTACGACGAAGTTCACCTTATTGATTACAGATACTGGAGCGGAAATCTCAAGGATTACCTCACAAAGAACGGCATCCAAGAGGTGCTTCTGCTCAACAACACCATGTCCGCCAACAACACCTCCCAGGTGGATATTATGAAGAGCATTCTTAAATAAGAATGTTTTAGTCCTGCCAAAGGAGGAATAAAAGTGCTAGCAAAAGATGTGTCGGTAAATGTTTACGGTATGCTGTCCGAGAGAGGGCTTTACTCCGCTGAAATCGTTTCAGAGGGCGTAAAGCAGAAGGCCTACGTTGTAGGAAAAAGAAATGTCTTTGACAGCTTTACGGGGATAGTCACAGCCATTGCCCGTCTGGAGGACGGCAAAGAGGTGCCTGTTGTTTCCCCGAAGAACGAAATAATGTATGAGCCCGAGATAAGGGCGATTCTGGAGACTCTCAGAAGCATCAAGCTCAAAAGTCTCAGCTGTCTTTACGAAAAGTCCTGCGGAGCGGTTATCCTTCACAGAGACGAGGAGTCCGGAGAGATCCAGATACTCCTTGTAAAGAATCACAACGGAAGGTTTTACAGCTTCCCTAAGGGCCACGTGGAGCTTCGTGAAAACGAAAAGGAGACGGCTGTAAGGGAAATCAAGGAGGAGACAAACCTTGATGTGAAGATTTTGGATGGCTTCAGAGAGATCAGCGACTACTGTCCCTTCGGAAAGATCAGAAAGAGAGTTGTGTTTTTCTTAGCGGTTGCCCTTAGCAACGACATCAGGATTCAGGAAAGCGAAATCGACAGCTACACCTGGGTGCCCTTAAACGGCGCTGTGGGTGTGACCTATGACAATGACCGCAGAGTTATTGACAAGGTGAAGAAATTCATAGAAAAAAACAATATCGAGATATGAAAAAAGACCGCCTTTTTCGGGCGGTCTTTCTTTTGTGCATTTATCAGAAAAGATATGCGAAGCTGTTGTCGGACATAAAGCTGTCCATAGAGTAGAGGAAAAGTATCTCGTCAGCCTCGACATCCTTTTTGAGCTCACTTGTAAAGCCGAAGGCGTTCATATCGTAGTAGCGCATATCCACCATAACGATTTTGCTGAAGTTCTCAACGAGGAAGGGTGTGATTGCGTGAGCGTATGAGTCTTTGAAAATAAGAAGCGTCTTGTCTGTTTCGGCGTTTTTGTTTTCAATGGTCACAAGGGGCTGGTTTCCGTTTAAGAAAACAGGGTACATATCAGGCTCTGTGAGGTGCTCATAGAAGTATAAGCTGTGGTACTCGCGCTTTGTAATTTCCGAATTGTCGGTGCCGTAGATGGTGAGAGTGAGGGAGTCGTTTTCCTTTTCCCAGACCTCAAGGGTGTCAGGGGAATTCAGGAAATATCCGCTGGAGGAGTAGGTGGTGCCGTAGAAGCCCTCGTACCCTTCGATGTTGAAGGCGTCCTCAGAGGGAGCTGTTACCCCCAGAGTTTCTGAAAGCTTTGAATAGGCAATGTAAGCGCCTCGGGTGGTCCAGTGGTGGTCGGTTTTGTAGTAAAGCTCTGTGCCCTTCTCGTAGTGAGTCTTGAAGGTTTCTCTCAGGTCGCAGAGGGTGACGTTGTCGCCTTTTGCTTTGCTGATGACCTCAAACACAGCGTCGTCGGTGTAGTCAGCGTGAAGAAGAGGGAGCTTGTCCTGCATAATGTAGCCGGGAGAGGGGATGACCGCCAGAGTTACCTCGTCAAAGGAAGCGGTAAAATCGTTGATAAGGCGCATATTTATACGGCTTCGGTCAAGTGCAGGGGGCTTTGTGACGATGTATCCGTCAGAGCAGTTGTAGTAATTCACTCCCGAGGTGTTTCCGAGGAAGAGATTCATATATGCGTTTGTGCCCACGAAAAAGCTTCTGAGAGGGAAATGGTCGGGGATAAATCCTCCTTTTTCACCCTCGAGCCCTGCGGTGAGGTCGCCTTTCATGAAGTTTTCAAAGGAAACCTCAGGAGCTTTGCTGAGGTATCTCTTCTCCTGCTTGCTGAAGTCTGACTTGGGAAGAGCAAAGAAAAGAATGCTCAGCGCAAAGGTAAATACAAGAAACATTGCGATAATGGCAATGTGAGCTTTGCGGTTGTTCAATTGACTCACCTCCTGTGAGAATGGTTATTTAGAATCGGAAGTAGATGAAGGGATTGTAGCTGTTGCTTACAAGGGATGCTGTGCAAAGGAGCATTGACACGAGGACAAATGCACAGAGCACTACGGGGTAGAACTTTTTGTTTTTAAGCTTCTGATTGAGCTTTTTGAGCACAGGTGTGCTGAGAATGCATCCGAGAATCACAAGGGGCAGATAGGAAAGCATTACAAGCAGAGAGCTGTCTGTGTAAAGTCCGCCCTTGAGGCTGAAGAGTCCGCCGATAAAGTCAAAGAGAAGAGCCATATCGGTGAAGTTGAAGATTGCCCAGCCGATCATAATGAAGAAGAGAGCGTAGATGTGACTGAGAAATGCAGGGATTTTCTTGAGGACCTTGAGGAGGAAGAGCTTTTCGATAACAAGGAGAACGAAGAAGAAAAGTCCCCACAAGAGGAAGTTGTAAGCGGCACCGTGCCAAAGACCCGTCAGCGCCCAGACAGCGAAGAGATTGAGTATCTGACGTGCAAAGCCCTTTCTGTTTCCGCCCAAGGGGATGTAGAGGTAATCGCGGAACCAAGTGGAGAGGGAGATGTGCCAGCGTCTCCAGAAGTCGGTGATGGATTTTGCGATGTAGGGGTAGTTGAAGTTTTCCATAAACTCGAAGCCCAGCATTCTGCCCAGACCGCGAGCCATATCGCTGTATCCTGAGAAGTCAAAGTAAATCTGAAGGGTGAGCGCCAGAAGTCCTGCCCAATGCGCAAGGAGTCCCTCTGCCTTTCCTTCGCCAAGGTTTACCCACATAGCGGCAAACTGGTTGGCAAAGAGCACCTTCTTTGAAAGACCCACGAGGAAGAGCAGAACACCGCTTGCGAATTTCTCTACGGTTTCCTTGCGGTGAGTAAGGTCGTGGGCAACGTCTCTGTAACGGACAATAGGTCCTGCGATAAGCTGAGGGAAGAGGGTAACGTAAGTTCCCAGAAGCATGGGATTCTTCTGAACTTTGGTATCTTCTCTGTAAACATCGATAGTGTAGCTCATTGCCTGGAAGGTGTAGAAGCTGATACCGATGGGCAGGTCAGGCGCCTTAAAGGCAAGGCTTGCGCCGGTGAGAAGATTTACTGTATCAACGATCATTCCCGAGTACTTGTAGAATACAAGTATTCCAAGGTTCAGTGCAATGGAAATTATGAGCCACGCTTTTTTTCTTTTGGGACAATCTCTGTTTTTCTCAATGAGAAGTCCCGAAACGTAGTTAATGAGAATAGTGGTGAGCATCAGAGCGATGTAGACGGGCTCGCCCCAGCCGTAGAAGGCAAGGCTCACAATGAAAAGCACCCAGTTGCGGGCTTTAAGCGGTGAAATGTAGTAGGCAAGCAAAACTACGGGCAGATAGAAAAACCAGAATGTAAGGCTTGAGAATACCACAAGACCCCTCCTCTCCGAAGTAAGAATAATTAAAAGAAAGTTGTATTTTATGAGGCGGGAAGCGCACAAAACCCCGAAGAGCGCACACTTCTCATTATACATATATAATATAGGAATCGGGAAGTATAGTCAACTCCGCAAAATCACAGTATTTGCCCTGCAAATCCGTATCTTTTGGTAGAAATGTCTATGGAGGAGAGATTGATATTCGGAGAAAAAAGTAGTATTACTTTATCGGCGGAAGTTATTGTTTTTGAAGCGTGATGATTGTGATAAAGACCTTATAGAAACATTAGAGCTTTGCTTTTTAGCAAGGCTCTTTTCTAGCCTTCCCCTTGAGGGGAAGGTGGATTTGCGCGAGCAAAGACGGATGAGGTGGAAAATCGCTTATCCTACCCTTCCCCAAAACCACAAAACAAAACCGCCCCTGAAGCTCAGGAGCGGTAAAAAAGGAAAAATTCAGAAAAATTCTATTTTAGCTGACTTAGTCAACTCTCTTGTCGCCCCAGAAGAAGAGGGCAACTGTGCCGGGGCCTGTGTGGCTTCCGATGGTGGGGCCGATGTTGTTGATGACAACATCTCCGCTGAGATTCTTGAAACGCTTTTTAACAAGCTCAGCAACGGCCTTTGCGTCCTCTATGCAAGCGGAGTGAGACATAAAGCACTTGCCTGAGTAGTTTTCGCCGTCCTTTGCGTGAAGAGCCATCTTCTCAACGATAGCGTCAATAACCTTAGCCTTACCGCGGATCTTGTGTCTGGGAATGAGCTTTCCGTCCTTGTCGCAATTGAGCAGGGGACAGATGCCGAGGATTCCGCCGAAAAGACCTGCGATTTTTGAAACTCGACCACCTCTTACGTAGAAGGTAAGGTCTGTGGAGAAGAACCAATGGTGGAGATTGAGCTTGTTTTCCTCGATAAACTCTGCGCACTCTTCAAGGGTGGCTCCCTTGTCTCTCATATCTGCAAGGGTCTCAACCATAAGGCCAACGCCTGAGGATGCACCCAGAGAGTCAACAACAACAAGCTTTCTGTCGGGATACTTTGCCCTCAGGTCCTCAGCGGCAAGACGAGCGGAGTTGTAAGAGCCCGAAAGACCTGAGCTGAGAGTAAGATGAAGTACATCCTTGCCTGCTTCGAGGAATTTCTCGAAAAATTCTATGTACTCGCTCTGATTGACCTGAGCGGTGGAGGTCATAGCTCCGTCTGCCATTTTCTGATAGAACTCATCCATGGTGATGGTTTCGCCCAGATCGTCGTCGTAGGTTTCGCCGTCGATGTTATAGTGGAACTTTGCGTAAGCAACCTGACGTCTGTCCAGGTGCTCCTTTGTAAGATCTGCAATTGTGCAACAGCTGATGATAAAATCGCTCATGATATCCTCCCAAAATAGTTTGTGTGATAGTATCGGATGCGTTGATTTTAGTGAAAGCATTTGTTGACTTCATCGTTTTATCAGGGTCTTGAAAGTGACGCCCTTGAAAGCCACATCTCTTGAAGGTGACGCTTCTTGAAAGTGATGCGTCCGGAAATTGACATCCTTCTGAAACGACACCTCTTAAAAGTGACACTCTTGAAGGCAACGCTTCTGAAAGCAAGCTTTCTTGAAACTGACACCTTTGAAAAACGATGTCCTTGAAAGCGAAGCCTTTGGAAATTAACACCTCTTGAAAGCGACGTCTTGTATAGAAGTATTATTACACACAAAGACCGCTTCTGTCACCCTACTTGATTTTTGCAACCTCTAAACCCGAGTTACTGTCAGTAGAGCGTTTTTTCGGCACTCTACTGTGAGTAGAATGCCGATGATATGGGCTTTTTTGAAGGGGGAAGTGCCTGCTTGAAGTGTCCCCTTTGTTATGATATAATAAAAAGGACAAGGAATTTGCCGAAGACTTCCTTCGGAAATGTTTTTATGGTTTCAAAACAAAAAAAGCATCCCCCGAAGGAGATGCTGTAAATTCCCTTTGCATAAATTTATCAGACGCCGTTGATGATCATCTTTTTGACTCTTGTAACGTCGCCGTTCATAATTCTCCATGTACTCAGAAGCTTTTCTGTAATAGGAGAAGAAATTGCCTGATGAATATAGAGACTCTTGATGCCGAAAGCATAAGCGCTCTTGATGTCAGAGTTGCAATCGTTGCCGATCATAATACTTTCGCTCTTTTTGAGACCGTTTCTCTCAAAGAGGATTTCGTAGATTTTTGTGTCAGGCTTTGAGCAGAGCACCTCGGAGCTGATGATGATATCATCAAAGTACTCGGTAAGTCCGAGATAGTCCATTTCGGGACGGGTAAAGTCAGCCTGAGCGTTTGAGAGCAGGTAAACCTTCTTGCCTTTTTTCTTCAGAGTCTCAAGGAGATCGATAACTCCCTTGTAGAGACAGAGCTTGTTTGTTGAATAGCATCTGAAGGTGTTGGCGGTGATTTTTACAAGCTCATCGGAAGGGGTAACTCCCTTGTATTCGTAGAGCTTTCTGAAAACCTTAGAGAGGTCGATGTCAATATACTGGTAGTCGGGGTGAGCTGCTTTAACCCTGAGCTTTTCAGCGCTTGCAAATTCCTGATACTTCTGGTTAAGCTCAAAAGCTGTGTAAAGAGCCTTACGGTATCCGTAGAAGATGGCCATTTTCTCCCAGAGTGCGGAGTCGCCTTCGTCGGTGCGGATGTCGATGAGAGTGCCGTATAAATCGAAAATGTAATTCTTGAACATTCCTATTACCTGCTTTCTCTGAATATATTGAGATTATATCACAACGCTTTTGCAAAGAAAAGGGAAATTGCGAAAATAATCTCAAAAAAGAGGAATGTTCACAAAAAAAGACAACGCTTCTTGCCATAATTAAGGGGCAATAGCTGATAATTTAATAAAAAAGAGGAACGCGCAAATTCTTAAGAAACGAGTTGAGTATTATGACAAAGAAAGAGACAGCATTAAAAGCAATTGAAGCGCTTAAAGCGGAATATCCCGAGGCAATATGTTCTCTGGACTACAAAGACCCCTTTCAGCTTTTGGTGGCAACGAGACTTGCCGCCCAGTGCACAGACGCAAGGGTGAATCTTGTGACTCCTGCGCTTTTTAAAGAGTTTCCCGACGCAGAGTCAATGGCGCAGGCGGATATCGAGAGAATAAAGGAGCTTATTCACAGCTGCGGCTTTTACAACACAAAGAGCCGTGACCTGATTGAGATGTCAAAGTCCATTATGGAGAAATTTGACGGAAAAGTCCCCGACACCATAGAGGAGCTCACCACCCTTTCGGGAGTGGGCAGAAAGACCGCAAACCTCATTGTGGGGGATATTTACGGAAAGCCTGCGGTGGTGGTGGACACCCACTGTATCCGCTTAACAAGGAGACTGGGACTCCACAAGGAGAAGGACGCCGCAAAGATAGAGAAAATCCTTCGTGATTTGCTTCCTCCCGAGGAGTCAAACGATTTCTGCCACCGATTGGTACTTCACGGCAGAGCTGTCTGCAAAGCCCCCACTCCCCTGTGCTCAAACTGCATAATGCAGGACTTCTGTCCCAAGAAAAAATAAAAAGAACTCCCCTGAAACAGCCCCCAAAAGGCAGTTCAAGGGAGTTTTTATTATGACTTTTTCTTTAATAACGGGAGGAGGATTCCCCCAAAGGCTATGACTGTACCCAGTACGCACAAACCTAATCCGCCGGTTGTGCCGAAATCGCTGAGCCATCCCACAAGAGGACTTGCGAATATCATCAGAAGGCTGTAAGCCATCATGTTTACACTTATCAGGGTTGCTCGATTGTCGCTTGGGAACATCTTATTAAGATAATTTTGCAGATGAAGAATCCACACATGCATACCTGCGGCTGAAAGCATTGCCCCCAATACCGCCGCAATCACAGGGGCGGCTCCTGCGCAGACAGTACCGATTCCCACCACAGCGGAACAAATCATATAGAGATGCCTGAGATTTTTCACTCTCAGGTGCTGTCCCACCGTAACTCCGAGAATTCTTGCAAAGCTCAGGCACATAATGGGTAATCCCAACCACGCAGGGTCAAAGCCGAGGAGGTTAAGCCTTTGCTGAAGGAACATAATTGTCAGAAAGCTGGGAAGGGTTAGAAGCCCGTCTGCCATCATTATCAGCAGTGCTTTGGGATATGTTTTCAGAAAGGTGTAAACTTCTCTTACGTGACTTTTGAAGCGTTCACCGAAATTGCGGAAAGGATGCTCCTCTCTGTTTAGCTGATTTTTGGTAACAGCGGGCTCCTTGAGACTCAGCGCGCTGATGGTGTGCAAAAGATGTATGAAAGCATCGGTAATGTAAAAGCCCACGTGACTCATCACCCCGATAAGCAGACTGCCGAAGTTGCTGAGAACATTACCGAAGCTCTGAATTTTTGTGTATCGGGCGTTTGTGTTTATATATTCTTTTTCTCTGCCTGATTCCAGCAAGCTGTCATAAAGGAGTGCTTCGTCGCTGCCTGAGATGAAACTGCAGGATAAAGAGGAAAAGGCCATAGCCGCACAAATGCTGAGAAAATTTGTGCTGAACGCCATAACGAGAGCGCTGATTATTCCGCAGACACCTGCTGTGGCGAGACTTCTGCGCCTGCCGATAAGGTCAGCAAGCATCCCCGAGGGGATTTCGAACAAAAGACTCACTATGTGAAAGACAGCCTCTGCCACGCCGATTTGCCACAGGCTAAAGCCCCTCATAGCAAGGAGCGCTACCCAGACAGCATCAGGCAGACGAAGGCAGGAGAAAAAGCCGAAGGAGTAAAACCTTCGAAGTTGCCTTTTTATATTCATAAATATCATCCTTTTTACTAAGCGGTAAAAGGGTGCAAAAAAACCGCCATGCCAAAGGCACGCGGTGCAAAAAGAACTTGCCCACGTTTTACCGAATATAGAGTTTGCGCTTTAAAAAGGGCAGACTTACCCCTTGTGTGGTATTAAGGGTTTCCTTTTATAAAGAATATATAGCCCATAACCCAACGCATCAGGGGCACTCCTTTCGGTAAAATGTTTTGTTCTTAAAGACAGTATAGCACACAGCGTCTGTATTTTCAATACAAAAGGGACATCCTCAAAGTGAAGATGTCCCTTAATAAGTTTATGGTGATTTATTTAAGTGCGTCAATGGCGGCTTTGATGAGCTGGAGTTTTTCTCTTTCTCTCTCTGCCTGACCCTTGATTTTCTCTACAACAGCTGCGGGAGCCTTTGCCATAAAGCCTGCGTTATTGAGCTTGCCTTCGTCCTGCATAAGGAGCTTCTCTACCTGAGCGTACTCCTTCTCAAGTCTCTTGAGCTCTGCTTCCTTATCTACAAGCTCGTTCATGGGGATGTAGATCTTTGCATCACCCACAACGATGGTAACCGCGCCCTCAAGGTCGAATGCCTTATCGATCTCAACCTCTGTTGCAGATGCCAGAGAAACGATGAACTTTGCACCTTCCTCGTAGACTTGGGTATTCTCTGTTGCGATATATACCTTTGCCTTCTTTGAGGGAGGAACGTTCATCTCGTTACGGCGGGTACGGATAGCTGTGATTGCCTCCATAATGGACTCGGTGGTCTTAACCGCCTCGGGGAAATTGAGACACTCGCAGTACTCGGGGTACTTCTCCAGCATAATTGTCTCGCCTGCCTCGTCGGAGTGGGGGAGAGTTTGCCAGATTTCCTCTGTAATGAAGGGCATAAAGGGATGGAGAAGACGGAGTGTTCTCTCGAGTACCCAGGTGAGTACCTGTCTTGCATTCTGAGCATCCTCACCCTCGGAGCGAAGTCTTGCCTTTGTGAGCTCAATATACCAGTCGCAGTAGCAGTCCCAGATGAAGTCATAAAGTTTACTTACTGCCATACCAAGCTCGAACTTGTCGAGATTCTCGGAAACCTCTTTAGCCACACGGTTAACAGAGGAGATGATCCACTTGTCCTCTGTGGTGAGCTTCTCGGGAAGCTTGCAGGGAACGTCGAAATCATCAATGTTCATATGAACGAAACGGCTTGCGTTGTAGAGCTTGTTAGCAAAGTTTCTGCAACTTTCTACTCTCTCCTCGGAGAAACGCATATCGTTTCCGGGTGAGTTACCTGTTGCAAGGAAGAATCTAAGTGCGTCAGCGCCGTACTTGTCAATAAGCTCAAGAGGATCAACGCCGTTACCCAGAGACTTACTCATCTTTCTGCCCTGAGAGTCACGGATAATGCCGTGGATAAATACATTGTCAAAGGGTCTGTCGCCCATATTCTCCATACCGCTGAAGATCATTCTTGCTACCCAGAAGAAGATGATGTCGTAGCCTGTAACAAGAGTGCTTGTGGGGTAGAAGTAGTTAAGCTCAGGTGTCTCGTTGGGCCAGCGCAGAGTGGAGAAGGGCCAGAGAGCAGAGGAGAACCATGTGTCAAGGGTGTCCTCATCCTGATTTATGTGAGTGCTGCCGCACTTGGGGCAAACTGTAACTGCATCCTTGGAAACTGTCATCTCACCGCAGTCAGCGCAGTAGTAAGCAGGGATTCTGTGACCCCACCAGAGCTGACGGGAGATACACCAGTCACGGATGTTTTCCATCCAATGGAAATAGATCTTATCAAAACGCTCGGGAATGAACTTGGTTTTACCGGAACGTACGCAGTCAATAGCAGGCTCAGCCAGAGGCTGCATCTTAACAAACCACTGCATTGAGATTCTGGGCTCAACGGTGGTGCCGCAACGGTAGCAGGTACCGACATTGTGAGCGTGAGGCTCAACCTTAACAAGGAAGCCGCCTTCCTCAAGGTCTTTTACAATAGCCTTTCTGCACTCGTAGCGCTCCATACCCTCGTATTTACCGCCTAAGTTGTTGATGTGGGCGGTGTCGTCCATTACGTTGATTATGGGAAGATTGTGACGAAGACCTACCTCGAAGTCGTTGGGGTCGTGAGCAGGTGTGATCTTAACAACACCTGTACCGAACTCCATATCAACATAGCTGTCAGCAACAACGGGGATCTCTCTGCCGACTAAGGGGAGAGTTACGGTCTTGCCCACGAAGTCCTTGTATCTTTCGTCCTCGGGATTAACTGCAACTGCAGTATCGCCAAGGAGAGTCTCGGGTCTGGTGGTTGCAAGCTCAAGATAGCCTGAGCCGTCAGTAAGGGGATATCTCAGGTGCCAGAAGAAACCATCCTGCTCCTCGAATTCAACCTCAGCATCAGAAATTGATGTGCGGCAATGGGGACACCAGTTGATGATTCTCTCGCCTCTGTAAATGAGACCCTTCTCGTAAAGACGGACGAATACTTCCTTAACTGCGTCAGAGCAGCCCTCGTCCATAGTGAAGCGCTCTCTGTCCCAGTCACAGCTGGAGCCCAGCTTCTTGAGCTGGTCGCAGATTCTGCCGCCGTAAACTCTCTTCCACTCCCAGGCACGCTCAAGGAAAGCCTCTCTGCCGATAGCTTCTTTAGTGAGACCCTCAGCCTTCATTGCTTCAACGATCTTAGCCTCTGTTGCAATGGATGCGTGGTCGGTGCCGGGAAGCCACAGAGCGCTGTAACCCTGCATTCTTCTGAAACGGATGAGAATATCCTGAAGAGTGTTGTCAAGGGCGTGTCCGATGTGGAGCTGTCCTGTGATGTTGGGGGGCGGCATAACTATTGAATAAGGCTTTTTCTCGGGGTCAACCTCAGCGTGGAAGTACTTGCCCTTAAGCCAGAAATCGTAAATTTTGTCCTCAACCTCTTTGGGGTTATAGGATTTTGCCAGTTCCTTTGCCATATATATCCTCCTGTTCGCAAATGGAATATACACACTTATTATCGCATTTGTGAGGTTTTTTGTCAATACAAAATGCGTTTAAAGTCTGATATAACACAGCTTTTTGAAGAATATACTTGCCACTTATCAAAGACTTTATTATAATGAAAGGAGAAAATTCCGAAAGGCGTGAGGATTTTGAAAATAGTCGTACTTGATAAGGACACTCTGGGACTTGATATCGACCTTTCTCCCATATATGCTCTGGGGGAGGTTCTGGAGTACCCCACAACTGCCCCCGAGGAAGTGGCAGAGAGGGTTTCGGATGCCGAAGTTGTCATTATAAATAAAATAAAGCTGGGTGAGCAGAATCTCTCGAAGGCTCAGAACCTAAAGCTTATCTGCGTTGCCGCAACAGGCTATGATAACATCGACAGAGCTTACTGCAACGAGAGGGGTATTGCTCTTTGCAATGTTCCCGGCTACTCCACCGTAAGTGTTGCTCAGATTGCGGTATCTATGGCTCTTTCCCTTGTGAACAGACAGGACGAGTACAGAGATTTTGTAAAGTCGGGAAAATACAGCGATTCAGGGCTTGCCAATAAACTCACTCCCGTTTATCACGAGATTTCATCTCTCAAGTGGGGAATCCTCGGCGGAGGCGGAATAGGCACCAAGGTGGCAGAGGTGGCCTCAGCCTTCGGTTCTGAGGTTATGGTTTTCAGAAGAGTCCGGCAGGGTAAATTCCCCCTTGCGGATATTGATACCATCTGCAGAGAGTGCGACATTATCTCAGTGCATCTGCCTCTTTCGGAGGAGACAAGAGGGATGCTCAGCAGGGAAAGAATTGCTTCGATGAAGAAAACTGCCATAGTTATCAACACCGCAAGAGGTGCTGTAACTGATGAAAAAGCCCTTGCGGATGCTATAAAGGAAGAGAGGATAGGAGGTCTTGGTGTGGATGTTTACAGCACTGAGCCCTTCCCCAGAAGCCATCCTTTCTTTGAGATAGCAAACTATCCCAACGTTATCCTCACTCCCCACATGGCTTGGGGCTCCAAGGAAGCCAGAGCAAGGTGCGTGGAGGAAATGGCAAAGAACATTTTTGCCTTTTTCTCGGGAGGGGTAAGAAACAGAATCGTTTAAGCAACAAGAAAAGGCTCAAGCATTTTGCTTGAGCCTTATAATTATTCAAATGTCAGATCTTCGTAGATAAAAGCTTTGAGATCCTCTCGGACAGCGCTCCAGTTATTTACAAGGATAACCGAGCCAGCCTCATTGTAGCCGTAGTTCCAATAGCCCGAAGAGGGCATAGCGCAGTGAGATACTCCGTAGAAGAGGAAGTCCTGAGCGTGATTCTTAATGAATTCAAGCATCTGAGCATCGCAGAGGTCAGTTGTGAGAAGAGGACTTACCGTGTCGATAACCTGAGAGATCTCGTGATAGGAGCTGTATCTGAACTGTCTGAGTATGGCACAGATTATCTCTCTCTGACGATTTGTTCTGTCCCAATCGTCGCCGTAGTAGGTAACTCCGCCGTAGGTGCCGCCGCGGTTTCTTGCGTGCCAGAGAGCCTGAGTGCCGTTGAGGGTAACTGTTCCCGCCGTAGCGTCCAGATGGTGCTTTGTCTGTCCGTTTTCATAGAGCTGACCGTTGATGTAGCCTATCTCATCTGAGGTAAGCTCAAGGGTGACTCCGCCGAGAAGGTCGATGATATCTCTGAAGGTGCGGAAATTCACCGAGGCATATCTGTCGATTTTTATGCCGTAGTTGTTCTCGATGACCCTGACCGCATTTTGCGCTCCACCCGAAGCGTAGGCATAATTCAGCTTGTGGTAAAATCCCGAGCTTATGTGGACATAGGTGTCTCGCTGGAAGGAAACAAGCTTTATTTTGCCGTGAACACTGTCAACAGACATAAGGATCATTGAGTCGCTTAAGGAGCCTGCGGCATCGGTGCCGAAAAGCATAACGTTCAGTACGTTTGGGTGGTTGAGCAGGTCGCCCTCATAGACGGGAGAGAAGTTCTCCCAGGAGGGAGGCTCTGTTTCGGTGACAGTAGTCTCTGTTGCGGTTTCTGTTACAGTTTCGGTTTCAAACTGCGTTTCAGCAGGAGTTTCATCCTGAGTTTCTACTGCTTGAGAAGATGTATCTCCTTCTGTTTTGTTGCAGGCACAGAGAGTAAATAGTGTAAGTATTATAAGAAAAAAACACAGAAGTTTTTTCATCTGAACCATTCCTTTCAATAGAAAATATAGTAGTAGAAAACTCTGAAAAAGTCAATGTTTTTTGCAGAGTATAAAGTATAAATCCGATGGGGCATAGCTCAGTTGGGAGAGCGCCTGCTTTGCAAGCAGGAGGTCAGCGGGCGGTGTCCAAAGATAGCAAAGGGCTCAGGCATAGCACCTGAGCCCTTTGAATATACTGACAAATTTAGTTTTCAAGACCTGCAACAGATTTCTGAATATTTGTTGCATCTGTGATGGTGATTCTGCCGTCGGAGTTTGAGTCGCACACAAGGGTTTGTTCAGAGAGCAGAACCTCGATTCCGGCAAGATGCTTCTGTATGAGAGTTGCATCTCTGACGGTTATCTTGCCGTCGCCGTCAGCATCTCCGGAAATACTGCCGATTCTGATTTCCTCGAAATTAAGCTGTTCGCTTTCGGCGTAACTCTGAGCAGGTGAGTCTGTGATGCCGCGAAGGGTGAATCCCTCTGCCACGGGTGTGCCGATTATCATATCGTGGGCTGCGTCAAACAGATCATAGTGTCCGAAGGCGTTTTCTCCGATTTCTGTCACAGAGGATGAGAGAGTTACTGTTTTAAGGGAAGCACAATCGTGGAAAGCGTTTTTGCCAATAACAGTAACTGACTGTGGGATGTGAATGCTTTCAAGGGACGGGCAGGAATTAAAGGTGCCGCTCTTGATTTCTTTGAGATCTTCGGGAAGTCTCACGTTTTTGAGAGCCTCAGCTCCGGCAAAAGCCATGACACCAATATATTTTACGCTGTCGGGTAAATAGACAGAGGTGATTTCGTTATGGAGCAAAAATGTGTTGTCAGCAATGTACTCGGTGCCATCCTTGACAGTGATATGTCCTTGCGCAGACTCTGAGGCGGAGATAAGATATTTGCCGATATAGAGAAGGTCTTCGCTCCAATTCTCGGGGTTTTGGTAATATGCGGTGCTGTTGATGATGCTTGATCCAAGATGCTCAAGGTTTTGCGGCAAAGATACCTCATTCAGAGAGGTGCATCCGATGAAAGCAGCCGACTGAATATCTTTGACGCTGTCGGGAATTACTATTTTTTTTACGGATGTGCATCTCTTGAAAGCGCTTTGTTCTATGCATCTGACGCTTTCAGGAATGGTAATTTCCAAAAGCGATGTGCAACGGAAAAACGCATTCTGGGGAATGACCTCAAGGGATGAGGGAATGTTTATGTACCGAAGGCTTTCGCAACCGCTGAAAGCACATATACCCATATACTCAATATTATCATTAAGGTTTATTTGTGTGAGATTAAGGCAGCCTGAGAAAGCATCCTCGCCGATTGCGCGGATGGTGTCGGGAAGGTTAACCTCCTCCAACGTTCTATTGAGGTAAAACACCTCGAAGGCTATGCAGGTGGTGCCGTTTTTTACCGTAATCTTTGAAGGAGCTGAATCGGAATTTACCTTGATAAGATTTGTTCCGATGTAAAGCACTCCGTCGGTCCAGTTGGCTTTATTCATATAATAATTCGTTTGATTAAAGGCATCTCTTGCAATGATTGTCAATGTGCGGGGGAGCGTTATGGTGTTCATATTTCCGCAACCGTAAAAGGCTCTCCATCCGATTTCGGCCACGCCCTCAGGGACAGTGACGCTTTTGTGGGAAAGATTGTTTGAAAATGCAAGGCGCGCTATTTTCCGCACAGGATGACCGTCAATTTCGGCAGGAATAACGATGTCTGTATCTGTGATATCAGAAGCGCCGGTTATTGTAGCGGTGCCGTCGGCTTCAATACGGTAGGAGACATCGCCGAATGAAAGGTTAGTTTCTGCAGATACGGAAATCACAGGTAATGCCGTGATAATCATTATTACAGCAAATAAGAGACAAAACATCTTTTTCATTATGGGATCCTCGCTTTCTGTAATGTTCTGTTGAAGCCCTCGAATTCATTATATATAGGGATTGTTTGTCGTGTCAAGATAAACCATTCAACAGTAATACGAACAAGAAAGGTGAATTGTCTCAAAATTTCTTAATATATAAAAACAAAAACGGTACATCTCTTTCGAAATGTACCGTTAATTTTTTATTAGAGCCTGTCAGTAAATAAATTACTTAACGTGCCAGAGCTCTGTTGCGTACTGGAGGATAGTTCTGTCGGAGCTGAATGTACCTGCATTTGCGGTATTCATGAGGCACTTTCTGCCGAATGCTACTCTGTCTGCATACTCCTGGTTGCAACGGATCTTTGTATCAACATAATCCTGAAGATCGAGGAGGAGGAAGTAGTGGTCAGGTGCATGCCAGCACTTGCCGGCGAGGAGACCCTCGAAGAGCTCTCTGAAGCTGCCCTCGCCCTGAGCGCCGTCATCGTTGAAGGTGCCGTCAACGAGAGTGTTGACAACTCTTCTGATGTACTCGTTCTGGTCGTAGATAGCTCTGGGGGAGTAGCCCTCTCTCTTAGTCTCTCGATTTCCTCAACTCTTGCGCCGAAGATGTACTCGTTCTCTTCGCCTGCCTGCTGAGCGATCTCAACGTTAGCACCGTCGTAGGTACCGAGGGTAACTGCGCCGTTGAGCATAAACTTCATGTTACCTGTACCGGAAGCCTCTGTACCTGCAGTAGAGATCTGCTCGGAAACGTCAGCAGCAACAACGATCTTCTCTGCGTAGGAAACGTTGTAGTTGGAAACGAAGATAACCTGGAGCTTGTCCTTTGTATCGGGATCGTTGTTTACGAGGTTAGCAATCTCGTTGATGTACTTGATGATTGCCTTAGCTCTTCTGTAACCGGGAGCAGCCTTTGCACCGAAGATGAAAGCTGTGGGGTTCCAGTTCTGGAGCTTGCCGTCCTTGATAAGGAAGTAGATGTAAAGAATGGAGAAAGCATTGAGGAGCTGTCTCTTGTACTCGTGGAGTCTCTTTACCTGAATGTCGAAGATGAAGTCGGGGTTGAGGTCGAAGTTTTCCATCTTCTTAACGTATTTTGCAAGCTGCTTTTTCTTAGTAGCCTTGATCTTGTTGAATTCTTTAACTGTCTTGTCGTCAAGCATACCGCTGAGTGCGGAGAGTTTAGAGAGATCTCTCTGCCAGCCGTCACCGATCTTCTCGGTGATGAAATTGGAAAGCTCGGGGTTACAGAGACCTAACCAACGACGCTGTGTGATACCGTTAGTCTTGTTCTGGAAACGCTCGGGATAGATAGCGTACCAATCCTTGAGAACGTCGTTCTTGAGGATCTCAGTGTGGATCCAAGCAACGCCGTTTACGTAGCTGGAAGCATAGATACCGAGACGAGCCATGTGAACTCTCTCGCCATCGATGATTCTCATATCGTTAACCTTCCACTCCTCGAGACCCTTGGAGCGAAGATCATTCATCTCTCTCTCATTGATTTTCTCGATGATGGAGTAGATCTCGGGAATAACTTCACGCATAAGGGAGATGCTCCACTTCTCGAGAGCCTCTGCCATAACTGTGTGGTTTGTGTAAGCAAATGTCTTCTGAGCGATCTCGAAAGCCTCGTCGAAGCCTACACCCTCAAGAGCGAGAAGTCTGATAAGCTCGGGGATACAGCAGATGGGATGTGTATCGTTGAGCTGGCAAGCGTTGAGCTCTGCGAAACGAGAGAAATCGTTGCCGTACTGTGCCTTATACTTTCTGAGGATATCCTGGAGAGAAGCAGAGCAGAAGAAATACTGCTGCTTAAGTCTCAGCACCTTACCCTCACGGGAGTTGTCGTTGGGATAGAGAACCTTGGAAATGTTCTCAGCGTCATTCTTAGCCTTGATGGACTCGTCGTACCTGCCTTCGTTGAACTGGAGGAAGTTGAACTCGTCAACTGCCTCAGCCTGCCACAGACGGAGAGTGTTGATGTTCTTTGTGCCGTAGCCGATGATAGCCATATCGTAGGGAACAGCTACAACGGTCTGACCTGCAAAGTTAACCTTTACAGCGTCCTCAAGACGACGGATGCACCAGGGATCACCGAACTTCTGCCAATCGTCAGCAGTTTCTACCTGATAGCCGTTCTCGATGGACTGCTTGAAGAGACCGTACTTGTAACGGATTCCGTAGCCGTCGAGGGGAACGTCGTGAGTTGCAGCGGAGTCGAGGAAGCAAGCAGCAAGTCTGCCGAGACCGCCGTTACCGAGAGCAGCGTCGTCGATATCCTCGAACTGGTTGATGTTCATGCCTTTAGCCTTGAGAAGCTCCTTAACCTCATCAAGAGCGCCTAAGCAGTAGAGGTTGTTGTAGATCATTCTACCCATAAGGAATTCTGCAGAGAAATAGTAAGCTCTGCGCTTCTTTGAGTGAGCCTTCTGGCTCTTTGCCCAGTTGTCGGCAATTTCGTTCATTACAGCCTTACCCAGTGTCAGGTGAAGCTGCTCCTTTGTGAGCTCCTTGGGCTTTTTGCAGTACGCACTTTTCGCAATAGTTTCAAGATTTTCAATAATCTTACTCATTGTTTTAGTCCTCCTGTCTGTTGTATCGAACAACCATTTCCTTTAATTTAGTGCTGAGCTCTTTTGTGAGAGCCTTCTTATCGATTCTCCACTCCCAGTTGCCGCCGAGAGTAGAAGGTGTATTGAATCTTGCCTCTGAGCCGAGACCCAGAATATCCTGCATGGGGATGATAGCATACTTTGCGCAACTCTCGTAAGCTGTGCGGATAAGACCCCAATGGAATCCTTCCTCGTCGTTTAAGTGGCAGTACTCGTAAGCGTGGCGGAGAGTGTCTTCATCAGCTGCAGCCTTCCAACCCATAACGGTGTCGTTGTCGTGAGTACCTGTATATACAACGCAGTTCTCTGTGTAGAGGTGGGG
>JAZSME010000017.1:0-29301 GCA_045535715.1 Ruminococcus sp. | reverse complement strand
CTCCCCCCTCGGCGGTGCATTTTGTAATTATTTGGTATTTTTTGTAATAATTCATCTGAAAAAGCCCATTACAATGAGGTTTTCAAAAGCTCCCACCCCCTGCTTCAAAAGACTCTTTCCGAAAATGCAATAATCAAAGCTCTCCTTTTCTCAAAACGGATCAAAAAAAACAGGATACCCTAAGGTATCCTGCATTCTTTAAAATTTTACATTGCGTTACCGCTGCCGGTTTTATTGGTCATCTTGATGTTCTGACGGGTCTTTCTCAGCTCGGTAAGCTGAAGTGCCAGAGCCTCGTCAGCTCTCTTCATAATATCCTCAACAAACTCAGCTGCAGCTTTTCTCATATCAGAAACCTTAGCCTTGGCATCGTTCTGAATCTCAGCAGCCTCAGCGTTAGCAGCGCGAACGATTTCGTTCTGGCTTACGAGCTGAAGTTTTTTCTCCTCAGCCTTACGGATGATACCCTCAGCCTCTTTCTTTGCCTCAGAAATGATCTGAGAACGATCTGCTACGATATTCTTTGCCTGACGGATCTCGGAGGGAAGTGAATCCTGAATCTCGTCGAGAATATCCAGCACCTGCTCGGTATCAATAAGGGACTTTCCGCCTGTGAGGGGAACAGCCTTAGCGTCGTTCATAATATCCTGAAGTTCATTGATAAGTTCTTCTACTCTTTTCATATTTATCTCCCTTTCCTCAACTGTATCTCTTCCTATTATTTCACATATTTCTCAGTCTGTCAACTATTTTCGTGTGAATAGCCTCGGGAACAAAGTTACTGATATCTCCGCCCAGAGAAGCAATCTGCTTAACAACGCTGGAGCTTAAGTACATATAATCCTGACTGGTGTTGAGATACACAGTCTCAAGCTCAGGATACAGCTTCTTGTTGATCATGGACATCTGGAATTCGTACTCAAAGTCAGAAACCGCACGAAGACCCTTTACAACCGCAACAGCGCCCTTGCTCTTTGCAAAATCCACAAGGAGTCCGTCGAAGCTGTCAATCTCCACGTTATCAAGATGAGCTGTGGTAGCTTTAAGAAGCTCAATTCTCTCCTCAACCGTAAAAGAGGGATTCTTCACCACATTATTGAGCACCGCCACAATGACCCTGTCAAAAAGTCCCGATGCACGCTCAATAATATCCATATGTCCCAGAGTTACGGGATCAAAGCTTCCGGGGCAAATCGCTGTTTTCATAAAGGCATCCTCCTTTATTCTTCCAATTCACATCTGTAAGTGGTTATCTTAATTTTACCATATCGGTAAGTTCTGTCAAGGCTGAATTCTCCTGCTCTTTCGGGAAGTTCCTCCGAGGTAGAGGTTTCGCAGACGATGACTCCGCCCTTGTTCATAACCCGGGGAAGCACCTCAAGGGCTTTCAACGCAAGCCCCTTGTTGTAAGGGGGATCAACAAAGGCAACATCAAACTTAAGAGCAGAGGAGCCGATAAAGCTGATGGAATCTCCCATGTGAACAGAGGCATTTTCCGAAAGATTGGTGTTCTCAAGATTCTTCCTTATAATGTTCACAGCATCTTTTCTCATATCCACAAAGCAGGCGCTTTTTGCACCGCGGGACAAAGCCTCTATGCCCATCTGTCCGGAGCCTGCAAAAACGTCAAGGAATGCTCTTCCCTGCACCTGAAACTGAATGATGGAAAAAACCGCTTCCTTAACCATATCTGTGGTGGGACGCACATCGTCTCCGCTTAATGTCAGAAGCTTTCTGCCTCTGGCTATACCGGTAATCACTCTCATAATAGTCCTCTCAATTCTGTATTCTTATTCCTCATTATCAGAAGGATGGAAATATCTGTAAACCGCCATAGCGGTACCTTTTGTCATCTTGGGCGCAGATTCAAGCTCACGCAGCTCTGCTTGGGAAATATTCCTGAGAGTCTTGAAATAGCGAAGCAACTCCTTGGCACGCATCTCGCCCACGCCCTCAATCTCCAGCAGAGAGCTTCTGAGCATTCCCGAGCTTCTTCTCTTTCTATGGTAACCGATAACAAATCGGTGAACCTCATCCTGCACCGAAGTAACGAAGTTAAAAACGTTCTGCTTTATGCTGATAGCTATTTCTCCCTCTTCCGAAACAATGGCACGAGTACGGTGTCTGTCGTCCTTTACCATGCCGAAAAGAGGAATATCCAGAGAGAAATCCGCAAGGAGGGGTCTTACTGCCGAAACCTGACCCAGACCGCCGTCAAGAAGAATAAGATCAGGAAGTCTTCCGAAGCCCTCGCCCTCATCTTTGTGCTTTTCGTACTCCTCAAAGCGACGTCTCAGCACCTCGTTCATGGAGGCGTAGTCATCCTGACCCTCAAAGCCTTTTATTTTAAATTTTCTGTAAGCGCTCTTCATGGGTTTTCCGTTTTTGAAAACCACCATAGCACCCACGTTTTCAGCACCCGAAAGATTGGAGATATCGTATGCCTCAATATACTCGGGCATCTTTTCAAGGGAAAGCATTGCTTTAAGCTCCGAAAGAACGGAAAGCTCCTTTCCTGCAAAGCCTTTCTGCTGAGCAACTCTCTCCGCAGCATTCTGTCTGCACATATCACAGAGCTTCTTCTGTTCTCCCTTCTGAGGAACAGTAATATACACCCTGCTGCCCAGCTTCTCGCTTAGGTATTTTTCAAGGAGCGCCTGACTCTCGGCAGGAGCATCCAGAGTTATGTGTTTGGGGATATCTGTGGAATTATCATAATAATTCATAATAAAATGAGCCCTTGCCTCGGCCTCATCAAGAGCGGAATCCATAAGGAAATCTTCTCTGTGAGAAAGCTGTCCCTCACGAAAGCAAAAGACCTCAAAAGAGGCTTTATTTCCATCAGAGAAATATGCAATCACATCCTGATTCTTGACCTGACTCTGAATCACCTTCTGCTTATCAGAGAGCTTTTTGATGGCATTTATACTGTCACGAAGGGATGCGGCACGCTCAAAATCCAGATTTTCCGAAGCCTCCAGCATCTCAGCTTTCAGCTTCTTCATAGTGGCTGAGCTTCCAGAGGTAAGAAACTCCAGAGCGTTTTCGACCCTCTCGTTGTAATCGGAAAACCTCATCTTTCCTCTGCAGGGAGCGGAGCATTTCTTTATGTGAAAATTGAGACAGGGTCTTCCCTTGCCGAAATCCTCAGGAAATCTTCTTTTGCAGGTGGGAAGCATAAATACGGAGTTGGCACTGTCCACAGCCTGTCTGACAAAAAAATGAGAATTATAGGGGCCGATATAGGTGGCACTGTCGTCATTTTTCTGCAGAGCTGAGGTTATCCTGCGCCACTTCTCCCCCGACACCTTGATATAGCTGTATCCCTTGTCATCTTTTAAAAGAATGTTATACTTGGGGCGATTCTGTTTTATGAGACTGCATTCAAGTATCAGCGCCTCAAACTCGCTGTCAGTGATGATATACCCGAAATCCTCCACCTGAGAAACCATACGTCTTACCTTCTCGGCGTGGTTATTCTGAGAGCCGAAATACTGGCTGACGCGGTTTTTGAGCTTCTTCGCCTTGCCGATGTAGATTATCTCACCTTTATTGTTCTTCATAATATACACACCGGGCAAAAGGGGCAGCTTCATTGCCTTTTTACGAAGTTCTCTGATTTTCTCGGTCACATCGATCACCTCCTCTAAAACAAAAAGAGGCGGAGAACACTCCGCCTCTCAAAAGTCGCTATTACTCAGCAAAACCTGACTCAACAAGAGAAACAAGACCTTCAACAGCGTTAGTCTCGTCAGCGCCGTCAGCGAAAATCTTGATGGTTGTGCCGCCGAGGATACCAAGTGAAAGTACACCCAAGAGGCTCTTAGCGTTAACTCTTCTCTCATCCTTCTCAACCCAGATGGTTGACTTGAACTCATTTGCTTTCTGAATAAAGAAAGTTGCAGGACGAGCATGAAGTCCTGTTTTATTCTGAACTAAAACATCCTTACCGTACATGGAAATACCCTCTCTTATCTAAATATCAAATTAAGGTCTGAGATTAAATAAACCGCCGAAAAGGAATAGGTTGGGGTTTATCATAATCATTCATTTTTTGTTATTATATCCACAAAAAACAAAGAGGTCAACACCCAAAAAACAATTTTGTTTTGATACACTATTGCGACAAAAAACGAGGTTGCTTTCTTGTGCAAAATAACAACATTTATTCGTTGACATTGTCAACTTCTACTAAAAAGCCAAAGTTTATCCTTCCTGACCCTTCAGAAGCTCATCAAGAAATTTCTGCTCCTTCTTTGAGAGAGTCGCCTGAGGGAGTATGTCGGGACGTCTCTCGAGAGTGATTTTTATTGCCTCTTCCCTTCTCCATTTTTCAATGTTTGCGTGGTGACCGCTTAAAAGCACCGAGGGCACACCCTCTTCTCTCCACACCTCGGGACGGGTGTACTGAGGATACTCCAGAAGTCCTCCGTAGTGACTTTCAAGCTCAAAGCATTCATCAGAGGAAAGAACCCCCGGGAGCATTCTGCAAAGAGAATCAGTCAGCACCATGGCAGGAAGCTCTCCTCCTGTAAGCACATAGTCGCCCACAGAGATTTCCTCGTCAACGTATCTGTCAAGCACTCTCTGGTCAACACCCTCGTAGTGACCGCAGAGGATACAGATATTCTTATGATTCTCCGCAAGGGATTTCACCTTCTGCTGAGTGAGAGTCTCGCCCTTTGGAGACATATAGATAAAGTGAGGTCTCTCTCCCAGCTTCTCACAAATATTCTCAAAGCACAGGGCAATGGGCTCTGCCATCATCAGCATTCCCATTCCTCCGCCGTAGGGAGCGTCATCCACTCTTCTGTGCTTATCGAAAGCAAAGTCGCGAAGCTGGTGACATTCTATCTCCACCGCCTCGCTCTTTCTCGCTCTGCCGATTATGCTCTCGGAAAAATATGCCTCGCACACCTCGGGAAAAAGAGTAATCAGATCAATTCTCATCATCAAAAATACCTTTCATAGGGGTAATGAGCACATATCCCTCTTCGGGATTAACTTCCTTTACAACAAGGGGAATCTTGGGGATATAGTAAGCCTTACCCTCTGAATCCTTAACTTCATAAACGTCGTTGGCACCTGTCTTGAGCACTTCTGTGATGTTGCCGTAAACAACAGAAGTCTCCTCGTCTCTCACCTCAAGTCCGATGATATCCTGGACAAAGTGAGTTCCCTTGGGAAGCTTTGCGTCTTTTCTGTTCATATAGAGGACTTTTCCTCTGAGAAGATCTGCAGCTTCCACGCTGGTGACACCGCTGATTTTCATCAATGCAATATTCTTGTGAGGACGGGAGGTGACAGATATTTTCTCCTTACCCTTGTCAAAATAAAGCTCCTTGAATTTTGAGAGAAACTGAGGTGAATCACACCAGCACTCAACTCTCATCTCACCCATTACACCGTGGGTACCTACTATTTTTCCGATTTCCAGATACTCTTTTAACATATTTTTCACCGTTTGTTCTTCTTATTATTTCTGTTATTTGTACGATTATTCCGAGCCTTTTCCTTTGCCCTTTTGTCGCTTAAGAAGCCCCAGAGCATTCCGCCGCCGACCACAACCACAAGGATCGAAATAAACACTATAAGTAAAACTGTTTTGCCTGAGATCTTTGAATTACTTCTTTCGGAGAGAGGAACGTATATCGGCTCCTCCGACTCTCCCTTGAGGGTAATGCCGTACTCACTTGCGTATGCAGCACCAAGAGACCCGTTGCCCTGTGAGTCTGTGAGATTGCTGTAAATTACAAAGTCGCTCATAACCTGAGGCTCGGGATTTTCGGTCTCTGTGTAACAGCCGAAAGCATAGGGCCCTAGTTCAACGAGGTTTTGGGGAAGCTTTATGCTCTTTAAATTGTCACAACCGTAAAAGGCATAGCTTCCGATTATCTCCACCGACTGAGGAATGTCAACCCTGTAAAGGTTATCACATTCAAGGAAAGCGCTTGCACTGATACAGGTAACCGTGTCAGGAATCTTTACGTAGTCTGAAGCACCTCTGTAATAATAGAAAATTCTGTCATTGAGGATGATGCTGTCTCCCTCAAACTTTTCGATAAAGGGAGTGTCGTCAAATACTCCGCTTCCCACATAGTAGATGCTGTCGGGAAGCTCTATCTCCTCAAGACTTTCACACTGAGCAAAACAGGCATCCTCAATATTCATAAGTCCCTCGGGAAGACTCACACTCTCAAGGGCTTTACAGCCCTGAAAAGCTCTGCTGCCGATGGCAACAATAGTGTCGGGAAGTTCAACTGACACAATGTCACTTCTGTACCAGAAAGCTTCTGAGTCAATGCCCACAACATTCTTGTCCTCGATTTTGTCGGGAACTGTAACCTTTGTTTGAGAACCTTTATACTCTGTGATGTACACTCCGCCTTCGCCTGTTACGTACTCGAAATCTCCGGATACCTTTGTATTTTCCGCAGCGAAAACTCCAAAGGAAGACATTATAATAAAAAGTACCGAAATCAACAGACAAAAACCGGTTGCCGATGCTCTTTTTATTCTTTTGATACTAATGAAATCTGACATAAAAGCACCTCTTCTCAATATATCAGTATATACCACGACACAACCCCTTGTCAAACCAAAAAGAAAAGGTACACATTACAAGGAAAAGAGTCCTTGAGTCTGTGTACCTCTTACTTTTTTTGCAAAAGAGCTGAAATCAGTCGATCTCAACCTGTACCTTTACATCCTTGCGGATAGCAGCGGAGCGGGCAACTGTACGGATAGCCTTGGCAATTCTGCCCTGCTTGCCGATGATTCTGCCCATATCGTCCTCAGCAACATGGATGTGATAAACTGTTGTGCCGTCCTCTAAAGGCTCATCTGCTGTAACAGAAACCTCCTGGGGTGCCTCAACAAGACCCTTTGCAATGATGGTGAGTAATTCTTTCATTTTTGTTTCCTCAATCAGATAATGTTGTTCTTCTTGAAGAGAGCCTTTACCTTATCGGTAGGCTGTGCACCGTTTGCAATCCACTTCTTAGCTGCGTCTGCATCAACCTTAACCTCTGCAGGCTCTGTGAGGGGATTGTATGTGCCGATTTCCTCGATGAAACGACCGTCTCTGGGATAACGGGAATCTGCAACAACGATACGGTAGAAGGGGTTCTTCTTAGCACCCATTCTGCGAAGTCTGATCTTAACTGCCATGGTAATTTCCTCCATTTAATAAAATAACTTTTTATATAATTATAAGCCTTTGTGGCAATATAACCCTTGATTTATCAGAAGCCGAAACCTGAACCTGTGCCGCCGCCATCCATAGGAGGCATACCGCCAAAGTTCGGAAGTCCTCTGCGTTTCTTACCCTTCTTGCCCTTTGAATTCATCTGCTTCATAAGCTTCTGCATCTCAGAGAGCTGCTTGATAAGTCTGTTTACTTCCTCCACGCTTCTGCCTGAACCTGCGGCAATTCTGCGCTTTCTGGAAGGATTGATAAGCTCGGGCTTACTTCTTTCTGCAGGTGTCATGGAAAGGATGATAGCCTTTGACCAATCCAGCTGACGCTCATTGATATTCGCTTCTTCCAGCTGCTTCTGGTTCATACCGGGAAGCTTTGAAAGGATGCCTTTGAGAGGACCCAGCTTTCTGATCTGCTCAAACTGATCCAGAAGATCGTTGAAATCCATCTTGTTCTGCATCATTTTGTTTGCGATTTCCTCGGCCTTCTTCTGGTCAAGCTTCATCTCCGCCTCTTCAATAAGAGTGAGCACGTCGCCCATTCCGAGGATTCGGCTTGCCATTCTGTCAGGGTGGAAAACTTCAATATCGGAAAGCTTTTCGCCGGTACCTGAGAACTTGATAGGCTTGCCTGTGACAGCCTTTACGGAAAGCGCCGCACCGCCGCGGGTGTCGCCGTCAAGCTTTGTGAGGATAACGCCGGTGATGGAGAGGAGATCGTTGAATCTCTCTGCAACATTAACGGCATCCTGACCGGTCATTGCGTCAATAACAAGAAGTATTTCAGAGGGGTTAACCTCCTCTTTAACACGCTTGAGCTCACCCATGAGCTCTTCGTCAATATGCAGACGTCCGGCGGTATCAAGAATAACGATATCATTGCCGTAGTCCTTTGCGTGACGGATAGCCTCAGCCGCTGTCTTCACAGGATCCTGTGTGCCCTTCTCAAAAACGGGAACATCCACGGAAGAAGCCACGACCTTGAGCTGCTCGATAGCTGCGGGACGGTAGATATCACAGGCAACCAGAAGAGGTCTGTGATTCTGAGCCTTCAGCATTTTTGCAAGCTTACCTGCGTGAGTTGTTTTACCTGAGCCCTGAAGACCGCAGAGCATAACAACTGTGGGAGGCTTGGATGCAAATTCTATTCTTGAGGACTCGCCGCCCATAAGGCTTACGAGCTCTTCGTTAACGATTTTGATAACCATCTGTGCGGGAGTGAGGCTTTCCATAACCTGCTCACCAACTGCACGCTCGGTAATTTTTGCGGTGAATTCTTTAGCAACCTTATAGTTTACGTCAGCCTCGAGAAGAGCCATGCGCACTTCTCTCATAGCGGACTTAACGTCGCTCTCACTAAGCTTACCTTTATTCTTCAGGCGTTTGAATACACCGGTGATTTTCTCTGAAAGGCTTTCGAATGCCATGTTACGCCTCCTGTTCCGTTAGGGCTTTTGCAAGCTGTGTTATCCTGTTTCCCAGACTCTGAAGCTGAGGGTCAGAGAACTTTTCAATCTCCCCTGAAAGCTCAAGGATAGCCTGTGCACTCTTTTCAACCTCTTCAAATCTTCTGAGAAGTCCGAGCTTACGCTCGTATTCGTAAAGTTCAGCCTCAGAGCGTTTCACAAGGTCTCTCACTCCCTGACGGGTAATCCCCATCTCCGTTGCAACCTCTGAAAGGGAGAGGTCGTCGTTCACATAAAGGAGCACCGCCTCGTGTTGCTTGTCGCTGAGAAGCTGTCCGTAAAAGTCAAACAAAAGAGAGATTTCCATATTCTTTTCCATAGAAGAAACCTCCCGAACACAAAAAACGTTTTCCTCAAAAAAAACGTCTGCTGTAAAGTTATTTTCTTTACACCTCGGTTATTATACGATTAACTCTGCTGTTTGTCAAGAGTTTTCTCAAAAAAATCCCTTGAGAATCAGAATTTTCAAAGCATATTTCTCTCTCCTTTTCATTCTTGCTGCCCCGTATTTTTACTTATTGGAAGAATAGCAAAGGGAAACTTCGGCATTTTTAACAAATTTTTGTCAATACTTAATGTTTTTTCAAAATTATGCTGATTTTACATAATAATTATGCTATACTAATGTGTAATATTTATTTGTATTGGAGTAATTCACTACGGAACAGATTATAAACATCGACAGAATGGAACAGGCGGTGGCCCTGTTCGGAAGCTTTGACGAAAACATAAAGCTCATCGAGAGAGAATACAGCGTCTCCATTGTGGGCAGAGAATCAGAGCTTAAAATCAGCGGAGACATCGAGGCGGTTGATAAGGCATCGAAGGTTATCGAGAGCCTTCTGATGCTCATAAACCGCGGAGAACCCCTCTCGGAACAGAACATCCGCTACTGCATATCCCTGATAAACGAGGGATCAAAGGAAAAGATCGAAACTCTTGTGGGAGACTGCATCTGCATCACCTCCAAGGGCAAGCCCATAAAACCCAAGACCCTGGGTCAGAAGCGCTACTGCAAGTGCATTGCGGAAAACACCATCACCATCGGTGTCGGCCCTGCTGGCACAGGTAAGACCTACCTTGCCGTTGCCATGGCGGTCACAGCCTTCCGCGCAAAGCAGATAAACCGAATCATCCTCACCCGCCCCGCAGTTGAAGCCGGAGAAAAGCTGGGCTTTCTCCCCGGTGATCTTCAGAGCAAGGTTGACCCGTATCTGAGACCTCTCTACGATGCTCTCTTCGATATGCTTGGAGCAGAGACCTATCAGAAATACGTGGAGAGAGGAAACATCGAGGTAGCACCCCTTGCATATATGAGAGGACGAACTCTTGACGACAGCTTTATTATTCTCGACGAGGCACAGAACACCACCTCGGAGCAGATGAAGATGTTCCTCACCCGTCTGGGATTTAACTCTAAAATGGTTATCACAGGCGACATAACCCAGATAGACCTTCCAAACGGCGCTCGTTCGGGACTTAAGGATTGTATGAAAATTCTCAAGGGAATTGACGATATAGCGAGCTGTACCTTCAACGAAAAGGACGTCGTAAGACACAGGCTCGTTCAGGACATTATCAAAGCATACGAAAAGATGGAAGAAAGCAGGCAAAGACGATGACAAAAGACAAAATCAAAGTAATTATCACAAACAGACAGAAGGATGTTTCTATCCCCACAGGACTCAGAATGCTTGTGCGACGTTGCTGCACAGCCGTTCTTCAGATGGAGAACTTCAAGGGTGCCGCTGAGGTAAGTGTATCCTTCGTTAATAACGCTCAGATCAAGGAGCTTAACGCTCAGTACCGAAATAAAGATATCGAGACAGACGTTCTCTCCTTCGTAATGATGGGTGAAGACGGCAAATTCGACATCGATCCCCAGACAGGAGCTCAGATTCTGGGTGACGTTGTTATTTCTATGGAGAAGGCCTATGAGCAGGCAAACATCTACGGACACTCCCTTCAGCGTGAGGTAGGATATCTTACCTGCCACAGCGTACTCCACCTCCTCGGCTACGACCACGAGGACAATATGGAGAGAATCCGCATGAGAGAAAAGGAAGAAGCAGTTATGGAAATGCTGGGTCTTCCCGCTTCCTCCACCTACGTTATTGAAGAATAATGAAGGAACTGAAAAGTTTTCTCTGCGCATTTAGGGGAATCTTTGACGCAATAAAGAGCGAAGCTCACCTTCGGTTTCATATTGTTGCCGCTTTTTACGTAGCGGTATTCGCAGCCCTTGGTGACTGTTCAAAGACTCAATGGATACTGCTTATTCTGACCATTTCCTCTGTTTTCTGCGCAGAGCTTATCAACACAGCCTTTGAAAGGCTCTGTGACCTTTACAGCAAAGAGAAAAACGAAAAGATACGTTTTATCAAAGATGTATCTGCCGGAGCGGTGCTTGTGACTGCAATAGGAGCCGCTTTGGTAGCGGTGGTGCTTTTCCTTGTGGAAGGAAAGCTCTTCACTGCCTTTGAGAAACTTCTCAAAGCCCCAAAAGTCTCTGTACCCCTTCTCTTTACAGTACCCCTGTGGATATTCTTCCTGATCTTTCCGCAGAAAAAACATAAAAACAAAGACTGAATACATCGCCACATCACCAAGGTGATGTGGTGTTTTAGCTTAAGTCCCAAGGACTTTGAAAGGATACTTATGAATCAGAATCAATATTCCGCATTTATCACCATCATCGGCAGACCCAATGTGGGAAAATCCTCCATACTCAACAGAGTTCTCGGGGAGAAGATTGCCATCGTTACAAACAAACCCCAGACCACACGAACAAGGATCATGGGTGTGCTCACCGAAGGAGACTACCAGCTGGTATTCACCGATACTCCCGGTATGCACAAGGCAAAGAATGCTCTGGGTAAATATATGGTGCGCACAGCAGAGGAAAGCGTAAGCGCTTCTGACGCCGCACTTCTGGTGGTTGACGCCACCGAGGAAATCTCCGACACAGAAAGAGGACTCCTTGAGAGCATCAATGCTCAGAAGCTTCCCTGCGTGCTGGCAATAAACAAGACCGATCTCGTAAGGGACAAGACATCCCTTATGAAGGTTATCTCCGACTATGCCGCACTTTGTAATTTCGAAGCAGTAGTGCCCGTAAGCGCCAGAACCGGAGAGGGACTCAGAGACCTTGTGGAGGAGCTCAAAAAACTCTCCTCAGAGGGCGGCCATTTCTTTGACGAGGACACACTCACCGACCAGCCTGAACGTCAGCTTGCTTCCGAAATGCTCAGAGAAAAAATCCTTCTGAGCCTTGACAAGGAAATCCCCCACGGCACCGCCGTTGTCATTGAAAAAATGCGCCAGCGAGAGGCTCAGGATGTGCTTGACATCGAAGCTGTCATCTACTGCGAAAAAGATTCTCACAAGGGCATCATCATCGGCAAGGGCGGAAATATGCTTAAGAAGATTTCCACAAAAGCCCGAGAGGATATGGAGCGTTTCTTCGACTGCAAGGTAAATCTCCAGACCTGGGTCAAGGTAAAGGAAGACTGGAGAAACAGAGACGGACTTCTGAGAAACTTCGGCTTTGACAGCTCCGACTTTGAGTAAACTTTTTAACTGTTAATTTTTAGCATCTACAAATTACCCCCTATATCACAGAAGGTTTAAGCTATACTTTTAGTGCGGGGTGATTTTATGAACGCACAAGACGCCTGGAACAACTTTCTCAAAAGCGGAAGTGTTTTGGACTATATCAACTACAAAGCTGTGAAAAACAGTACGGAATCTTACGAAAAACCGCAAGGTAACGCCAATGAAAATAAAGACCGAGGGACTTCTGATAAAACAACAGAATATCGGTGAGCAGGATAAGCTTGTGACGGTGCTCACAAAGGATCTTGGAGTGATAAGAGCCTTTGTGAGAGGGGCAAAAAACATAAGAAGCCCCAAAAGTGCCGCCACAGGTCTTCTTTGCTATTCAAACATCACTCTCTTTCAGAACAAGGAAAAGTACATAATCGATGATGCGAGCGTTATCGAAATGTTCTTTGACCTGAGAAAAGACGTGGTAAAATCCTCTCTTGCTCAATATTTCTGCGAGCTGGCAGCATTTATCTGTCCCGAAGGGCAAAGTGCTTCAAGTCAGCTCTCCCTCATCCTCAACGCACTCTATCTCCTGACAAAGGACACCAAACCCGAAACTCTCATCAAAGCCTGCGTAGAGATGAGGCTCTGTTCCCTCTCAGGATATATGCCCGATCTCATTATGTGCAAGGGCTGCGGAGCCTACGAGAAAGAGAGTATGTTCTTTTCCCTTCAAGGGGGAGGACTCAAGTGTCACCAGTGCTTTATGAAAAAACCTTCTCCCAATGCTCTGGAGCTCAATCTTTCCTTGGTACACGCGCTGAGACACATTGTTTTTTCCGATGACAAAAAGGTATTTTCATTTTCACTCCCCGAGGAGCTTCTTGAAAAGCTTTCCTATGTCACGGAAAGCTACACTGCAAGAATTATCGAACGGGACCTCAAAACCTTGCATTTCTACAAAACCATGAAATCTTAACATAGAAGGAAACAGCTATGAACAAACATCACATTGCTCTGGAACTTGACAAGATCCTTGCTCTCCTCTCAAAGGAATGTGCCTGCGAAGACGCAAAAGAGAGAGCGCTTCAGATCACTCCCCTGAGCGGCAAATTTGAAATAGAAGAAGCCCTGAAAGAAACCGATGACGCCTTTGTGCTCACCGGCAGATTCGGTGCGCCCTCCTTCTCAGGCATCAAGAATATGCAGAATGCTTTCAGACGAGCCGAAGCAGGCGGTGTTCTGAATCCTTCCGAGCTTCTTTCGATTGCAGAGCTTCTCAGAATCACAAGAGGTGTCAGACAGTGGAAAAATCACTCTGCCTCTGTGGAAACCTCCCTTGACCTTTATTTTGACAAGCTCGCAGAGAACAAATTTCTCGAAGAGAAAATTACCTCCGCCATCATCTCTCAGGAGGAGATAGCTGACAACGCCTCCCCTGAGCTTTACGATATCCGCAGAAAAATGAGAATTGCGGCATCAAAGGCAAGAGAGGTGCTTGAGAAGATAATCCGCTCCAGCACCTATCAGAAGTATCTTCAGGACGCAATCATCACCCAGCGAAGCGGACGCTTTGTTGTTCCCGTAAAGGCTGAATGCAGAGGACAGGTTCCGGGTCTTGTTCACGACACCTCCTCAAGCGGTGCCACCGTATTTATCGAGCCTATGGGAGTGGTTCAGGCAAACAACGACATAAGGGTTCTCGAGTCCAAGGAAAGTGCTGAAATTGAGAGGATCCTCTATGAGCTTTCCGCTCTGGCAGGCTCCTTTGCAGACACCGCCTCAGAGAGCTACGAAGCCCTTGTGGAGCTGAGTCTCATTTTTGCCAAGGCATCTCTCGGCTACAAAATGAAGGGAACTCTTCCCGTAGTCAACACCGAAGGCAGAATCAACCTGAAAGCCGCAAGGCATCCTCTCTTAAATCCCAAAACCGCAGTTCCTACCGACATAAACTTAGGAATAAACTTTGACTCTCTGGTCATCACGGGCCCCAACACAGGTGGTAAGACCGTCTCTCTGAAAACAGTGGGACTTCTCACTCTGATGACCATGTGCGGAATGCTCATCCCAGCAGACGAAGGCTCTGAAATCTCCGTTTTTGACAAGGTACTTGTTGATATCGGAGACGAGCAGAGCATTGAACAGTCCCTCTCAACCTTCTCCGCTCACATGACAAATATCGTGAGCATATTAAAAGAAGCAGGAAGCAGAAGCCTCGTTCTCATTGACGAGCTTGGTGCAGGAACAGACCCTGTTGAAGGTGCAGCACTTGCAGTTGCCATTCTGGAAAAGCTCAGGCAAAAGGGTGCGAGAATCGCCTCCACCACCCACTATGCAGAGCTCAAGGAATATGCCCTCAGAACTCAGGGTGTTGAAAACGGATGCTGTGAATTTGACGTAAAAACACTCAGACCTACATACAAGCTTCTCATCGGTGTCCCCGGACGAAGCAACGCTTTTGCTATCTCAAGGCGACTGGGCATCTCAGAGGATATAGTTGAGAAGGCAGCTTCCCTGGTTTCCGAGGAAAGCAGGCAGTTCGAGGACGTTGTTGAAACCCTTGATTCAAGACGTCAGGAGCTGGAAGAGGAGCTCAATCGTGCACGTGAGGAAGCAAGGAAGGCTGCTGAAAACCGAAGACGTGCCGAGGAAAACCTCAGAAAGGTAGAAGCTCAGGCACAGAGAGAAATCGACAAAGCAAAGCACGAAGCTTCCCTTCTCCTTGCACGCACAAAGGCTCAGGCTGAAGCCGTTATCGAGGAGCTTGAAAAGCTCAAGAAAGAAGGCGCCCTCTCTACTGAGGAAAGATCAAAACTCAGACAAACCATCAGAAAGATGGAGGACGACGCAGATCCCATCAAAGAAAACCAGAGTGATGACAGCTACACTCTCCCCCGTCCTCTCAAGGCAGGAGACACCGTACTTCTTCGCGATATCGACAAGAAAGCCACAGTCCTTGAGACCCCTGCAAAAAACGCAACCACCGTCTTCGTTCAGGCAGGCATTATCAAAACCCGTACCAATATCAATAACATAAGACTTATTGAGGACTCCAAGGTCTCTGTTGCAGGCAAGCCCATAGGAAACACAGGCAGAACAAGCCGTATCGACACAAGACCCGTAACCGAGATCGATGTGAGAGGCTACACCGCAGACGAAGCCGTTCTCACCGTTGACAGAGCCATCGACACCGCGGTGCTGACAAACACCCATCAGATGACAATTATTCACGGCAAAGGCACCGGTGTGCTCCGAAAGGAAATTCACCAGTTCCTCAGACACCACAAGGCAGTAAAAAGCTTCCGTCTCGGCAATTTCGGCGAGGGTGAAGCAGGTGTTACCATCATTGAATTCAAATAACAAAATAAACGCTCACAGTTTTTGCTGTGAGCGTTTTCTTTTCACAAAAGGGAAAGCAGATCCTCCGTACTTATATTGCTGTGAAGGGACATATTGATGGAAAGTGAAAGAAGGTTTGATGCCCTTTCAATCAGCAAGTCGATCTCTCTCGGAGTCACCACCATGCTCCGGCCTTTGGGAGAAACCTTTTCACAAAGACTCTGCTGCTCTCTCTCATCGTCGGTGCTCAAGAGATCACACACAAGGGTTGAAGCATCTACCACCGTGGGAATTCCAACAGCTATAACCGGCACCCCAAGAGTTTCCTTGGAGAGCTTGACCCTGTGGTTACCAACTCCTGCTCCCGGCGCAATTCCCGTATCGGATATCTGCAAAGTACAGCCAAGTCTGCGAAGACTTCTCGAGGCAAGGGCATCTACCGCAATCACCGCTGTGGGTCTGATTTTTTTCACCACGCTTTGAATCAGCTCCTCTGTCTCGATTCCCGTCTGACCTGTCACCCCTGTCCTAAGCACAGAAACGGCTCTCAGCCTCCAAAGCCCCGTACTTCTCGCCACCTCGTCGCTGATGTGCCTTGTAGCAAGCACCTTTGACGCCACCTTGGGTCCCAGGGCATCAGGGGTGATATCGATATTTCCCAGTCCCACCACCAGCACCATTCCGTTGACAGGAAGCAGTCTTCTTATCTCCGCCGAGACCACCTGAAGTCTCTTGTCAGTATCTCTCACATTGTCCGTAAGCGGCGGCATACTGAGGGTCACATATCTTCCCGCTTCCTTTCTGAGCAGCTGCGCGGCTCGTCCGGATTTTACGTGGAGCCTCTCGATCAGAAGCCCCTCTTTCTCCTCTTTGGAATACTCCACATCACGGATTTCCTCACTCTGAAGCTCGTGAGCCTCAATGGCAAGGTCTGTCCTCAACTCCAAAATAAACCTCTCCTTTTCACCATCAGAAACACAAAATGTCAGATGCGTCTTTCATATATACAATATACACATAATATATTGTCCATTTGTAGTAGTTTTATCCATATTTACAAAACTACTATTATTTGATATAATTATTGTGTGGAAAACTGACAAACGAAAAGGATGATTATTTCTATGAAAAACAACAGACGGGCACTCTGCTTTTTGCTGTCAATAATTCTTGTGTTTGGCGCAATGGTAACACCCTCTGCTGCAACAAATAACACAGCACAGACGGGAGCTTTCACAGACATCGCTCCCCTTCGCGCCAAAACAGGTCTGGTTCCCTTGGGAAGCGACGTTGACATCAACTCTAGTCTCCCTATGCCCTTGAGCATACTCCCCTCGGAATACAATTCAAAGGACGAGGGCTTAACTCTCGGAATACGAGCTCAGCACGATAACTCCTGCTGGGCATTCGGCACCCTCTCCTCCTTTGAAACTCTTCTTCTCAAAAACGGAGTAAATGCAACTCATCTCTCTCCTCAGCACACAAACTACTGGGGAACTCAGAGAGCTGACGGCACAGGCTGGCAGAGAAATCACAACGACGGCGGCTACTCCTACATTCCTCTGGGTTACCTCACAAGCTGGTCAGGTCCCATAAACGAAACAGATTTCCCCGACCACGAAGCTAATCAGGAGATGTATGATAACCTCAGCGCCACACCTGAGTACGGACTTACCGAAGCTATCTATTTCAACAGCGACGCAAACAGAGACGCAATCAAGAATCTAATCTATACCTACGGTTCCGTTGTAGGCAGCTTCAACGCAAACACCGAATACCTGAGCGAAGGCTCTTATTTCTATTGCTCCGACAGTAACGCTCGTCTACTGGGACATTGTGTCAGCATCGTAGGCTGGGATGACAATTTCCCAAGAGAGAAATTCCACGGCAGCCTTTCGGGCATGCCGGATAATGACGGTGCATGGATCATCAAGAACAGCTGGGGAAATGCCAACTCCTTCGGCGGTTACTACTGGATCTCCTACGATGACGTATGGATGTTCGACAAGATTTTCGGACCCTCCTACGCACTCACTACTTTCGAGGAAATCACCGATAATGTAAAGCTCTACCAGAACGAAACCGACGGCGCAACCTACGAGTTCAATTATCTCTCCACAAGTCTTTACAAGACCATTGTCTATATGAACGCCTTTGACTTTGAGGAAGAGTACAGACTTCTCGAGGAGGTTGTCTTTGAGTGTACCGCATCAGGTGCGGATTATAAAATCTACTACATACCCTTTGACGGAAGCACCCCCACAAACGACACATCTCTCTGGACAGAGCTTTACTCTGATACAATCACCTACACAGGCTATATCTGCGCTGATGTTGAGGATATGCTCCTTCCTCAGGGAAAGGGTGCTATCGGCGTAGAAATCAGCAACGAAAGAGTCAACAGGGAGAATCCCGACAGTCCCATCCACAACACCATCGGTGTATGTGAATGGCTCACAAATGCGGCAAACAAGCTTCTCTTCCTGCCTCAAGCCGAGTACGGATTGAGCTACTATATGGACAAAACAAGGTTAAACTCCAAGGTTCACGATGTAATGGATCTTTACTTTACTGACCTGGAAGATGATATCGGAGGAACCTTTGTAATCAAAGCTATAACAGGCCGTACTCCAGTAGCGCCTCCCATAGAAGTTCCCACAGTAACTCCTACCGACCCTTCCACAGAAGCGCCTACTGAAGCACCCCCCACACCGCCCACAGTACCTCCCACAGAAGCGCCTACAAACACTCCCACCGAGGCACCCACAGCAGCTCCCACAGAAGTGCCTACAAACACTCCCACCGAGGCACCCACAGCTGCTCCCACAGAAGTGCCTACAAACACTCCCACCGAGGTACCCACAGCAGTTCCCACAGAAGTGCCTACAAAAGCTCCCACCGTGGCACCCACGGCACCTCCCACAGAAGTGCCTACAAAAACTCCTACCGTGGCTCCTACCACAACTATCCCGAATCCCGACGAGCCCTTTATGTATAAACTCGGAGACGCAAATCTCGACTCTGTTATCAACGTAAAGGACGCAACAACCATACAGAAGCACGCCGCAGGACTTATTACCCTCGGTTTCTTCCAGCGACTTGCCGCTGACGTTACTGTCAACAACATTGTCAACGTAATTGACGCTACCAACATACTCAAGCACGTAGCAGGTCTTTCTGTACGATACAGCATTGGTCAGAACGTCTATTATTTTGAATAAAGGCAAAGAAAAAGCCCTCCCGAATCGGGAGGGCTGATTTTTTTATATGTTTATTTATCTAACGTAGCCAACTGTTCTGGGATAAAGGATCACGTCGCGGATATTTGAGATACCTGTAACGTACATGAGAATTCTCTCAAAACCGAGACCGAAGCCTGAGTGAGGAACTGAGCCGAACTTTCTCAGATCAAGGTAATCAACATAATCCTCTTCGTTCATACCGCGGACTCTCATTGCATCCAGAAGCTTCTCAAGGTCTGCCTCTCTTTCGGAGCAACCGATAATCTCGCCGACACCGGGAACGAGAAGGTCAGTAGCAGCAACAGTCTTGCCGTCAGGATTCTGCTTCATATAGAAGGATTTGATATCCTTGGGGTAGTTTGTAACGAATACAGGCTTCTTAAACACCTCTTCTGTGATGTATCTTTCGTGCTCTGTCTGAAGGTCACAGCCCCACTCAACGGGATAAACGAACTCCTTGCCGCTCTCCTTGAGAATCTCAATAGCCTTTGTGTAGTCAAGAACTTCGAAATCCTCGGAAACGAGGGCGTTGAGTTTATCGAGAAGACCCTTCTCAAAGTGCTGATCAAAGAATGCAAGCTCTGTGGGACACTTGTCCATAACTTCCTTGATGATGGTTTTGATCATATCCTCTGCGATACCGATAATATCATAGAGATCGGCAAAAGCAACCTCAGGCTCAACGTGCCAGAACTCTGCAACGTGTCTGGGGGTGTTGCTGTTCTCGGCTCTGAAGGAAGGACCGAAGGTGTAGATCTTACCGAACGCCATAGCAGCAACCTCGCCCTCCAGCTGACCTGAAACGCTGAGTCCTGCTTTTCTGCCGAAGAAGTCATCTGCATAGTACTCTTCTTCGTTCTTATAGTCAGTTGAATAACCGATGGTGGTAACCTTGAACATCTCGCCTGCACCCTCACAGTCGGAGCCTGTGATGAGGGGTGTGTGAACGTATGTGTAGTTTCTGCTCTGGAAGTAGTTGTGAATAGCGCCTGCCATTACGGAGCGAACTCTGAAAACAGCGTTGAAGGTATTTGTACGCACACGAAGATGAGGCATTGTACGAAGGAACTCAAGAGTATGTCTCTTCTTCTGAAGAGGATAGTCCAGAGGACACTCACCGAGGATCTCAATCTCCTTTGCGTTGATTTCAACGGAGCCCTGACGAGCCTCAACAACCTGACCTGTAACCTTGAGAGCAGTTCCAAGTCTCAGAGCTGTCTGAGGATACTCGAGATTCTCCCTGTCGATTACGATCTGGATGTGCTTAAGGCTTGTACCGTCATTAAGCTCAGCAAAAGCCATGGTTTTGGACTCTCTTGAGGTACGTACCCATCCGCAGACTGTTACCTCCTGAGAAAGAAACTGAGCGTCTTCAAGAACGCATTTGATGTCAGTATGTTTCATAATTTTATCTCCAATCAAAAAGGATTATTAACTGATCCTGAATAAATTTTATAGTCTATATTGTAGTACCAAAATCACAGAGATGCAAGTGTTTTCTGAATATATGTAGCATCGTGAACCGTAACCTTACCGTCACCATTTGTATCGGAAACTTCAGTATTGACAAAAACATTCATTCCTGTGATGAACTTCTGAAGAACCGTAGCATCGGAAACAGTTGTCTTTCCGTCTCCGTTGACGTCCGCCCAAATGGGTGAAAGAGTAGGATACTCTGTGGGAGGAAGAGAAGGAAGCTCGGTGGGAGGTGTTACTCCGAAATCGGGAAGAATCTCATCAGGAGTCTCTGTGGGAGCTTCTGTGGGAGTCTCTGTGGGAGTCTCTGTGGGAGTCTCTGTGGGAGTCTCTGTGGGAGCTTCTGTGGGAGCTTCTGTGGGAGCTTCTGTGGGAGGCTCTGTGGGCTTTGTTTCAGGAGTCACAGGTTTCTGATAAATCAGGGTAGCAAAATCAAGAACACACCAGCCGGTAAATCCGCCGAAGGTGGTCTTTCCCCATGTGTAACCGTCAGCCTTCTTGGTCTCGGTAACAACTATCTCCTCACCGTGAGGAATTGCGGTGAGAAGCTTATAGCTTGTCCCTGCGCCTTTTCTCATATTGACACCGTTTGAGGAATCAATTCTGTAAATGTCGCCATCCGGGAGAATCTCTCCGTCAAGGATGTAGATATAGCCTTTGAATTTCCAACCGCTGGAGGAAACGCCTCCGTTGGAGGCACCCTTATCATATTCTGTCAGGTAGAAGGTCCTTCCTGCCCACTCTGAATGTGAGAGGGTAACTGTTGTGGATGAGATCTTCTCAACAACCGCAACATGTCCGCCGTAAGGATTATCCCAGCAGGCAATGGCACCCAGCTTCGGTGTGCTGCCGTAGGGGTAGTAGTTATTGGACTTATTGTAATCCCACCAGTAGTGAGCGCTGTTAACAGAGAGCTTGGGCTCGGTTTTCAGAAGCTCGTAGGCTCTGCCCCATGCGTAAGCTGTGCAGTTGGGCATACCGTAGCCGATGGAATAAAAGATATTCTTATTGCTGTAATAATAGGAGTTGCTCTTTGAGGGGGCAACCAGTCTGGGGGTGTAATCCGAAAGAGGAGCTATCTCTTCCTCCGCAGATGTCACAGATATATTGTTATTTGCCGAAACCGCCACCGTTGGCAGGGCAACGAGAATAATCAGGAGTATTAAAGCAACGATTCTTCCCATCTTCATCCAATCACCTCTTATAAAATATGCACATTCAAATTTATTATACCACAAGATAATGTGATTTGACAATAGTTATCAAAAAATATCCTATATTTATTTCAGCTGTCAGATTATGCCACCCTTCACACTCTCTGCTTCCAAAAAACTCCGAAGACACAAAAAAAGCTCCCGAAAAACGGGAGCCTTTGATTTTATTTATCTGCGATAATGATTTGCTCTTCTGCGTCTTACGACCTTTTCATCACTTGTGTTGCCACCTACGGAATTATCCGCTTTTTTCTGATTTGATTTTTGGTTCGCTTCATAAACGAAGGTGAAAACAAAAACTGTGATTCCGATAACTGCAACACCCATGAGCACTACTGCAATATTGGTGAAGAAGTAGGAACGCTTATCCTCGGAGGAAGTATCCTTCTGAACACCTGAAAAGTCAATTTTTCCCGACTGAGCTTCGTTATTGAGGCCGATTTCATCATAATCGATGTGACCCCAATTCTGCGCATTTGCATTGTAAGAAGGGGCCTGAATGGGAGAATTGGTTGCGTAGTAGGGAGAGTGGGTCTGATCCTCAGGCTGGCTGTCCGCAAACTCCGTGGGACGGCTTACGGGTACTGTGCTCTCTGTGGGTACTGTGGAAGAGGTCTCACCTGTGGGATCGGAGAGAGACTCACTCGAAGTGGGATCTGAGCCGACTGTATCGGACGGCACCGACAGAGAAGGATTCTCTGTTCCTGTTACCGGTACTGTTTCAGTAGGGGCTTCTGTGGGTGCAAGTGTACCTTCGGTAGGAACTTCCTCCCCTGTTGCAAAGGTAGACAATGCGCCTACGAACACCATAATAACCATAAGCAGAAAAACTGCCGCGGTCAAAAATTTACATTTCATCTGAAAGACTCCTTATGGACTCGGGGGTAAAGAATTACTTCTTATCCTCAGACTTTTTTTCAAAAATTGCGGGGTTGTACTTATCGATAGCCTTTGTGTTCTTCTGGGGATTTACTGTATCTGTAAGGCTCTCAACATAATCGCGGAACTCGTCACCCTTCATATCCTGAAGGAGGTTTGCGTTGTTAACTTCCTCTTTGATGTAAGCATCGCTCTCGCTTGCAATGGGCTTCTTGTAGATAAAGAACGCTGTACGGTTGTTGCCCTCGCCAACGATCACATAGCCTGCCTGACCATCCTTGATGGTATCAAGCTTAGCGGAAACCTCTTCGCCGATGGAGGTGGAAACGCCTTCCTTATTCTCAATGTTGCTTTTTGAGGGATTTGTAGTTGTGCCCACAAAGCTCATATAAAGCTTAACAACGTTATCATAGGAAGTGCCATCCTTGATAGCCTTCACATAGGAGTCAAGCATAGCCTTGTTGTCATTGATTTTTTCCTCAGTAAAGGAAACGTTTACAGTCTCGAGAGTTGTCTCGTCCTGAGTTGAGGTGTAGAGAGGAATGCTGAAGTAGGAGTAGCTTACATAGTTCTCCTCAAAGAAAGCCTTGATCTCATCATCGGGAACAGCCTTGACTCCGTCCTTCTTGTAGAAGTAATCAAAGAGAGCATTCTGCTTTGCACTTGCAAGATAGGTGGAGATATAGAAGCTCTCGAAGGAAATGCCGAAGGGCTCAAAGGTATCCTTGTAGGGTACTGCAGAATAGCCGTAAGCAAGGTACTGCTCGTAGTAGGGTCCCAGATACCAGTCGTTTTCTGCCTGCTGTCTGTAAGAAGCAACTACCTCTTCGTCCAGTTCAATGCCGTATTCTCTGATCTTCTCGTCAAGAGCAATGAGGTTCTTTGTAATTCTGTCAGCCTCAAGCTTGACCCAATCGCTGCAGAGATAAACCTCTCCTGTCTCGTCAAATGTACCCTGATAATCCAGGATAGAAGCATTTGCGTCAAACTCCTCGCCCTTTGCGCTCTGGATGATGCCGTAAGCATTATCGTATGCAGAATAGAGAGAGAAAATGTAAACACCGATAGCGTACTCTGCGGAATCAGTCTTGTAGCTCCACTCGTGAGAGAGAGTCTTGGGAACTGAATCCTTCTTGGAACAAGCCGCAAGGCTCATTATCATCAGGACTGCCATTGTAAAAGCTAAGATTCTCTTTAATGCCTTCATAGGAAATACCATCCTTTTTCTAAGAATAACTATACCCTTTGATTATACACAATCCGATTACGAATTTCAACAATAATCGAAAAATAAACACAATCTTCACAGAAAAAACATATTCGTCACTCTTCCTCGGAGAAAAACTCCTTGAGAGCTGACAGCGGATCGCTTCCCTTCTTGATGCGGTAAGCGATGTAGGGCTTGCTTCCCGCTGAGAGAAGAGCATCCCCTCTGTGTCGGCTCACAAGCGAGATAACATCGGGGGTTTTGATGTCTTTTATGTAAAGAAGAAGTGAGTTTTCATTCTGTCTGATTTCATAGATTCCCACCGCTGACGCCTGATTTCTGATAAGAGCAACGTCGATAAGTCCCATAACCGACTTTGGAATATCCCCGAATCGGTCAAGGAGCTCATCCACCACGTCAGATGCCATCTCCTTGTTTCTGATATCGGCAATGAGCTTATAGGCGTCAAGTCGGAGTGAAAGACTCTCAATATAGCTGTCGGGGATATGAGAAACCACCGCAATATCGATGAGACAATCCTTCTCCTCTCTGCTGTGAGAGATTTCTCCCCTCTCCTCCTTAACCGCTGTGTCAAGGAGTTTCAGGTACATATCATAGTTCATATCTTTTATGTGACCATGCTGGCTGCCTCCAAGCACAGAGCCTGCACCGCGAAGCTCCAGGTCTCTCATGGCGATCTTCATACCTGAGCCGAACTCGGTAAATTCTCTCATGGCGGTAAGTCTCTTCTGTGAGATTTCGGTGAGCACCTTACCTCTTGTAAAGGTGAGATACGCCCATGCACGACGGGTGGATCTGCCCACTCGTCCTCTGAGCTGATGGAGCTGAGAAAGCCCGAATCTGTCTGCGTTTTCTATGATGAGGGTGTTGGCGTTGGGAACATCAACACCGGTCTCAATAATGGTGGTGCACACAAGAACATTGACCTTCTGCTCCAGCATATCGCGCCAGACCTTTGAAAGCTCAGCCTCGGACATTTTTCCGTGACCCACAGCCACCTGAGCCTCAGGAATTTCCGCCTGAATTCTCGCAGCTCTGGCTTCTATGGTCTCCACGTTGTTGTGAAGATAGAACACCTGACCGCCTCTTCGAAGTTCCTTCTTGATTGCCTCATAGACAATGCCCTGATCATACTCAAGAACATAGGTCTGAACAGGATATCTGTTCTGAGGCGCCTCCTCCAAAACCGACAGATCGCGGATACCGCTTAAGGCCATATTGAGAGTTCTGGGGATGGGTGTTGCGGAAAGCGTCAGCACATCCACGTTTTTGTAAAGCTCCTTGAATCTCTCCTTGTGAGCAACGCCGAAGCGCTGTTCTTCGTCAATAATAGCAAGTCCCAGGTCTCTGAATTCCACATCCTTCTGAACGAGCCTGTGAGTACCGATTACCATATCTATTTCACCGCGACGGAGCTTTTCGATGATCTCCTTGCGCTCTGAGGGCTTTCTGAAACGGGAAAGAAGCTCTACTCTCACAGGATAATTCTCAAATCTCTTGAGAGCGGTCTGATAATGCTGCCATGCAAGAATTGTGGTGGGACAAAGAAGTGCGCACTGCTTGGAATCACAGATGCACTTGAATGCCGCACGAAGAGCGACCTCGGTTTTTCCGAATCCCACGTCACCGCAGAGAAGTCTGTCCATGGGAGCGGTTTTCTCCATATCTCCCTTGATTTCTGAGGCACATCTGAGCTGATCGGGGGTCTCCTCGTACTCAAAACCCATCTCAAAATCTCTCTGCCACTCACCATCGGGAGAGAAGCTGTAACCGGGAGCGTTCATTCTGGCGCTGTAAAGAGCGATCAGTTCCTTTGCCATATCCTTGACCGCAGACTTTACTCTGGATTTTGCTTTTTGCCAGTCCCCTGAGCCCAGACGGTTAAGCTTTACAGTGCTGTTCTCTCTGGGGCCTATATATTTTGCCACAAGGTCAAGCTGTGTTACGGGAACGTAAAGCACGTCTCCCTTGGCGTAGTTGATTTTTATATAATCCTTTGTGATTCCGTGGGCATCGATCTTCTTGATTCCTTCGAAAATACCGATTCCATGGGTGGTGTGAACAACATAGTCACCCGCCTCGAGGTCGGAAAGGCTGTAAATTGCCTGACCGTTCTTGGGAGTTCTGCGCTTTTTCTCTCGGGGAAGGTCACGCTTTCCCTGAGTGTAGATAAAGAATCTTTCACGGGTAAATTCCATACCCGAGGAGAGACTTCCCACCGCAAGATAAATCTTGCCGGGAATAAGAATCTCATCCTTACCCATAAGCCTTGCGGGAAATCCCTTTTCACAAAGTGCCTCTGTGATATTCTTGGCACCCTTTTCGGTATGAGCAAGTATCACAATGGTGCTTTTCTCTCTGTCAACTGCCTCCAGCTCCTCGCAGAATTCGCTGATGGTACCGCTCAGAGACGGCAGCTGCTTTGCCGAAAAGGATATTATATCCGAAATGGGAAGCTCGTGGCTTCCGTGAGTGAAGTTATCAAGATATATCACGCCCGAGGGTTTGAGGACTTCAAGCATATCATTATAGCTCAGGCTGTACGTATCAAAGCCGCGGCAGAGAACACCCTCAGCAAAATAATCCACAAGGTCCTCTTTCCACCGAAACTCCGCGGCACTCAGTCGCTCCTTCACCGAGCTTTCCTCGGAAACAAAGGTGAGGAAGTCCTCTCCGAGATAGTCAAGAAGTGTGGCTTTTTCATCATATATCAGACCGATATACTTATCGAGACAACTCAGGTGTCTCATGTTCCTGATGGCGTCTGCCTCAGAAAGAAGAACTTCTTTTGCCTTCTGTGAGTTTTCGCTTCTGAGAAGATTTGCTTTCTTCTCAATTTTCTTTGCAAGCCCCTCCCTGTCGCTGAGAAAAACCTCTGAGGAAGGAGACAGCGTTATCTCCTCTGCCGCCTCTTCCCTGCGCTGAGTGGTAAGGTCAAAATAGCTCTGGGAGTCGATCTCGTCGCCCCAGAATTCAATTCTCACAGGTCGGGTGCTGTCAGGCGAAAAGAAGTCAAGTATTCCGCCTCTCAGTGAAAACTGGCCCACACCCTCGATCTGGTCTGTTCTCTCATATCCCATGAGGGTAAGAGCACGAATACACTTGTCAACCGAAACGCTCTCTCCGCACTTAAGGCGAAGAGTAGCCTCCTCAAGAGACTTCGGCGGCACTGTATACTGACTTGCAGCATCAGCACAGGCTATGACGCACTGAAGCTCTCCCGACAGAATTCCCATCAGCACCGAGAGTCTCTGATGCTCGTATTCTCTCGAATGGCCCTCAATATTTCGAAAACTCATATCCCTGTAAGGATAGACCGCCGCGGTTATTCCCATTGCGGAAAGGTCCTCAGCGAGCAGAGCAGCCTCTCGCTCATCCGCGGCAACGCAAAAAGCTCTGCATTTCCTAGAAAGGCAGAGTGAATAAATAATATTTGCTTTGTGTACTGCGGTAAGTCCCGAAAGGGACACACACCGCTTGTTGTTTACTGATTGCAAGAGCCTTTTGAAATCCTTCGAGCTCTCCATCATGTCACAGAGAAATTTCATAATTCCTCCACTTTTATATTTGTACTCCCAAAGGGAGACTATACTCGGATAATCAGTTGTAGCGCTGCATGGCTTCCTGAGTTTTCTCCTGCACCATAAGCTCCACAGCATCCACCGAATTCTCATAGACTGTGCTGAGAGTCTTGTTTTCAGACTGAGAAAACCTTGAGAGCACCCAATCCTTCAGATCATAATCCGGATGAGGCTTTTTGCCCACTCCGATCTTGATTCTCGGGAACATATCACTTCCTGAAAGGTAGATGATATTCTTCATGCCGTTGTGACCGCCGTCGCTACCCTTCTGGCGGATCCTCATTCTTCCCACATCAAGTGAGATGTCATCGAATATTATAATCACTCTCTCAGGAGGGTTTTTGTAGAAATTCATCGCCTCAATAACAGCCTGTCCCGAAAGGTTCATAAAGGTGGAAGGCTTCATGAGAAGGCACTTTGAGGAGCCTATCCTGCACTCTCCCGTTGTGGATTTGAAGCGGATCTTCTTCATCTGGCAATTATTCTTTTCCGCCAGCAGATCAACGGCACAGAATCCGCAGTTGTGTCTTGTATTTTCATACTGTTTGCCGGGGTTTCCCAGTCCGACAATAATGTAGTCAACAGAGGAACCCGAAGCATTCTTCTTAAAAATCATAAACTATCTCCTGAAAACCAAATTTCGGAAAAACAAGGGACGGCATTTCGCCGTCCCGTTGATGTAAAAAGGTCAGATTTATGTCTCTTATCAGAGGGACATTGTGGAAACAGGCTTGTCAGCATAAATTCTCTCGATAGCCTCTGCAAATACATTGGCAACGGGAAGAATTGTGAACTTATCAAGCACGTTCTCCTCGGGAACAGGAACAGTATCAAGAAGGATGAGCTCCTTGATAACGCTATTCTCAAGTCTCTCGATAGCAGGACCGGAGAGAACTGCATGAGTAGCACAAGCTGTAACCTCTGTACTGCCTGCATCAATGATAGCCTTTGCAGCATTGCAGAGTGTACCTGCTGTGTCGATCATATCATCAAGGATAATTGCCTTCTTTCCTACAACATCACCGATGATATTCATAACTTCGGAAACGTTTGCCTTAGGTCTTCTCTTATCAATAATGGCAATGGGACAACCAAGCTTTGCAGCGAAGTTTCTTGCTCTTGTAACTGAACCGAGGTCGGGAGAAACAACAACATAATCGTCAACGTTCTTGCCGATCTTCTTCTTCATGTGGTTTGCAAGCATGGGAGCGCCTACAAGGTGGTCAACAGGGATATTGAAGAAGCCCTGGATCTGGTTTGCGTGAAGATCCATTGTGAGGACTCTGTCAGCGCCTGCTGCTGTAATAAGGTCTGCACAAAGCTTTGCTGAAATCGGATCTCTTGCCTTTGCCTTACGATCCTGACGTGCATAACCAAAGTAAGGAATAACTGCTGTGATGGATGCAGCAGAAGCTCTCTTCATAGCATCGATCATAATGAGCATTTCCATGAGATTGTCGTTAACAGGTGTACAAGTTGACTGTACGATAAAGCACTCGCTACCACGAACAGACTCATGAAGAGATACTGCGATCTCGCCGTCGGAGAACTTGTTGCAGCTGGATTTACCCAGAGGTAAACCGAGGCAACCTGCTATTCCCTGTGCAACAGTGGGATTTGAGTTACCTGCAAAAATCTTGATGTCTTTACCGTGAAAATTCATACTGATTCCCCTTCTTTTCAAATTGGTCAATCCCGCTCTGATCTACGAAAGAGGTTTGACTAAAATAAAAATATAATTCAATCGGAGACTTTTTCCCCGAAAAAATCCTGAATATATCAAGCGCCGTAGCCCTTGTCTCTTGCCAGCTGATTGAGCTCCTCGAGCTGAGCGGGATCATTTGCTCCCAAGGCAACGTCTGCATTCTTTGAAACGAAAGCGCCTGCCTTTTTTCCATCCCCGATAATGAGCTTTAGCGCATCGGGAAGATAGTACTCACGAGCCTTGTTATCTGAGGTGATTCTGTCAAGAACGGAGAGAAGTGCATCCACCTCAAACCAATATGCTCCGGAGTTGATTTCGTTGATTTTTCTGATCTCCTCGTCTGCGTCCTTATGCTCAATAATAGCCTTAAGTGATGAGTCGGAGTTTCTCACAACTCTTCCGTATCCTGTGGCATCGGGAACCTC
>JAZSME010000075.1:0-16429 GCA_045535715.1 Ruminococcus sp. | reverse complement strand
ACCACTCAAGCATATTCAGGAATGGCTTGGGCACTCGGATTTTTCTACGACAGCCAACATTTATGCTCACCTTGATTACAGTGCAAAAATCTCTTCGGCGCAAGCAATGGAAAGCGGACTTTCTCTTCCTGCTTCAGGAGGGTTCGAAAGCCGTTGGAGTTCGAATAATTTAGGAGAGAACTGATGCTGTTCTCTCCTAAAATCGCAAAATTATATTCAATTTGTGTTTTGAGGGAAAAAGTAAAAGTCCAGCAAACCCGCTTGTTTACTGGACTTTTTGGCGGAGAGTTAGGGATTCGAACCCTAGGTCCCTTTCGGGACACAGCATTTCGAGTGCTGCACCTTCGACCACTCGGACAACTCTCCACGTTCAGTTAAATATTTTACTAATTTTCTTTCAGCTTGTCAAGTAAATCATAATTAACTTTGAAAACACGAACCTTGACATCTTTAATGCAGGTTTGTATTTATTTGTCTAATAAACACTTTAAAATTATACATTTCTTTGTTAAGTATTTCACAGCTTTAAAGTTGACATAATGTACTAAATGTTGTATTATTATATCGGAAGTTACACAACTGACGGATTTGCGGAGCACCGCAAGGGAGTGTAATCATAATCAGCCGACCGTCTGGGCAAATCAGTTACTACTGGTTTGCCTTTTTTTATTACCATAGAAAGTCAGCAAAGGAGAATTATTATGGAACATATCAATTGGGCTGGATTTCACAGTGGAAAATGGCAGGATGAAATCGATGTAAGAGATTTTATTCAGCAAAACTACACCGAATACACCGGTGACAGCGAATTTCTCGCAGGAGCAACAAAACGTACCACTGCACTCATGGAAAAAGTACAGGGATTTTTTGCACTTGAGCGTCAGTTTGGCGGAGTGCTTGATATTGACACAACAACAGTTTCTTCTCTGTTGAACTACAAACCCGGATACATTGATCAGACAAATGAAATAATCGTAGGTCTTCAGACCAGCAAGCCGCTTAAGAGAGGCGTAAACCCCTTTGGCGGAATGCGTATGGCAAAGCAGGCTTGTGAAGCTTACGGCTATGAGCTCAGCGAAAAGGTACAGCAGGAATTCAGATACCGTACAACTCATAACGATGGTGTTTTCCGCGCTTACACAGACGAGATGAGACTCGCCAGAAAATGTCATGTCATCACCGGTCTTCCCGATGCTTACGGCAGAGGCAGAATAATCGGTGACTATCGAAGAGTTGCACTTTACGGCGTTAATCGTCTCATCGAAGAAAAGAAAAAAGACAAACGCAACCTTTGTAAGACCGATTTCACCGCAGAACAAGTTCAGCTTGACGAAGAACTTTCAAAGCAGATCACCTTCCTCGAATATCTCAAACAGATGGCCGAAATGTACGGATATGACATAAGCGAGCCCGCTACCAACACCAGAGAAGCTGTTCAGTGGACATACTTTGCATATCTTGCAGCTATTAAAGAGCAGAACGGCGCAGCAATGTCTCTCGGCAGAGTTGCAACCTTCTTTGATATTTATATTGAAAGAGACTTAAAGAACGGCAGCCTTACAGAAGAAGGCGCTCAGGAAATCATTGATGATTTTGTTATCAAACTCAGGGTTGCAAGACACCTCAGAACACCTGAGTACAACGAGTTATTCGGCGGAGATCCTATGTGGATCACAGAAGCTGTGGGCGGTATGGGCAAAGACGGAAGAACACTTGTAACAAAATCAAGCTTCCGTATCCTCAACACTCTCTACACCCTCGGTCCCTCCCCTGAGCCCAACCTGACAATACTCTGGTCAACATCTCTTCCTGAGAACTTCAAGAAGTTCTGTGCAAAAGTATCCTGCGATACAGACTCCATCCAGTATGAAAACGACGATCTTATGCGCCCCATCTACGGAGATGACTACGCAATCGCTTGCTGTGTTTCTGCAATGAGAATCGGTGAACAGATGCAGTTCTTCGGCGCAAGATGTAATCTTGCAAAGCTTCTCTTGATTGCACTCAACGGCGGATATGATGTAACAAGCGGTATTCATATTGGTCCTCAGCTTCCTGTCCTCGACTCGGACAAGCTTGACTATGACACGGTTATGGAAAGATACATGGTGTACATCCAATGGCTCGCAAAGCTCTATGTAAACACCATGAACATTATCCACTATATGCACGATAAATATGCCTACGAAAAAATTCAGATGGCACTTCACAACACTTCTGTTGAAAGATTTATGGCATTCGGTGTTGCGGGACTTTCTGTTGTAGCAGACTCTCTCAGCGCTATCAAACACGCAAATGTTAAGCCCATCAAAAACAACCTGGGCTTTATCACGGAATTTGAAACCAGCGGTGATTTCCCCAAATTCGGCAACGACGATGACAGGGTTGATCTCATCGCAAAGGACCTTACTCACACATTTATAGAAGAGCTGAGAAAAACGCCTACTTACAGAAACGCAATTCACACACTCTCTGTTCTTACTATCACTTCAAACGTAATGTACGGCAAGAACACAGGTGCCACACCTGACGGCAGAGAAGCTCACGCTCCTTTTGCTCCCGGTGCAAACCCCATGCACAATCGTGAAGAAAACGGCGCGCTTGCATCTCTCAACTCTGTTGCCAAACTCAGTTATGATGATTGCAGGGATGGTATCTCCAACACCTTCTCAATCACTCCCGACGCTCTCGGCAGAAGTGACAATGAAAGGATCAACAATCTTGTTGGTATCCTTGACGGATATTTCACTAACATGGCTCATCATATCAACATCAATGTTCTAAAGAGAGAAACACTTATGAAGGCCTATGAAGATCCCGAAGCTTATCCCAATCTCACCATCAGAGTTTCAGGCTACGCCGTAAACTTCAACAAACTTTCAAAAGAACAGCAGAGAGAAGTTATCAGCCGTACCTTCCACGAGGCAATGTGATGCCCAGAGAAGAGGTTTTCGGAAAGATCAATTCCATTCAATCTCTCGGCACACTTGACGGCCCCGGAATCAGATACGTGGTCTTTACACAAGGATGCAATCTGAGATGTGGTTGCTGTCACAACCCGGATACATGGGATTTAAATAAGGGAAAAACAACAAGTGCTTCAGAACTTGTTACAAAAGCCCTCTCCTATCGTGCATATTTCGGCAAAGACGGGGGCATCACCCTCTCAGGCGGAGAGCCCCTCTTACAGCCAAAATTTGCAGGAGAAATCTTTTCTCTTTGTAAGGAAGCGGGCATCAACACCTGTCTTGACACCTCGGGAAGCCTTATGAACAATGAGGTCAAAAACCTTCTTGAGGTCACAGACAGAGTATTGCTTGATATCAAGTACACAAACGAGGAATCTTACCGCAAGTACGTTGGTTGCTCATTGGAAGCGCCCCTAAAATTTCTCCGCTATCTTGAGGAGAAGAATATCCCCACAACTTTGCGGCAGGTTATTATTCCTTCTCTCAATGACAATGAGGAAAACATAATGGCGCTCAAAGCCCTTAAAACAAAGTATTCCTGTGTGGAAAAGATAGAACTTCTTCCTTTCAAAAAAATATGCAAGGTCAAGTATGATAACATGGGAATTAAGTTTCCTTTTGAAAATTTTGATACACCGGATAAGAATTTGATCGATAAACTATCCCTACTCATTGAGAATTGAGGTACAAACAATGAAAATCACAGCTTTGGTCGAGAACACATCCAGTCGCTCCGATATCGGGGCTGAGCATGGTCTTTCCCTTTATATTGAAACCGCTGACCACAAAATCCTTTTCGATACAGGACAGACCGATCTTTTTGAAAAAAATGCTGAAAAGCTTAATATCGATCTGACCTGCGTTGATTTCGCAGTACTTTCACACGGTCACTATGACCACTCCGGCGGACTCAAGAGATTTCTTGAAATTAACTCTAAGGCACCCGTTTATCTGAACAAATTCGCTTTTGATCCTCACTATAACGGTACAGACAAATACATAGGAATCGATCCAACGCTAAAAGAGTCAGATCGCCTCGTGCTTGTTGACGGAAATTTTGAGCTCTGTGAAAACATCAGAATCATCAATTACACCGACAACGACCACTCAATGATTCTATCCGGAAGCAATTTAAACACTATGGAAAACGGTGTTTTTGTACCTGACGATTTCAGACACGAGCACTACCTTATGATAGAAGAAAACGGAAAGAAAATTCTTTTCAGCGGATGTTCTCACAAAGGTATCCGCAATATTGTGGACAGAACTCGAGCAGATGTCATAATTGGCGGCTTCCACTTTTCCACTCTGCCCACCGACGGAACTCTTGAAAGCTACGCAAAGTATCTTGATATCTTTGATATTGATTATTACACTTGTCACTGTACCGGTGTTGAGCAGTATCATTTCATGAAGACTATTATGAAGAGACTAAATTATCTCTCTTGCGGAGAAACCATTAACGTTTAACAAAAAAACCGCCCGAAGCAAAAGCCTCGGGCGGTTTACTATATTCAGTTTGAGAATGAATACTTATCAATGATCTCAGGAAAAGCTGAAACTACGCTGTTAATATAGATAAAATTAGTCTTTGCAACACCATTTTCGTTAAAGCTGATAACATCTGTTACACCGTAATACGTCACCTTACCAAGAGCGTCTGAGACAGCGCTGAGGCTAATGTCGGAAATGTTTGTCTCCTCAGATTCCTTACCGCTCAAAGCAGCAAGAGGATCCTCCTTTGCAAAACTGCTGAGCACCTCGTATATAAGCATATAAGCATCATAGCCGTAGGCTATTACAGCGTTCACATCATCCTTGTTTACGGAATTCTTTTTGCTGTAAACATTTATGAAATCAGAGCCTATATAGTTTTCGTCGTCAATCTCAAATTTGCTTATAAATGTCAGTCCTTCGTACTCAGGGTCAAATAGGTCGGTTTTGTCAAAAACCTCTGAGAGAATAATCTGACCTTTGAAGCCCTTTGCTCTAAGTTTTCTGAAACACTCAAGGGACTTTTCGTCGCTTCCGATAACAAAAACAAAATCATATTCGGAAGAAACTATTGCTTCCACAGATGTTCCTGCATCGTCATAAACATAGTCAACAACCGGCATTCCGCCAACATTTAAGAATGCACTATCGAACATATCGGCAAAACTTCTGTTATAATCCGAGTCAGTCGAAAGAAGAACAGCTCCGCTCTTCATAAAGTTTTCACCAAGATATGTAGAAATTGCGGAACACTGATAATTATAAAATACGCTCATTGAGAAAACGTTTTTGGAGGTTGATATCAGATTACTTCGATTATCAAGGAACACAAGGGGTATTCCCGACTGACTGAATTTATTGATGACATCCTCGGTGATGGTTTTATCTCCTGCAAAGCAAATAATGGATGTAACCTTTTTTTCGTTGAATCTATTGTAGGCTAAATCAAGCTCAGCTGTATCAACTGTTACAAGCTCAATCTGATACTCGGTATCAAGCTTGATTTTTGAGGCGGTTTCTTTTGCGTAAGTAATACTCTCAAGGTACTTCTGTCCCAGTTGAGCGTTATCGCCGCTAAGCGGCAAAAGAACACCGATATAAATGACTCCTGTGGAGTTTACAACATACTCCTGCACGGGAGGCTTTTTCTTACATGCTGCAAGAAAAAGGGCGCTGAAGAGTGTTAAAATAACAAGAAAAGCAGATAAAACTCGTTTCAAATTTTTCGCCTCCAGTAAAATATATGTTCATTCTACAATATTTCGAAGTGTTTTTCAATAGTGGTTTTTAGATTTGAAAAGTATGTCCAAATGCGATATAATAATAAAAAAGCATCAGGAATGGTTCAGAAAATGAAAATATATATGTTGTCGGATTATCTTCAAAAAGAATACGGACGCAAAATACATAAGCTCACTCTCTCATCGGGACTAAGCTGTCCCAACAGAGACGGAACACTGGGATATGGCGGATGCATCTTTTGCTCTTCCGGTGGAGCCGGTGAATTTTCACAATGTGGGAAACTGGATATAGAGAGTCAGATTGAAAACGCAAAACTGAATCTTGAAAAAGTAACAGGAAAGCAAGAGGGTTATATCGCCTATTTCCAGCCCTTTTCCAACACCTATGGAGATATCGGTTATTTGGAAGAACTATACACCAAGGTAATTATGCGCGATGACATAAGCATTCTTTCCGTAGCAACCAGACCCGATTGTCTTGACGATGAAAAGATTGAACTATTTTCAAGGCTCAATAAAATAAAATCTGTGTGGATCGAGTTAGGACTTCAGACCATTCACGAAAGAAGCGCAAAGTATATCAGGAGAGGATATCCTCTTGAAGTTTATACCAAAACAGCTAAGAAGCTGAAAGATCAAAACATCAAGGTAATCACACACCTCATTCTTGGTCTTCCCAACGAAACTAAAGAGGATATGACAAAATCTGCAAAACTTGCAGGAGAATACTCTGACGGGATAAAGTTTCACATGCTTTACATACAGAAAGGCACGGACCTGCATAATGATTATAAGAAAGGTCTTGTCAGAACACTTGAAAAAGAGGAATATATTGATATCCTCTGTGAATGCATAAGAAATGTTCCAAAGGATGTAGTTATTCACAGAATAACAGGAGATTGTGAGAAGGAAAGTCTTGTAGCACCGCTATGGAGTGCAGATAAACTCAAGGTGCTTCGTGACATCAGAAACGCTTTTTATGACAGAGACGTTTGTCAGGGAGAAAAAATCAAGGAGAAATGAAAAAAGCAGGAATCTTAATGATTCCTGCTTTTTTTGGCGGAGAGAAGGGGATTCGAACCCCTGATACGGTTATAGCCGTATACACGATTTCCAATCGTGCTCCTTCGGCCAGCTCGGACATCTCTCCGTTTGTCGCCGCAGACTATTATATTACATACGGCGAAAAAAATCAAGTCTTTTTTGAAAATAATTTTATTTTTTATATGTTTTTGTATGATCGTTGATTATAACACCAAAGACAAGAACTCTTGGTAGCTGCTCACCTCGTAATCACACGAAGAAGAACCAGTCATAACTCCGTCGGGAGAGAACTTACAGGTACAAATCCCTGCATTTCTGCCACCCATAATATCAGAAGAAAGGCTGTCACCCAGGATAATGACGCCGCTTCTGTTCTCAAGACCTATATTCTCAAACACATAGTCGAAGAAACGAACATCGGGTTTAGCAAATCCTATTTCCTCAGAGATAAAAATCTTTTGAAAAAAGGAGTCTATACCGCTGTGTTTTATACGACCACGCTGAGCTACCAAGCTACCGTTAGTGACAAGATACAAATTAAACTTATCACGAAGAACGCTCAGAAACTCCTTTGCTCCTTCGTAAAGAAAACCACATCCGGAAAGGTTCTCAGCATAACGTTTGTCAAAAGTTTTTTCATCAATACCGCTTATGCCAATATGCTCAAACCAAAGAGAAAACCGCTGTGTGCGTAGATTTTCTCTCCTTATCTCCCCTCTTTCCAGCCTCATCCATAAATCAGAGTTAATCTCGCTGTAAAGCTTTACATCCTCCTCTGACAAGGTGATACCAAACTCTGAAGAAGCTTCAATAAGAGCAGTACTCTCGGCTTTCTTGAAATCAAAAAGAGTGCCGTCTGCATCAAGAAGAATTGTATGAAATCTTTTATCAGGCAAAGGGAGCCATCTCCTCAGTAAACATATCAAGCTTATCTATGCTGTAAGCGATCTCTTTGCCGAGGCTGTTTTCGATTGCTTTAAGCACTAAAGGCAAACCAATATTTTTTACGTTACCAGCAGGTAGAGTTACAGTAAAGCCGAGAGTCTCTTCATTCGGCTCGTCAAATTTCATAGCCTTTACATAGGGAAGCATATCCACATCCTTAAATCCTGCTTTTGACTTCTTCTTAATAATAAGATCCTCGCCTTGTGAAATATTCAAAATAGACTCCAATAAGTCTTTTCCACTTAAGCCTTCCGCAGAAATTTCTGCTCTGTACTGCGCAAACGCAATAAACTTAGGGTCATATTTCGGATATGTTGCCTTAAAAACCTGAATACCCTCAGGAAGATAAGGATTCATCATCTCAGGGATAAGAGAAATATCAAAGGAATCGTCGATTATGCGAATATCCATACACTCTCGATGTCCTGATATTCCCAGAGAAATAGGAAGAGGAAAGGTAACAAAGGGGTGAGGGTTAAAACCTTCCGTTACCCACATAGGAAGCTGTGCTCTCCTCACCGCTCTGAGCATTACGCGATTAAGATCAAGATGAGAAATGTATTTACACTCAGAAATCTTATTAAACCATATTCTTACATTTTTCAAAGCACACACCTCCCTTATATTTTGAAGCTCCGCATCCGCTACACTTTTCACGGCAATTAGGTGTTGTAGCACTTCCGTAAGCCTTTTCACACTCGCTTATGAGGAATTTCTTATTAACACCGTAATCAAGGAAATCCCATGGGAGAATCTCGTCAAAAGCTCTCTTTCTTGATGTGTAGAAATCAGGGTCGACTCCGCATTCTTTGAAGAGCTCCATCCAAGCGTCGAAATCAAAGCAATCGTTCCATCCGTCAAAGTGGAAGCCCTTCTCAGCGGCTCTGAGCATAACCTTGCAGAGCTTTCTGTCACCTCTGGCAAACACGCCTTCGAGATAACTGGTGTTGGCAGCGTGATAATTAAAACTGATCTTCTTTGTGGTTATAGATTCCTTAAGGTGCTTCTGCTTCATAAGGATAGTTTCGATTCCGTCCTGAGCTTCCCACTGGAATGGAGTGTGGGGTTTCGGCACAAAGGAAGACGCTGAAACCGTAACGTTAACTCCCCTACCCTTTGTTCTGCCTTCGGTTCTGTAAAACTCATTGACAACAGCCTGTCCCAGCTTTGCAATGCCCTCTACATCCTCGAGAGTCTCTGTGGGAAGACCGATCATAAAATACAGCTTTACATTAGTCCAGCCACCTGCAAATGCTGTGTGACAAGTCTTGAGGAGCTCGTCCTCACGCACGTTTTTATTGATAGCATCACGAAGGCGCTGTGTACCTGCCTCGGGTGCGAAGGTAAGACCGCTTTTACGCACAGTCTTTATTTTACTCATAATATCATCTGTAAAGCCGTCAACACGCAGAGAAGGGAGCGAAAGACTTACTCCGGCCTCATCGGACCAGGATGTAAGAGTTTCGAGCAAGCCGACAATGTCAGAATAGTCGGAGGATGACAAAGACGAGAGCGAAATTTCATCATAGCCGGTACTGTCGCAAAGCGATCTGCACTGTGTAAGAATAGTATCTTTTGATTTTTCTCTTACAGGTCTGTTAAGAAAACCAGCCTGGCAGAATCGACATCCGCGAATACATCCTCTGAAGATTTCGGAAACAGCTCTGTCGTGGACGATTTCAACAAGAGGAACAACAAATGTATCAGGAAAATAACTTTCATCCATATTCATCATTATTCTCTTGCTTACTTTTTCAGGAGCGCCGTCTTTGGGTATGAAGGCCTTGATAGTTCCGTCATCATTATACTCAACATCATACAGAGCAGGAACATACACGCCCTCAATACTTGCAGCAAGACGCAGAAACTCATCCTTGGATTTGCCTTGTTTCTTACAGTTTCTGTAAAGTTCCATTACCTCAAGGTCTACTTCTTCGCCTTCTCCGATAAAGAAGATATCAATAAAATCAGCCAAAGGTTCGGGGTTTGATGTGCAGGTACCGCCTGCAACAACGATATTATTGAGCTCAGTTCTGTCTTTTGAGAGAAGAGGAATATTGCCAAGCTTAAGCATATTAAGAACATTTGTATAGGAAAGCTCATACTGGAGAGTGAATCCGATAAAATCAAATTCACTCAGAGGGTCACCGCTTTCCAGAGCATAGAGAGGAATATTCTTCTCAATCATAAGCTCTTCCATATCAATCCAGGGTGCAAAGACTCTTTCACACCAGATATGCTCCTGAGCATTAAACTGGCTGTAAAGAATCTTCATACCAAGATGAGACATACCGATCTCGTATGTATCAGGGAAACAGAAAGCAAATCTTAGGTCCACCTTCTCTTTATCTTTGATAACACAGTTGAGTTCACCACCGGTATATCTTCCCGGTTTCTGAACCTTTAAAAGTATTTTTTCAACTTCCTTGCTATACAAAAAATCACCGCATTTCCTTTGATGTAATTACAAAAATAAGATATATTGACACAATCAACAACGAGTAGTTGTATCTTGATTCAAACAACACACACACTCCTGATATCATTATGGGAACCAGAAGAATAAATGAAAGTATATTCATCAGACGCTGACAAATACGATAATCAAACCTTTGTCCGAGAATCAGCATCAGCGCTTGCCCACCGTCAAGAGTCTGAAGCGGCAGAGCGTTGAAAGCACCGAGACAAAGATTGCACATGGAGAAATCAAATAACTTCGAAAAATCGTAAGCTTTGCTTATAAAATAGCAAACAGAACCTAACAGAATATTAACAAAAACTCCCGAAATTGAAATAATAAATTCCTGAGAGATAGAATAAATCGACTCTTTTTGAGAAATCGTCATTCCCTCTGCACTCAGAGTTACCGAACGGACTCCTCCTGAAAACAGCACAATAAAGAAAAGATGAGAGAGTTCATGAAGTAAACTTGACAGAAGACAAAGAAATATCAAGTTGTCCTTTCCTGAGATAAAGACGGCAAAAGTCATGACTGCAAAGGAAAAGAAAGATATTCTGATCTCAAGAGACCCGAGCCTCAGCCTGATCATTCTAGGCTTCATCGGGTGAGGATGAGAAGAATTGCGAGTAATCTCTGCTGTAAAAATCCCCATCTGAAATCATTTCACGATTCATTTCCTTTTCATAAACATTCATTGTGCTATGAAATAATTGAGGAAAGAAGGATTTAGATACAAACAGGAAAATAAGGATACTGAGGGTCACAAAAAGCTGAAAGGTTAATACCGGTAATGAAATCCCCCGTCTCCTTACTGACTTTTTTCCATTGTCATCTTCATTCGGCTCTGATTCCTGAATTTTTCTCAGAGAAACGGGACTATTGAGATTTATCCATTTCTCGTTTTCGTCTAAAAGCTCTGAGTTTAAAGTATCGTAGTTGTCCATAATATCACCTGCTAAAATATATGCAGGGATATTCTATTATTTACCAAGTCTTGAAAATTCCTTTTTATACAGATCCAAATAGAAAATAACGGCAACGGTCATTGCCACAATCTCTGCTATCGGGAAAGCATACCACATGGACTCCAGGCTGACTTTAGATAGGAAATAAGCAAGAGGAAGGATAAGAATCATTTGTCTGAGGAAGGACATTATAAGGCTTCTGAAGCCCTTGCCAACCGCCTGAAAAAGTGCGGTGAGAATAATGCCGACAGAAGCAGGAAGGAAACAAAGGCTGATTCTTCTGAGTGCTTTCACACCTATGGTCATTACCTCGTCTTCTGCGTTGAAAATAGATAGTATCTCTTTCGGGAAGGTATGGAATAATATCATTCCTAAACACATAATTGTAAAAGAAATCATCAGAGCATACTTAAGAGCAGTAAGCATTCTCTTTCTGTTCCTTGCGCCGTAGTTAAAACCGATAATGGGAGAAACTCCCTGATTGAGTCCGAAAACCGGCATAAACACAAAGCTCTGGATCTTGAAATAAAGACCATATACTGTCTGCGCAGCAGTTCTTACATGTTCGGGAGATGGCGCAATCTTGATGATAAAATTGATACCTGCCATAAGAACCGAGCCTATTGCCTGCATAATGATTCCTGAGAGACCGACAATGTAAATCTCCTTTATCACCCTGAGACTGAGTCTGAATTCCTTGAATGTAAATTTTATCACAAACTTTTTAACTGAAACTGCAACAATAAGGAAAATCATTGCGAGCCATTGTCCGATAACAGTTGCGATAGCTGCACCCTTCACGCCCATCTCAGGGATAATACCATCAATACCAAAAATAAATATGGGATCAAGAATAATATTTGTAATTGCACCAATTAAATGTGAAATCATGGGAAATATCATATTACCGGTAGCCTGAATAGATTTCTCAATTACAACCTGAATAAAACTTCCCAACGAAAAGATGAGGACAATTGAAATATAATCAACACCATAGTTTATGATGTTAGTATTACTTTCGTCTGTGAAGAGACTTATAAAGCCCTTGGAGCCAAAAATGCCGATAAGAAGGAATATCGCCCATGTGGCAATACCCAGCACGATTCCTGTCATTGCAACTTTCTGAGCGTACTTGTTGTCTCCCTCACCAAGTTTTCTCGCTATAAGAGAGTTAACTCCCACGCCGGTACCCACAACAAAAGCTATAAGCAAAAGCTGAAGAGGATATGCGATATTGATAGCATTTAATGCAGCGTTGGTGGGATCGTACATACTGACAAAAAAGCTGTCTACAATGTTGTAAAAAGCCTGAATCATCATGGAAAACATTGCAGGCAAACTCATCTGCATAATTAACTTGAACACCGGTGTGGTGCCCATTTTATTTGTGGTCTGTGACATTATTTAACTCCTTTTTATTCTTAATGTGTGTTACCATTGACGACAGAACCCAAGCAAACAGTATTGCAAGGGCTCCACCGGAAATATCTGTGAGAATATCTGTAAACTGAAACGCTCTGCCCTCTGAAAAGAGCTGAATAATTTCATCGACAGTCGCTATCAGCAGAGTAAACAGAAGGGGTGCAGAAAGACACACAAACAGCTTCTTCTTATATGTAAGAACAAAAAAATAAGAAAGAAAGCCTAAAAGACCAAACTCAAGGAAATGAGCAAGACTTCTCACGAAACCATGTGAAAACCTAAAACTCAGACCGAAAAACTCCAGAAAACCATTGAGAAGATTCAACACCCAGGAGCTTTCTTTTGTGGATGTGCTTGCATCTGCAAGTGACATTGTAAAAATAAACGCAATAAGAGAAAGTATTAAAACGCCCAGAACAAGTCTGAGGATTATTTCTTTTTTTGATGATATCAAACGCTCACTTCCTTATCCTTTTTATTTTATCTAATTTGAGCAAATATGTCAATTTATCTCTTGTAAATTATCCGGAAATATAATATAATTGTGATATATTGTTTAATTGAGGTGTAGATATGACAGACGCTATTGCAGAATCCATTGCCGGCTGGTTTGGAAACGTAAGTGATCCTATTGCCGCATTGATTACTTTTGTGGTATCTCTTTTCCCTATTCTCGAATGCAGGGGCGGCGTAATTGTTGCACGATGCTTCGGACTCACTCCCTATCTTGCAGTTCCCATAAGCATCATCGGAAATCTTCTGCCCATTCCGTTCATCTTTCTCTTCATTGAAAAAATCTTCGATTTACTTAAAAACACAAGATTTCACAAGTTTATAGATAAGCTCGAGGAAAAAGCTTTGAGCAAATCCGAAAAAATCACTAAATATAAAAGGTTGGGTCTCCTTCTGTTTGTCGGAATCCCTCTTCCCGGCACAGGAGCCTGGACAGGTGCTCTCATTGCTGTACTTATGAAGATGAAGCTTAAGGAATCTGTTATAAGCATTGTTCTCGGTGTATTTCTTGCAGCCGCGATTATGACAAGCATTTTCTATCTTATTCCCTGGCTTGTAACAAATGTTTTCTGATTAAATGGGCAATCTTCCTGATTGCCCTTCTCTTTTATCCTTTTGATAAGAGGTGTATAAAGTGAAAAACTATTACGATGTAATAATAGCAGGTGGCGGTGCTTCCGGTATTTTCTGCGCAATCAACGTAAAAAAGCATAACCCCTCTCTTTCTGTTCTTATTCTCGAAAAGCAACAGAGAATCGGGAAAAAGCTTCTTGCAACCGGAAACGGAAGATGCAACCTTACGAATCTAAATATTGACGATAGTATGTATCACGGAAGTTTCAAAACAGGTGCATCAAAGCTTCTGGGCGAATACTCCACCAAGACTATAATCGGAATGTTTGAAGAAATGGGACTTTACACCACAAGTGACGAAGCAGGTCGTGTTTATCCCCTTTCAAAACAAGCCAGCACTGTTCTTGATGTACTCAGAATAAATCTGAGAAAATATGGCGTTGACGTATTAACAGAATGTGAAATTACGGGATTTCATAAAAATAAAGGGCTATATAGTGTCAGAACTCCCGAAAACAGCTTTACATCCCGATATCTCGTAATAGCAACCGGCAGTAAAGCAACCCCTTCTCTTGGTTCTGACTCGAAAATGCTCAGTCTTGCTCAGAAAGCAGGACACAGTACAAAAGCTCTTTCTCCTGCGCTTTGTCCCATTAACGTAAAGAGCAACTCGCTCAAAGCCTTAAAGGGTGTCAGAGTTACAGGAAAAGTAACTCTGATGTCAGGTGAACGAATACTGAAAGAAGAATACGGTGAAATCCAGTTTACCGAAAATGCGCTTTCAGGCATCTGTATATTCAATCTCTCAGGACTTGCAAACATCAAAGAAGATACAAGTATATCGATTTCGCTTTTGCCTCAATTAAGTGAAGATGAAATAGCAGATATACTGAAAAAGAAAAGAGAACTACTCCCTGCTGATTCATCAAATGAAGAGCTCTTCTGTGGGCTTTTCCACAAAATGATCGGTATAGCTCTTCTTAAAGAATGCAGCCTTTCCCCCTCGGATAGGGCAAAAGATATAACCGACGATTCAATTAAGTCCCTTGCCCACACAATAAACAACTGGACCTTCAAAGCAATCCCCTCAGACGACTTCTCAAAGGCACAGGTTGCCTCCGGCGGAATCTACGGCAAGGAAATTGACTGGGGCTCTATGGAAAGCAGACTTGTGAAGGGACTCTTTTTCATCGGGGAAATTATTGATATCTACGGAGATTGCGGCGGACTTAATCTCCACTTTGCATTTATGAGTGCCGCACAAGCCGCTAAAAGGATTTGTGAAATATGTTGATTCTGAATAACCTTCGATTACCAATTGAATACAACGATGAAACTTTGATCAGTATCTCTTCTAAAGAACTGCGAATTCCTGCTTCTGATATAAAATCAGCAACCATCAGGAAAATCAGCGTTGATGCAAGAAAAAAATCTGACGTTCATTACGTTGCCACTCTCAGAGTCAGCGTAAACGGCAACGAGCAAAAACTTGCTAAAAATCCTAAAATCAACGCAACCATTGAAACCACAAGGGAGTATAATTTTGAAAGCGACAAGAAGCTCTGTTACTCCCCTGTTGTTGTAGGAAGCGGTCCTGCGGGTCTTTTCTGTGCCCTGCTCCTTGCAAGAAGTGGAGCAAGACCCATTGTAGTTGAGAGAGGAGAAAACGTTGAAAACCGCAGCAGGACGGTTGAGCTTTTCTGGGAAAACGGTAGTCTCAAGGAAAATTCCAATGTGCAGTTCGGCGAAGGCGGGGCTGGCACATTTTCTGACGGAAAACTAAATACCGGTACAAAGGATTTTCGCTCTGGCTTTATTCTGTCCGAATTTGTAAAACACGGAGCTCCCGAAGATATTCTTACAAACGCAAAGCCCCATATCGGAACGGATATGCTTAAAATCGCCATAAAGAATATAAGAGAAGAGATTGTTTCTCTGGGCGGAAAGTTTATGTTCAACACAAAATTTTCTGACTTCACCGTTAATAACGGAAAAATTAACTCAGTATCGGTTATCAAAAACAGATATACAGAAACCATAGAAACAGATACTGTGGTACTAGCCATTGGGCACAGTGCCCGTGACACCTTTGAAATGCTCAGAAATAAATCGGTTCAAATGGAACAAAAAGCTTTTTCTATCGGCGCCAGAATTGAGCACAACAGAGATTACGTCAATGAAGTCCAGTATGGAAGATTCAAAGATAAGCTTAAGGCTGCTGACTATAAGATCAGCACTCATCTGAAAGACGGAAGAGGAGTCTACACCTTCTGTATGTGTCCCGGAGGATATGTTGTAAACGCATCAAGCGAGGAAGGAATGCTCTGCACTAACGGTATGAGTATGTATATGAGAGATGCTGTGAATTCCAACAGCGCTGTTCTGGTCAGCGTTCTTCCAAAAGACTTCAACTGCGGTGATATTCTTGACGGAATGAGACTTCAGCGGGAAATTGAACGGAAAGCTTTTAATAAAATCGGCGGATATATTGCTCCTACTCAGGAGATCGGATCGTTTCTCAAAAAATCGGGAAAGGTTAATAATAAGACTATTCCAAGTATACGACCCGGATATGAAATGACTGATATTAGCGATATTTATCCAAAATTTATCAGCGACTCATTGAAGGAAGGTCTTTCTTCCCTTTCAGAGAGAACCGAACTTTTCTCTGATATGGGTGCTGTACTTACCTGTGCAGAAACCAGAAGTTCTTCTCCGGTAAGGATCCTCAGAGGCGAAAACTTTGAGAGTTTAAGCGTCGGAGGTCTTTATCCCTGCGGAGAAGGTGCAGGCTACGCAGGA